>NZ_KV788234.1:0-13816 GCF_001807225.1 Corynebacterium sp. HMSC05E07
CTACGCACTCCGAAACCGGAAGAGCCCCTTTGTCGCGCACAGTGGTCTAGACCCTGCGCTTCTTTTGAAATCCGAACAGGTTCTGGGCCCGCATCAAACGTGCCACCTTTTTGCGATTGATCCGCTTGGCAGGGGTTGTAGCACCGTCGCGACGTGTGGGGTCGTTGAGTTCGGCGGTGATGCGACGAGCGCCCCACACGCCGTTTTCAGCGTCGAAAATGGTCTGGATCTCCGCGGCCACCACAGCGTCATCTAAAAGGCGCGCACGGCGCCGCGGAGCCGAGTTCTTCCACTTGTAATACGAAGACCGATTTAAGCCCAGGACTGTGCACATCCGCTTGACCGAGTAGTCGGGGATATGGTCACAAGTGAACTGGAAGCGGATCACCAGGTCGTCTCTTTAAGCAAAATACTTCGCGGCCTTGCGCAGAATATCGCGCTCTTCACGAAGCCGCTGGCTTTCGCGCTCTCGCCGACGGATTCTTTCCGTATCAGCCAGCTTTTCTGTGGGCGACGCTGCATCATCATCCTCGGCGACGTTGGTGCCGAATTGCTAGTACCAATACCCCAAAATCGAGCGATTGGTTCCGATAATCTTTTCCACTCATCCAGAACCATACGAAGCATAGGACCGTATCAAACGTCTTTAACAAAGCGGTGACTCACGATAAGAGTTATCTGGCGCATTGCGCTCGCAGTCCACCGGGATAACGGCTATCCCGGTAAACTAGGATATCAATCTACCAAGATAAACCTTATCCCCAATGCCCCAAGCGCATGAGAGGAGTCAACTGTGGCAAAGACAGTCGAATTGGAATGGATCCCCGCTGATGGCAGCGGTCTTTCTCGACGCGCCAAACAAGGAGGTAAGTATCACGCTTTCGTTCCCGATCCACTTGCAGGCATGTCGTTAAAGCTTCCGTCCGAGCTCTCGCGACGTATCGTTCGCATCGAGCGGGAGATTCACAATCTTGGGATGAGAGACAATACCCACTCCCTTGAAGGAGTTGCGCGACTCCTGCTCCGTTCTGAGGCCGTCGCTTCCTCCCGGATCGAGGGAATTGCTCCGAACTCCGACAAAGTGGCCATGGCGATCCTCGCGCGTGAATCAGATTCCGACATTCGGGGTTTCAAAGAATCCGCAACAGCTGTCGCCCGCAATGTCGCCATCCTCGACACCATCAATGCAGACTTGGCTTACAAAGACGAGCTGGTCCTGGATGACCTTGTTGCAATACAGACAGCGCTCGTTGCAGAAAAGCCTTTACAAGGAGTACGTACTACTCAAAACTGGATTGGCGGATCTAACTATCACCCCATCGATGCAGCTTTTGTTCCCCCGCCTCCCGTGCAAGTCCCGGAACTCCTCGATGATCTCATTGAATACTTCAACGGGGCAGACCACGCCGCGCTCGTTCAAGCAGCGCTCGTTCATGCACAGTTCGAGACCATCCACCCATTCCCGGATGGGAATGGACGCGTGGGGCGAGCCATGATTCACGCGCTTTTACAGCGCAGAGGGCTCACCGATGCTGCGGTTCTCCCCGTCAGTATGGTTCTGGCAACGCTCGGTGACCGTTACGTCAACGGACTCACGAAATTCCGCGAGGGTGACGTGCTGGCATGGATCTCTTTCTTCGTCGAGGCTGCACAAGTCGCCACCACCAAAGCAGCTGAACTTGCGGATAGCGTCGCCGCCCTAGAAGCAGAATGGATGGACAAGGTAAATCACCACCGCACTGCGCAAGGAAGCAAGCGCGCATTGAAATCAAATTCGACGGAGTTCCAACTGCTCAAGAAGCTTCCTGCTATGCCTTTGGTCACGGTGTCCATCGTGAAGTCCGAGCTGGGGATTTCATCGACAAGCACGGCCCGAGATTCTCTCGATTCACTCACCGACGCTGGCATTCTACGTAAGAAAGTCATCGGTGCGGGCGGGCTTCTCGGTTACTTCGCTGACGATGTTTTCATGCTGGTCGACGATGCTGAACGCCAACTCGCCTCGACGCAGTTTAATACTCAGCTTTCACCTCCGACCGGCCGAGCAGTTCCAGCCCTTCGCGATAAATAAGCAGTAATCAATAGTGGTCACGCACTTCGTTTCCTTGCATAAGGCAAAGCGTCGTGCTGATGCGACGCTGCAGGAGGAGGGGGGCGTCGGAAAGCTCAAAAGAGACCGTCACTAAAAGTGACGGTCCCATCATGGCGCAGGTTAGGTGCCCTTGACGTTGAGGATCTGGCGCAGGGTGTGCTTGACCTCGACGAGCTGGGCGGCATCGGCCATCACGCAGTCGATGTCCTTGTAGGCGTCCGGAATCTCATCGACGAACTCGGCGCCGGGACGGTAGACGATGCCTTCCATGCGTGCGGCAAGGTCCGCCTCGGTGAAGCGGGCCTTGGCCTGGGTGCGCGACATGACGCGACCCGCGCCGTGCGGCGCAGACTTGAGGCCCGGCGGGTAGCCCTTGCCTTCCACGACGTAGCTAGTGGTGCCCATCGAGCCGGGGATGAGGCCGAGGTCGCCTTCGTCCGCCTTGATGGCGCCCTTACGCGTGAGCCACACGTTCTTACCGTAGTGGTTCTCGCGCTGGGTGTAGTTGTGGTGGCAATTGATGCGCTCGAGCTCGAGGGTCTCGCGATCCGCGCCGGACCAGGTGGCGACGCAGTCGAGGAAGCGGTCCATCATCTCATCGCGGTTGAGCAGCGCAAAGTGCTGTGCCCAGTGGAGATCCGCAATGTAGGAGTCGAACTCTTCCGTGCCCTCGACGAGGTAGGCCAGGTCCTTGTCCGCGAGCTGGATCCAATGCTTCTCGCAGTGGCGCTGCGCGGCCTTGATGTGTTTCTGGGCAATCTTGTTGCCCACGCCGCGCGAGCCAGAATGCAGGAACAGCCAGACGCGGTCCTCTTCGTCGAGACACAGCTCGATGAAGTGGTTGCCACCGCCCAAGCTGCCCAGCTGCTGACGCCAGTTTTTGGAGTGGCCGAGATCCACGCCGGTGTCCTGGGCCAGCTGCGCGAGCTCACGCGTACGAGCCTCGGTGCGCGGGTCCATGATCCAACCGTTGTAATTGCCGGGCGAGAGCGGAATGGAGTCTTCGACTGCGGTGCGCAGGTCCTCGAGCGCGAAGTCCTGGATATCCGCGTGCGTGAGGTGGGTCCGCACGGCAATCATGCCGCAGCCGATGTCCACGCCGACGGCCGCCGGGATGACGGCACGCAGCGTGCCGAAGACGGTGCCGACCGAGGAGCCCTTGCCAAAGTGGGCATCAGGCATGAGCGCCACGTGTGGGTAGACGAAGGGCAGGTCAGCGACGAGTTGTGCCTGCGCCACCGTCTTGTCTTCAACAATGGAGGCGAAGTTGTGCAGGCGCATAAGAGAGCCTTTCTCTGCGTTTACGTAACGCAGTTCGTGAGAAAGGGCCTGCTTGGGCGGCTGACTTGTGAGTTGTGCGCGCGGGTCGCGCGGCTGGCACCAACGTCCGGGATAAGCAGGGCCGCTTTCCCGGGAAATGGTCAAGTCAGCCTATTAGAAGAGTTGCTTAAAGAAGCGTCCTAGCGGCTGATTGTTATGGGTCATCATCGCGGTTCGCCTCCTTTAGCTTTCTCGTTCTTCTTTCGGGCTGTTAGTGCTGCGTGTGAACCTACACGATGTACGCGATTTCTACAAGCAATTAATGATGCAAGGAAATTCACCCAGCCACGAAAACTTGACACCGTCCATTCAACCGCATTCACTGCCTGCTCATTTGTTCGTCCGTCTGGCGGGGTGTCGTGCGCCGTGACAAGCTTCGTTTAATCGTTCAGCCCGCCTCGCCCTAGTCGAGAGTGGGCTGGATCTTTATCTTGGTTATGCAGCAAGAGTGCACTGGGCAAGGCCGACGTCGTGGTCGCCGGCGGCATCGACGAGCGCTTCATCTCCCGCGCCAACGACCCGAACGAGTCCGAGCTGCACTCCATCCTGTGGCCGGCGATTGGCCGCGACGCGGATCAACCGATGTTTGTCATCTCCCAAAAGACGCTCACCGGCCACTCCAAAGCCGGCGCCGCGCTCTTCCAGACCGGCGGTATCATCGACGTCTTCCGCACGCACCGCATCCCGGCGAACGTGTCCCTGGACTGCGTCGACCCGCTCATCGCCCCGAAGGCGCCGAACCTGGTGTGGCTGCACTCCCCGCTGGACCTCGGCTCTGCGGGCCACAGCGTGAAGGCCGCGGCGCTGACCTCGCTGGGCTTCGGCCACGTCAGCGCGCTCATCGTCTACGCCCACCCAGGCGTGTTTGAGCAGGCCGTATCCCAGCAGCGCGGGGCGGTTGCCGCCTCCTCGTGGCGTGAGCGTGCCGAGCAGCGCCTGCGTGCTGGCCGCGCCCATTTCGAGGCTGGCATGCTGGGCCGTGCACCGTTGTTTGAGGTCATCGAGGGCCGCCGCCTGCCGGCTCACAACGCCAAGGCTGCGGAAATCGCGATGCTTCTCGACGACTCCGCGCGCCTCGGCGGCGATGGCACGTTCCCAGCGGCGTAGTGCCTTTCCGGGAAGCGGGAACTCTCCCCGCTTCCCGGGTCACGGGCTCACGCGGCGATTATTATGAGGTTCCACTCACCTCTCCTCCCTTCTGAAAGAGCCACCTGATGACTCAGCCTCCATATCCACCGCACACTCCGCCCCCTCGTCCTGGTCAGCAAGGCTCGGGCCAGCAAGGTCCACCGCAGCAGAACCCGTATGCCACTAACCAGCCCTTCACACCATTGAGCTCCCCTTATGGCACCGCCGGCGGATATGAAGCACCCCAGCCAGGGCCTTCTAAGACAAAGTCCAGTCTTGGAATTGCTGCCACGGCACTGGCGGTTGTGGGCACCATTATCTCCTGCATCCCTGTTATTTACGTCGTGGGCTGGATCATGCTCGCCGTAGCGTTTATATGCGGCATCCTCTCACTTTTCCTCAGCAACCAGTCAACGCTGTGGGGCGTGGCCGGGCTACTCATTTCCGTCGTGGGATGCTTCTTGGCCTCGATAGTCTTTTTCTTCTTTATGGCCGCTAAAATTATGGGCTCTCTGCCGGACACCACCCTTGATCCGGGGTCGGAAAGTTCCATTGTGGGGACGACGGTGCGGCCGTGGGGCGAGGAGGGGACGTCGGAAAGCACAAGCTCCCCTACCCCCATCTTGACTGAGTACTTCAATAGCGTTCCCGACGAAAACGGCAACCAGGTCCTGGAGGACGGCACCCCTGGTTCGCGCTCAAACCCCATGCCTCTCAACACCACGTTGAACGGACCTGAATGGGCGGTGGACGTCAGCAACCTCAACTTCGACGGTACTGACGAGGTCATGGCTGCGGACCCGTCCTATGAAAAGCCAGAAGGCGGTCGCAAGTACTTAGTTTTTGACTTGACGCTGACGTACACCGGTAATGAGACTGACGCTAGCTCGGAGATGGCGTTCCTCTACTTCGACCCTGGCGAGGAGGAGAACGGGCAACCCATCAAGTGGGACGTCGATGGGTTTATGGACGTGGACACCCCTTTCCAGCCGCAGGAGAAGCGTACCGGCAGAGTTGCTGTCAGCGTGCCGGAGAACGGCGCTGAAGACGGTACCTTCGGGATTATCGCGCCTGGCACTGAGATTCCCTTCTTCCTCGCATTGAAATAGGACACTATGACACAACCTCCCCAGCATCCCTCCGGTTTCCAGCCCTCACACATCCCGCCTCCACAGAATGGGCCGTATGGCCAACAGAACTTCTACGGTGCCGCGCAGCCGCCACAACCGCCGCAGCCGCAATCCAACGTTATGGGAATCATCGCCTTCATCGCGGCGCTGATCGGATTTGTTCTTGCCTGCCTGCCCTTCATGTTCCTGTTTGACACGGTTTTTCTCGGCACTGCCGTCATTTTGGGATTTGCTGGTTTGTTCATGAAAGACCAGAGGAACCTCTGGCCCATCATCGCGCTGTGCACCGCAGCGGTGGGAGCAGTCCTCGGCTTCATCATTGAGCTCGTACTGACCATCGGCCTATTCGTGGTGATGGAAGGATGAGTCCACGTGGGAAGGCATGTTCACTTGCTGCGACCATTGGGCTTTGAAACCCGAAAACTAGACGGTACATCAGTCAACTCTGACGACGAGCTTTACAAGCCACTGTCGAAGAAGAAAGGTCGCACCTACTCCTCCACCTGTGCCTGCCGAGCGCTATCTGAAATCTCACGCGCCTTGTGCTCAAGGCGTTTCTGAGCACGGGCTTGCGCGCGGGAGGACGCATCGGAGCGCGGCGGAGCCTGAATGAAGCGCTCCGAATGCATCCCGAGTTGAAGTTCCTTTGCACGCAGTACCTCAGCATCAACTTTGACGCCGACAATAAGCACAGTGTTCATCAGCCAAATGGCCATGAAGAAGGCAAGGACGGTACTCAACGCACCATAAGCGCTGGCCGCGGCAAGATACATGATGTACAGTCCGAACAACCCCCAGACCCCAACAGTGCCCACCAGCGCCACCACCGAACCGTACGTAATCCAGCGAAAACGACTCGGGCGCACGTTAGGACTGAAGTGGTAGAGCACCGCAATCAGCGTAAGAACCACGACCACCGTGACAGGAAAACGCAACCAATTCCACACGGGGAGAAAGGCCTGAACCAGGTAGGTAGCGGCATCTTCAAGCCCCACCCGACGGGCAAAGGGGAAGATAGCCTCGCTAATGACAGTGTCACGCAACAAATTAGCAAAGAGCACAATGACCGCACCGATGACAATAATGGCGGTGAGCCCCCACATCAGCGACCACGTGCGAATAATGCCGCGGCCTTCCACACGCCCATACACCGTATTGGCTGTGCGCGCGAAAGCCCGCACATACGCCGACGCAGAAAACAAGGAAATAGCCAACGACACGATCAGGGCCAAGGTACCTTGGGCGCTTGAACCGATAATCGCGCTGACAACGACATTCGCTTCCTCCGAAAAGGAACTGGGAATGTACTGTTCAATGAACTGCGAGGTCATCCGCTCTACTTCCTCCCTGCGGGAGGAAAAAATAAGGGTAGCGATGGAATAGGCTGCTAGTACCGTGGGCGCAAACGCCATGAGCGTGAAATACGTCATTCCGGCAGCACGGTCCATGAAAGCATCGTGGAAGAAGTCATTCCACGTGCGGCGCAAGACTAGCCCCCAGCTCTCCAGGCGAAGGCGATTGTCTTTAGCAAAAGGATCACGTGCGTCATCGTGGCCTTCGACTTCCAGGATGGTCGAGCTATTCCACGGCACGATCGTCTCTGGTCTCTCGACCGGGGTGGCATTGCCCCCGATCTCCTCTTCACTCATGTCTGTCCAGCGTATGCGGTACAGCCCGCATTCAGGGGCAGGACACTCGGAACACAACAAGGCCGTGATTACACTGGGGAGGCATGACTGAGAACAACGCCGAGAATAAGATCAACGTGAAGTCTTTCGAACTCGACCACCGCAAGGTGGCTGCTCCTTATATTCGTGTGGCCGACCGCACCGACCTGGGCGGCGGCGTCGAAATTATCAAGTATGACCTGCGCTTCTGCCAGCCTAACAAGGCACACCTCGGCACGGAGGCGCTGCACTCGGTCGAGCACATGATGGCCAACTACATGCGCAACTACACCGATAAGCTCATTGGCTTTGCCCCGATGGGTTGCCGCACCGGCTTCTATGCCATCACCAACGGCATGGAGCAGGATGAGCTACTCCGCGCCGTCGAGGGCGCGCTCAATGACATTCTCACCGCCACCGAGGTTCCCGCCGCCAACGAGGTGCAGTGTGGCTGGGGCGCCCACCACTCCCTCGAGGGCGCGCAGGAGGCTGCGCGTGATTTCCTAGCAGCCAAGGATGAGTGGCTCAACGTGATGGCCTAAATACTCACACCCAGCCAGATGGGCTCCGGCTCCAGAGTGACGCCGAAGGCCTTCTCAACCCCGGCGCGAATCTCGCGGGCAAGGGCGACGATGTCGTCTGCAGTGGCCTCACCGCGGTTGGTCAGGGCCAGGGTGTGCTTGGTGGACAGCGTTGCCCGCGCACCGGACTGTTGGCCCGGGTAGCCCTTGGCAAAGCCGGCGCGTTCGATGAGCCAGGCGGCGGAGAGTTTTTCCTTTTTCTCCGACGTGGTAGAAGGCACCGCATGGCGGGGCATGCGGTCCGCATCCTCGTCGCCGCGGGCGGCGCGGACGGCTTCTTGGATGGAATCGGCGAGCTTCGGTTCCACGATGGGGTTGGTAAAGAAGGAACCGGCCGACCAGGTGTCATGGTCCTCTGGGTCGAGCACCATACCCTTGCTGCGGCGCAGCGCCAGTACTTCTTCGCGGACTTCGGCGACGGGGCGGCGCTCCCCGGGGTTCTGGGTGAGTTGGCCAAAGCGAAGGGGCTTCGACAGGCCATCGGTGGTGAGCTGCAGCTCAATGGCCAGCACCACGCCGCGCCCAGTGAACTTCAAGTTGGAGTAGCGATACGCCAGCTCCAAGTCCTCAGCTGGCACCCACGATGCGGTACGAGTAGCGCGCTCGTAGAGGTAGACCTGCGTGAGAACGTCGGACGTCTCAGCGCCGTACGCGCCCACGTTCTGCACCGGCACGGCACCGGCATTGCCTGGGATACCGGAGAGGCACTCAATGCCACCCAGGCCGCAGTCCACGGACAGAGCCACGACGTCATCCCACATGGCACCTGCGTCTGCACGGAGGAGTCCATCCGCCACGGAGGCATCGATGTCATCGAAATCGAGGATGACAACCACGACATCGAGCTGGCCTTCGGCCACGACCAGGTTGGATCCGCCGCCGACGACGAGGTAGTCCTGGGAGGCGTCGTCAAGCGCGGCCAACGCTGCAATCGCCGCTTCCGCACTGGCACAACGCACCGCCACCAGCGGGGCGCCACCAATGCGCAAGGTGGTGAGATCAGCAAAGGTGGTCTCGGAATCGAGAGTGACACCGTCCAGTTCAGCGAGGGTCATGAATTTATCTAGCACGTCTACCAAGGTAGTCTGTAACTCATGTCAACCCGTAGCGAAAACACCGTTATCATCAACCAGCCAATCGATAAGGTGCACAAGGCACTGACCACCCAGGAATACTGGGACTTCATTGTGGCTAAGCTGTCCCCGGAACCGGGCACCGTGCACGAGTTCACCGGCAACACCGCCGTGCTCTTCGAGATTCTGCCGACCTCCCTCCTGCCGGAGGCCGTGCGCGCCATGGTCTCCCAGGACCTCAAGGAGAAGCGCACCGTGACCATCGGCGAGGTTGTCGATGATCAGATGTCCGTCTCCTTCGTCGCTGACGTCAAGGGCACCCCGGTCGACTTCAAGGGTGACATCACCTACAAGGGCCAGGGCGAGACCACTGCTCTGGATTACGTCACCGAGGTATCCGTCAACATCCCGATGATGGGCGCAGCCATTGAGCCGAAGGTGGCCGAGGCACTGCAGGAGCTCTACACCAACGAGGGCAAGCTCACCGAAGAGTGGATCTCCAACAACCTCTAACACACGACCTCTGATACACGTCTGTTGCCATGGCCGATCACGCGCATAACCTGCGAGCGCAGGAAAGCGCTGGTCGGCCTTTTGGCGTTATTACCCGGGGTACGACAAACCCCAACCGTCTGCGCCGTTGTGACCGCTGGATGGTGGCGCATCCAGAGATTTCTTTCCTGCTGCGCTCCACGCACGAGCCGCTGGCTCTCGACGTCGGCTACGGCGCCTCCCACACCACGACGGTGGAGTGGGCAGGCTGGCTGCGCCGCATCAATCCGCGTACCCGGGTGACGGGTTTGGAGATTTCCCCCGAGCGCGTCCTGCCACCGCGTGATGGCGTCACCTTTGAACTCGGCGGTTTCGAGCTGGCAGGCTACCGTCCGCAGCTCGTGCGCGCGTTTAATGTGCTGCGCCAATACGATGTGGACCAGGTGGAAAAGGCGTGGCAGACGGTGACCTCAGGTCTCGCTCCCGGTGGGTTCTTCGTGGAAGGAACCTGCGACGAGTTGGGGCGCAGGGCCGCCTGGGTGCTTCTCGACGCCTCCGGGCCCCGCACACTTACCCTCGCCTGGGATCCCTTCGATGTGGAGCGACCGAGTGATCTAGCGGAGCGACTTCCTAAAATCCTGATCCATAAGAATGTTCCCGGCGAGCCCATCCACGAGCTCTTGCAGGCGGCTGACGACGCCTGGGATCGCGCCGCCGGATGGGCTCCCTATGGCCCGCGAGTGCGGTGGCGCATGGCCCGGCAAAGCCTGAGCATGGTCCACCCAGTGCATCGCCGCCTGCGAGATAACGTGCTCACAGTTGATTGGGACGTTGTAGTTGGCGGACTTTAAGACCATGCGCCACACTGGTAGTCATGGCTTCTTCTACATCTCGTGCCGCAACGGCCTGGAAAATCTTCATCGGCGTGCTGGTAGCGCTCCTGCTCATCATTTTGCTAGCTGAACTGGGACTGCGCTGGTTCCTGGGCACCCAGATGAAGGACCAGTTTGTCCAGTCCGCCAAGGACCAAGGCGTGGAGACGTCGGAAGAACCAGAGGTGAGCTTTGGCGCCAGCCCGATGATCTTTGGCATGCTCAACGGCAAGATCCCGCAGATGGATATGAAGACCCCGTCCACTCTGAAGATTGAGGGCACCAACATCACCGGCCAGCCAGCGGCAGATGTCCACGTGGAGGACATGACGTTGTCCAAGGAACCGGTGGCGGGCTCCCTGCGCGCCTCAACCACGGTTCCGGATCAGTTCCTGCTCGCCAGCTTCCAGAAGGCCATTGCGGACCAGTCCGGCTATGACGCCCTAGGCAACCTCGTCGTCACGGGGATTACTGCCCACGATGCGGAAGATAACCTCTCCGTGGAATTTGCTGGCGGATTAGCTGAGCTCGCGCTCAAGCCCGAAGCCCGCGATGGCAAGCTCGCCATCAACGCCGAGAAGGCCTCCCTGTTCGGCTTCGACCTTCCAGAGCAGGCCACCACGGCGATCTCTGATGCCCTAGCGGAGGGTATGGCGGAGCAGCTGGCGGGTCAGCAACTCACCTTCGAATCCGTCGATGTCGGTGCTGGCGAGGTCACCCTCACCATGGTCGGCCAGAATGTACCGATGAGCGAACTTGATGCTGCTACGGCTCCTGCGCCAGCAACCGCCCCCGCCAACTAGCCTGGTTCAGAAGCGTTCAATCGGCAGCTGGGAGTCCAGAGTAGGAAGCTCGCCGTCGTCTGAAACGACGAGGCACTGATAGCCCGCCTGCTCAGCAGTATGGGCGAGCTTGGCGACGGACAGGGAAGCGTCTGTGGGGAGGATGAGGCCGAGGCGCACGGGAAGGGGGCAAGCCTCGCGGAGGGTGACAAGCTCGGAGAGGAGCGAGGTGACGTCGCCAAGCGCAGCGTCCACCGCAACCCACACCTCCGCCGCACCGGATTGCACAGCCAGACGTGCCTCCGCGGCCTTCACCAGGGAGTGGTGGCGTCCAGTGGGATAGCCTGCCACGGCGATGATGTGCTCGGCCTTGTCGGCCGCAAGGACGTGGTGTGGTGACACAACAACCCGCTGGCGAGGCGACTGCGCACGGACCTCCTCAAGGGAGGCCTGAAGAAGAACCTGCATCAGTAGGAGTAATCGCCGTTGATGATGGCTTTAAGCTGCGGGCGCACATCGAACCAGTACAGGCCAGTGATGATGGCACCTACCCATCTGACAAACGGCAGCGGCGTGTTCATCAGCAGTGCTGAACCGGCTAACAGGCCTACCCAGACCCACTTGTTCTGGCGATCCCCGGCACGGAAGGCGTCCTCACGGGTCATGGCGGCGAGGATAGCGCCCAGCAGTGCGAAGAGAGACACCGCCATAAAGGTGTAGCGCGGTATCGAGGCAATAATGTCAAGAAAAGTGTGCATTAATTAATTCTCGTCAACGACTTCGCCGTCAATGATGTTGTCCTTCGGCTTCGGTGAATAGGGATTACGCGGGCTCTGCGGCGTCTGACTCTCAGCGCGCTTGTCCTTGGCGTTGTTGATGGCCTCCTCAACACCCTCACGGGTCTCAGTGAAGGCAGTGGAGAAATCCTCACGCGCTTTCTCGAAGGATTCCGAATTACGGGTCTCACGCGCGGCGGAGGACACGGACTCGCCGATGTTCTTCGCCGTGGACGTCACGCGGTCCAGGAAGGATTCCTCCTTGGAAGTACCGTCACCCATGCCGGCAGCATCGGCGGCACGCGCAATGCGGTCTGCCTGCGCGCTCTGGGCTTGGTTCTGGCGCTCCTCCTTGAAGCGGCCACCGAAGTCTTTGGCCACATCAAAAGCAGAAGTACCGGCATTCTTGATTGAGTCAAATACGGACATGGTCATAACTCCTTGTTAGATGCCAAAAAGCAGATGGTTAACAGTGTAGATAACCAGACCAGCCAGCGCACCCACCACGGTGCCGTTCAGACGAATGAACTGCAGGTCCTTGCCCACCATGAGCTCAATGTTCTGGGAGGCTTCCTCCGCATCCCAGCGCTTGATGGTCTCCGGGATAATCGCGATGATTTCTGGCGCGAACTTCTCCACGGCATAGCGCGCGGCCTTGTCCACGAGCTCGTTGGCTTGGGCTAGGAACTCGGAATCCTCCAACAAGCGGTGCGCCAGTTCCTTCACCTTGGACGTAACCTTCTGGCGTAGGAAGGACTCCGGGTCATTGAGCTGGTCAATGAGCGTGGACGATACCGTACCCCACATCGCCGCCGGTGCCTTCTGTACTTGGTCGGAGGCCAGCATCTCCTGCTTAATTCCCTCGATGCGCCCGCGCATGTCCTCATCCCACTGCAGGTCCGCGGCCAGCTTGGACAAGTTACGGCGTATAGCCAGGCGGGCTTCGTGGTTGCCGTTGTGGCGAACCTCGTTGGCAAATTCAACGAGCTCGGTATAAACCTTCTCCCCCACCATCTCGCGGGCAAAGCGCGGCGCCCAGCCCGGCATGCGTTCGTCGATAGCCGTGACCACGGTGGACTCCATGCCGAGAATCTTCCCGTGTGCCCACTCAATGAGGTCATCCTCGAGCGGCCGGGCCTTGCCGTCCGCAATGTAGCCCTCCAACAGCCTGCCCATCGGCGGTCCCCACTCCGGTTCAGCGAGGCGGTCCATGACTTGGGTCTTGATAAAGTGCTCCGCCTCCGCCGCGTCCAAATCCGACACCACGCTGGCGGCACGCTCACCAATCCACGCGGAGACCTCCTCTGCCTTGCCGGGTTCCACGCCCTGGCGCGCCAGCCACAGCGGAATCTCGGCCTCGCGCACCTTGGCGCTGAGCGCATCCGCGGTGAGGAAGTTCTCCTCCACGAAGTCCTTGAGCGCATCACCCACGCGGTCCTTGTTGTTAGGAATCAGCGCGGTGTGCGGGATGGGCAGGCCCATGGGTCGGCGGAACAGCGCGGTGACCGCAAACCAGTCCGCCAGTCCACCGACCATGCCGGCCTCGGCCGCCGCGCGCACGTACCCCACCCAGACGGGAGCCCCGCTTGCCGACGCCTGCCACCACGAGCACCCCAAAAAGATCACTGCCGCCACAATGAGGAAGGACAGCGCAATCGCCTTCCAGCGGCGCAGGTCCGCCCGACGGGCCTCCTGGTTTCCTGGCTGCGGCACAAACGACGTCTCCTGAGTCGGCTCAAGCCCTGCGTCTGCGCGGTGCGTCATGGGTGGTTCTCCTTGGGGTCTTAGAAGCTAAAAAGAATGGGCACATGTCATCTTCAATCCCACTGAACAACACTAGTTGGTACAAAGGGCGCCCTGAATTAGGGAGGTTATGTGATGTCTAGCGACATTTTGGACACGG
>NZ_KV788235.1:0-285 GCF_001807225.1 Corynebacterium sp. HMSC05E07
CCAAAACATCGTGCTGTCTCTGGCCATCATCATCGTGTTGATGCCACTAGCGATAACCGGCGTGCTGGGCCTGGCGGCCGTGGTGTTGGTCCACGAGGTTGCCGAGGTCATCGTGATCTTGAACGGTCTGCGCGCCGCACGAACGAAGCGCTGAGGCTGCGACCGGCGAGTGTTATGGCCCAACCCCTTTGAAAACGGGCTTAAGGGACATTTCGTGTGGATAAATCGATACGGATTCCTGAAACAGCCTGGGGTAATGCGGTGATCTTGATTTTGAATCGGTTC
>NZ_KV788235.1:305-1245 GCF_001807225.1 Corynebacterium sp. HMSC05E07
CAAAACCGCGGCAGGAACCCAACGCTGGCTGTGTCCCCAGTGCAACGCATCATCGATTAATCCCCGGGGACACACCAGCGAGATTCGGTACTTCAAAATCTTTATTGACTGGATTCTTTCCGGGGAATCCGCAGACCATCTAGCTAAACGCCTTGGGGTAACAAGGCGCACTTTGACCCGGTGGTTCAAGCTTTTGTGGTTTATCACCGTGCCAACCGCTACAGACCCCTATCGCGTTTACGACCAGGTCTTTATCGACGGCACCTACTTTCACAAGAAATGCCTGCTGGTAGCCTGCACCGAAACACACGTCATTGCCTGGCACTGGTGCTTGCGTGAAACCTCATACGAGTACCTGAAACTACTCGACAAAATCGCACAACCACTCGTTGTCACCACCGACGGGTCAGGTGGAGCCTTAAAAGCACTGCGGGCTAAATGGCCCGACGTGACCATCCAGCGCTGCCTAGTTCACGTCCAGCGCAACACCTTTGCTGACATCAGCCGCAACCCGATTCATCCAGCGCATAAAGCAATCCGCAAACTGGGCTACATGCTCGTCCAGGTACACACTCCCGAAGATGCTGCACGGTTTACCGCTGCAGTCCACCACACCCGCATCACCTTTGCCGATTGGCTGAAAGAGCGAACCTACCGCAGCACCATACCGGCAGGCCAAGTACCGAAATGGGTCAGCCCTAACCAGAAATGGTGGTACACCCACCGCAACGCCCGCAGGGCTCTAAAGCGGCTAGAAAAGCTCATTCACGAAGGACACCTATTTGCCTTTCTTACCCCGCCTGATGGCCTCACACAGGACTTAAAAGCCACCACGAACCTGCTGGAAGGCGGCATCAACAAACAACTCAAAGACTTAGCGGGCAACCATCGTGGCATGTTCGACGAGCACCAGCGCATCACCATGGACTGGTGGCTCTAC
>NZ_KV788236.1:0-592 GCF_001807225.1 Corynebacterium sp. HMSC05E07
CTACACATGAGCGCCGGCAAGGCGGCAGCACAGGTGGGTCATGGCTCGATGTTGTTGGCCGCGGCGATGAGCCTGGAGGACGTCGAGCAGTGGGCTGCGCGCGATTTCCTCTTGTCCGTGCGTGAGGTGAGCTCAGAAGACTTTGCTCAAGCCTGTGCCCGCGAGGGGGCCGTCGTCGTGCGCGACGCCGGCTTTACCGAGGTTGCCCCAGATTCGGCCACGGTGTGTGCACTGCGGCAGCCCTAACTAGCGGGACTCGACAAGCCGCTTGAGCGCGCCCTGCACGATCTCCGGATCAGTGGTGCGCCACATCTGCGGCATAGAATCGCGCAGGTAGGAGCCGTAGCGTTTGGTTTCCAAGCGGTTGTCTAGAACTGCTACTACGCCGCGGTCATCAACTGAACGCAGCAGACGTCCCGCGCCCTGCGCCATGAGGAGGGCCGCATGCGTGGCGGAGACCTCCATGAACCCGTTGCGTCCGGCCGCCTTCGCCGCCTCGGTGCGAGCCTGCATGAGCGGATTGTCCGGGCGCGGGAATGGGATGCGGTCAATGAGAACCAGGGAGCAGGAGGGGCCGGGCACGTCGACGCCC
>NZ_KV788237.1:0-883 GCF_001807225.1 Corynebacterium sp. HMSC05E07
CACGGTGTTACTAGATACCCCCGCGCAACAGAGAACTTCCTCACAGGCATCACCCTAGCGGGTGTGGCCATTGCACAACGGGCCGCAGAAGAAGACCAGAGCGTCACTGAAGGTAAAGCAGACCCACTAAACGTGCCTGAGTCCACGGTTCGAATTGGGGAGCCGCACTCACCACTGCGCACCGCATTCGACGAATCCGTTGAAAAGGTCAACAACATCTTCTCCATGGCGGGCGTTGACGCCAACAGCGATGAAACCGCGCACATGATTGTCACTGCTTGGGGCACGTTGACTACCCTCCCGGAGGCGGTGCGTCTCGGCAAATAAAACAGCCGCGACCAGCTCAAGCGCTCCCGCAAGTTCCAGAAGGACGCTACTAAGGCGATCTTTAGCGGCGTCGAAAAGCGCACACAGTGCGACGCATTGCTCACCACCGGCTAGGCGCGAGCGTTTAACGAAAATACGAAGAAGCCCTCCAGTGTGCATACACATACTGGAGGGCTTCCTGCAGAACCTAGGTTCTGCTAGCGCTACAGGCTACTTAATGTAGCTCTGCATGCCCGGTTCAAGCTTGGTCGCACCAGACGGTACGTGCTTGATTTCGACACGCTCGGCGTTGGACGGCAGCGGCTGGCCAGCGTCCTCCGGCGCAGTAGCGTCCAGGGCATTCTTATCACGGTCACCGCGACCGGCGTCCTCGACAGACTCGTCCTTGACGTCGTTGTCACGGACGTTGTCCTCGGTCACGTCACCGTGGTCATTGCCACCCTCGTGGTCGCCATCGCTGACGTTATCGCCGCCATCGTGGCCGCCATCGAAACCGTCGGCGATGATCTTGACAAGTCCCAGACCCGGGATGAGCAGCAGCCACCACGGCAGGTCA
>NZ_KV788238.1:0-14678 GCF_001807225.1 Corynebacterium sp. HMSC05E07
CTGGTGGCTCTACACCCACACCGAAGACCCGGTAGCGCCACTGGAGTTAGCCAAGCAACAAGACTTCGGACGCCAAGGAGAAAAAGCAGCACGCAAGGCCTGGGCGAAAGAAGAACTTAAACGACGCGGCCACCCAGACGGGCGACCTGCCACATTCGACACCGGCATCGACAACGAATGGAACCCCAGCTTAGGCATAAGAAAAGGCTGGGCCGGACGCGCCTAAATCCACACGAAATGTCCCTTAACGCGACACGCCGCAAATCCACACGAAATGTCCCTTAAGCCACTAAATCGGCCCAGATTGTCCGTGTATTGATGCCTTGCAGGTCAAGGCGAAAGCAAAGTAAAAACGCCAACCCTCGGAGCAAAGGAATTCTCAGGCCGAAGCCCTACTCCCATTCGGGAACCCAGCTTTATCCTTCTCGGGTTGACGTTGTGTCTCAAGCATAATCGGGCGCGAGGCCTTCCACAACACATAACTTCCCGGTGTGGACAAAATGGAATCAAACTACCAGGCAAACTCGGCGCCAGAATTTTTGGGACATACTCCGGTAACCCCAGCATCTGCGACGACGCGCAGGCTTTCGCACTCGCTGCTTATTTCTGCTTGCGCCGGTAGTACACCTGGCGGCGCACATGGGCGACGACATCGCCTTCCTCATCAAGGATGTCCACGTCGAACCAATGCAGGTACTTCTCGCCGTTGGCCGTCTTCTCCTTGATGAGCGCGTAGGTCTCCTCGGGGATACGCATATCGGCGGTGACCGTGCTGCGGCCGGGTTTGAGGTACTTAACCTCACCAGCGGCATCCCAGATGCGGTACTCCTTGCCCAGACGGTGCATGGAGGCGAGCATGAAGAACGGATCCGTCATGGCGGAGAGCGTGCCACCGAAGGCCACGCCCATCGCATTCTTGGTCAACATGTTCGGCTTGTGGCTGACCACGACGCGTGTGCCATCATCAGCGAATTCTTGGATCTTGATGCCAGCGCCTAAGAAGGGCGGCCAGAAGCCCATGAAGCGCTTGAGCTGACGTGCAGAAAAGTGGGCCATGAGGATAGCTCCGTGTCAGTTTGTGGGGGCAGGTGGGTTAAATGGCGTCAACTCTACCGTTGCGGGATAGAGGATAGTTTCGTTCCGTGGTGTGCCGGTTGTCATGTGAAGTGTCCCAGGTTTTGTTCCGTTTGAGTAGATGGGAAAATCTGGAACATGCCAAGAAAATTTGACCAGGATGCAAAGGACCGTGTGGTCCGTCTCGTGGAGGACCGCATCTTGGCGGAAAGCATGTCGATGCATCCCGCGTGCTAGGCAGTAGCTTCAAAGTTGGGGGTTTCATGGCACACGGCTCGTCTATGGACTTAAGCCTGCTCGTCGTGCGGGAAACATCCCAGAACCTGTTCCTGAAGATTTGGCTACCGAAAATGCCAGGCTACGCCGCGAAAATCAAGAGCTTCGAGATACCAACGAGTTGCTGAAGGCTGCGTCAGCTTTTTCGCCTCACGACCAGGCCCCAAACGTTAAGAAATGATCCGGTTCATCGATAAATACCGGAATCATTTCTCTGTCGAGTTCATCTGCACCGGAGTTGAAGATTAACCGGGCTGGTGGGTTTATCACCTCGCGTGGTTATCGCCAGTCCAAAGCCCGTGGGCTTAAGTGCTCGTCGCCTTCGTGACGCTGTGCTGATTGAACGCATTGGTGCCATTCATCGGGATAATTACGGTGTCTACGGCGTGCGGACAATGTGGCATGCGCTTGACCGTGACGGAATCGACATCGGTCGTGAGCAAACCGCCCGGCTGATGCGCCTAGCTGGTGTTTCTGGCACAGGCACAGGCGGATCACCAATCACAACCCGTACACCTCAACAGGCCGGATCTGCGCCCGGATTTGGTCGAGCGTGAGTTCAAAGCCCAAGGCCTTAAACAAGCTGTGGGTGGCCGACATTACCTACGTGCGTACGAAGAAGGGTTTTGTGTACACCGCGTTTGTCACTGACGTTTACTCCCGGCGGATCGTCGGATGGGCATTATCGGACTCGATGCGCACCGAGGTATTACCGCTGCAAGCACTCAACCAAGCGATTGTGAGCGCGAAGGAAACAACAGGCCTTATTCACCATTCGGATCACGGCTTATAGTACGTCAGCGTTGTCTACAACCAGCGTCTCGCCCAGCACGGGATTGCCGCTTCCACTGGGACCGTCGGTGACTGAAATGACAATGCTCTAGCTGAAAACGTTAACGGCTCTTACAAGAATGAGCTCATCCATACTCGCAGGTGGAATGATGTTGTCGAGGTAGAAATCGCGACGTTCGAGTGGGTGTCATGGTGGAACGAGGTAAGGCTCCACCAAAGCCTGGGATATCGAACCCCAGCCGAGGTGGAAACCGAATTGTGGAAGAAGAACCCGCAACAGGGAATAATAGAAATCAAGGAACATGCCTAGGAACAAAACTCGGGGCACTTCAAGCCCCTTATATGGCTCTGGATGTGGTGATTGCTGCAGAACCGTCATCAGTAAGGGTGACTTTTCCATCTACGCGGTAGACTTCACGCAACATTTTTGCGGTTAACACGTCCTTAGCTGCTCCGTGTGCGTATACAGTGCCCGCGTGGAGTACCGCAATGCGGTGAGCGAAGCGCGCTGCTTGTGAAAGATCGTGCATCGAAACCACGACCGCCGCGGGTGCTTCAGCTGCATAGGCGCGAATATGCTCCATGAGGATGAGCTGATTTCTTAGGTCAAGAGCGCTGGTTGGCTCGTCCAGTAGTAATGCCTGCGGCCGGCATACGATGGCCTGGGCGAAGCTTACTAATTGACGCTGGCCGCCGGAGAGCTGGGACATTGTTCGGGATTCTAGGTCTTCTAGCCCCAGCCGCGTGAGGACCGAGCTGACTCGGTCCTGTGTGGATGTGGCTACCCGTAGTCCGCTGAATCCCGTCCGGGAATGCTGGAGTGCCAGAAGTACCGATTCGAATACGGTAAGGGTGCTTTCCGGCGGGGGATCCTGTGGCAAATATACTGCCTCGGGCCCAGTGACGTCGCCGCTGAATCGGCATAGGTTAGCCATGCAGCGCAGCAAAGTCGACTTACCAGCGCCATTAGGGCCGACGAGGGCGGTGACGGTTCCAGCTTCGATCTTTGGGAGACATACGTCATTCAGTATCTGTTCGTCTCCATGGGAAAAGCACAGGTTATCTACCCGGAGTGTGGGTTCTGGCGGAACCGTGGGCGGTTGTTCCACGAGGGGGTCCTTTCTGGGGCAGGAAGTACTGGGAGAGGCGATCATTAGGTTGAGGAGACAGTTCGGGGGCGGCGTCGCAAAACAATGAGGACGACGAACACGGGAACGCCCACAATCGCGGTGATGATGCCGACAGGCAGAATCGCCCCAGGCTGGATCAGCTTGGATACCACTGAGGCTGAGGTCAGCAAAAGCGCACCTGAGATGATGGACGTGGTGAGGAAGAAGCGTTGGTCCTCACCAACGAGCATCCTGGCGATATGTGGGCCGACGAGTCCGATGAAACCAATTGTCCCGGCCATCGAAACGGCAGTTGCCGCCATAAGGGAGACTCCCACCAGCGTGTACGTGCGCAGCTTTGGGATATTGATACCCATGGACCTAGCGCGGTCGTCGCCCATTCGAAACGCGGTCAGCGTCCACGCATTGCGGTAGAAGTAAGCAATTCCGATTAGTGAGATGACCGCGAGAAGGCCGATCTGAGGCCACGTAGCGCGCGTAAGGCTGCCCAAGGTCCAGAAAACCACCTGCTCTAATTGGGTCTGCGAGGCGAGGTACTGCATTAGCGCTAGTAGAGCATCGAAGAGGAACACGATGGCTATGCCCAGCAGAATCATTCCCTCGGTACCAGAGCTCTTTGACCGAGAGAATAGGACGATCACCGCACAGGCCGCGAGGGCGAAGACCCAAGCACTGCCCGCCATTCCCAGCGCTGCCCCGATTCCCGCCGCGGTGAATCCTGAGACGGTGGCAAAGGCTGCGCCAAAGCTCGCAGCGGCGGAAATGCCCAGCGTATAGGGCTCTGCCAAGGGGTTATCCAAGATGGTTTGCATCTCTGCGCCGGCAGCAGCGAGGGTGCCACCGATGAGCACCGCTGTGACGGTCATAGGCAGACGTATATCAAAGATGATCTGCCAGTCAATTGGGCGGGAATCGCTGGGGTGAAAGAGCACGTAGAGCGCCTCATTTGCGTTCAAACTGCTGCCGATGAGGAAATCTATGGCAATGGTGACGCATAGCAGGGCCGTAAGCCCTGCGATGATCGCTACCTTTCGCCTGCTAGCTGTTCGGTACCAGTTTGACCGGGGGCGTTGCCGTTGCGGGGTAGAGTTTTGGTCGTCCACCTCGCTTCCGGTGGCAATTGATTGCGCTCGTGCTCCGTGGCTCATGGCAAACCAGTCCAGAAGGTGCCGCTAGCCTCCACAGGGAGGAATTTTTCATGTAGTTCTTCCAAATCGGCCTGCGGGTCGACATCGGAAAACAGGTCGGGGTGCATGGCTTTGGCAAACCACTCGATGGCTAGGTAGTTGTATGGGGAGTCGTAGAAGTGATGCCACGCAGCGTAGGCCCGCTTGTTCTTGACCGTCCGCATTTCCTTAAGGACAGGTTGCCCGTCAACAACGCGTTGGAAGTCTTTGGCTGCCTGTTCGGTGGACTCGTCGTAGCCCAGGGGTACAAAGCCATTCTTCTTTGGCTGCTGCTTGGCGCCGGTCCAGTCTGCGCCGGTGGCGATGATGACGTCTGGGTCTTTTTCAGCTAGCGCCTCGGGAGAGACTTGCCCCTGCTTGGCGTCGATCATATCGTCGCCCACGTTTTCGCCACCCGCTGCGTTAACAATTTGGGCTAGGTTGGACTTAGCGAAGGTAGAGCAGCAGTCGAAGTAGCCGGGAGCTCGCCAGAGGAAGGTCGGTGTGGGGGTGGCCTTGGCTTTTTCTAGGCGCTCCTGAACCATGTTCACCTTGGACTCATAGAACTCGGCATACTCTTCCGCTTCCTTCTCGTGGCCGAGTACCTTGCCGAGCAAGCGCACGCTCGGTGCGGTGTTCTTCACCGGGTCGGTAAAGTAATCGACGGTAACCGTGGGGATTCCGGCCTTTTCTAGACCGTCTACGATGCCAGCATCCTGGGCGGCTTCGAAGCTGCTTGCGGAGACAATGAAGACATCTGGACGGGAATTCAAAGCTTGCTCAACGGACATCGAGCCGTCGTAAACTTCACCAGTTTGCTCAATATCTTCGATCTCTGAGAATTTCTGTTCGTACTTCTTGTACGTGCCAGGGTCGTTCTGCTCCAGGTCATCTGGCCAGGCAACGATGCCCTGGAGCGGGTTTTCTTTGTTGAGGATGGATGTCGTGTAAAGCATCCGTTGCCCGCCCATGAGGACCCGATCGACGTTCTTCGGGACCTCGACTTCGCGCCCGAGAATGTCGGTGATCTGTTGCTTTTCTCCGTCATCTGCGGTCTGTTGTTCATCGTTAGTGCTGCAGGCAGCGGTCATAAGGAGGGCAGTGGCGGTGACGGCTGAGGCGACTACGCGGGCCATTCGGTGGTGAGGGGCGCGTGGGGTTTTAAAACCGCGAGCCCTAGTTGTCGTGAGGGACAAGGCAATCCTTTCTTCCAAGTGGATCTATTAGGTTAGCCATACCTTTGTTTATCTACAATGGGTGATGAAACTTTTACCCCCCAACATTCCCGTTAAGTCAGTTCATTCAGTCGGCGGGAATATGTGCGTAGCAGCAGTACCGCCGTGGTTGCGAAACCCATGATGAGTCCTAACCAGACGCCATATCCTTCCCATCCGAGGAGCTTTCCAAATATCAGAATCCCGGGGACGCCAACCAGCCAGTACCCGACGAGGGTGCAGCGTAGCCCTGAGGTGGTGTCTTTCAGGCCTCTCAGTAGGCCCACTGCCACGTTTTGGATTCCTTTGGCGAACTGTTGCAGTACCGCGAGACATAGGAGCAGGACGGCAATGTGAAAGGTGGTGGGATCTGCCTCTTTTAAGAAAGGATGCAGTACCCACCTGCCCAACAGAAGCCACAGCGCGCCCATTATTCCCAGATACGTGACCACGACGAACAATATGCGTCGGGTAATCTCGCGCACTGAGTCGGCACTCTCGGCCCGAGCCCTTGTGATCAGCACCGAGCCGCCGTGAGAAAAGCCGATGCACACTTGGTAAACGATGTACGCCAGTTGGTTCACAATATTGTGCGCCGCTAGCATCTGTGGGCTAAAGGTCCCCATCACTAAACCGGCGATGGTTGTTATTGCAGCCTCCGAGCCATAGGTCAGACTGACTGGTACCCCGAGGCGGACGAGGCGGCAGATAGTCTCCCCATCTCCTTTACACGGAAGGATGTGGAAATAGGGCTGTAGCTCGGGAATGCGCAGTACCACAATCCGGAAGGCCAGGAAGGTAAGCAGTTGGATGACAGTTGTAGAAAGCCCGATGCCCGCTACCTTCCAGTGATCCGAGGCTGCCCATGTCATAAATAACCAGTTCAATGCGATATTTATAAATATCGATATCAGCGTGATGGTTAACAGGGAGCCGGGTTTTCGCATGCCCACGGCGAATTGGCGCAGGACGTTGAGCCACATCATCGGGACTAACCCGGGTGCGAGCGCAAGGGTCATGGCGAAGGTGAGTTGGGCAACGTGCTTGTCGATGGGCAGAACAAGGACCAATCCGCCTAGGGCGATGACCAGTAACGCGCCGAGAATTGCAGTGCCAGTGGCCACCGCGAAGGAGGAGCGCACAGCCCGCCGGATCTGTTCTGCTCCCGCCTCGCAATTTTGACAAGAGGTTTTCTCTTTTTCCATTTTTGCTGCTGCTTCAGCCACAAGATTTGCCCCGGCCGTCACCATGCCCACGCACATCGTGCGGATCTGGTTGTAAAGCTGCATCGCTAGGCCGCCGCCGGCTATCGCCAGTACGCCCACGGACTGCAGCATCAATACGTCCGTGGTGGTCAATGCAACTCCGGCGAGTTGTACTCCAGCGATGGGAAGGGAAATTCCCAGAACTTCGCGATATTTCCGGATGGATTTCAACCTCGCAGCCACCTTCAACTTCGGACTAACATTCGTCTCGGCCCTCGCTTCTCATCTTCTAAACCTCGCCCATTTTGGCGGCTGGTCTCCAATGTGCTGCGGTTTCTAGCGGTAGATACGCAGCACATCCGATTCATTTGCGGCCTCCAGGCCGTTGAAGCGAATGGCGCTGCGATACATCTGCACCAAAGTTGCAATCGGACGCTGCCGTCTGCACCATGGAAATTAGTGGTTCGCCCCTGCGGATTCAGCTGGTGCTGGCCGATGCCCCAGCGGTACCACCGTTGGTTGAGACCGAATCCCGTTCAGGGCTGGTGTTTGCAGCGGCAGAGACTCCCTTCGGAAAGTATAAAGATTATACCTAGTTTAGGTAAGGCTACCATAATTGAAGATTTCCACTTCAAACACTTCAGGTGGAAGGAGTGTGAAGATGGATAGGAGAGACTACATTTTTGCTATATCTCCGGATAACTGACGAAGTAGATTAACTGCAGAATTAAATGCTATTTGCTGTCGTTGTCTTGGTTACCGGAGGCGCCGTACATGGTGGTCTTCAGCGTTGGCCCCGCAGTGAGGATAGAGGTGCCAAACCCTGATACGACAAGGGCCGCAGCTGGGCCAATGGCACTTACAACAGGTGCCCCGATGATGTATCCAATAAGCATTGCGGAGCTGTTAATTGAACCCATCGTAGAAAGGGCTTTGGGTTTCACTTCATCAGGTACGGATCCGACAACGACTATTCGTAGTGCGGCCACCTGAGCGGCATTGCAGACTCCACCAAGGAGGAAGCATGGAATGCAGAGCCACAGTGAGGGAAATAATCCAGGTAAAGCTATGAAGCACCCCATGGCGAATCCTGCCCCGGTCAGGACCTTCTCGGCGTTCTGTGAGTGAAGGCGAGCTGAAAGCCGTGCGCCAAAGATGCGACCCACGATAAATGCTTGGGCAATGATGGCATATAACGTACCGCTTACGTGGAGGGTCTTTGTCGCATAGAAGACAAGCGAAACGTTGAAAATCGAGGTGCAGATAATTGCTCCCCAAATGCTGGTTAACGCGGACCGAGCACTCCTATCCTTAAGTAAAAGAGAAGGAGCTTCGAGGACCTTTTGGAGAAAACTCGGTGAAGATTCTTGGGTTTCTGGATGAAGTAGTGCTTTCTCGGGTGAGGATTTATAAAAGCTATAAAAAGCCATCAGCGAGACCCCAACGGCGCAAGCTTCAACAAAGAGCGCTGTCTGCAGGTTTCTTTGGTCCAGTAGTAATCCGCCTAGAGGCGGTCCAAGGAATCCGCCGCCAAGGCGGGCTGTATCCAAGAGGGAGAAGGCTTTCGCCTGCTGACCTTCGCCGACCTGTGAATCAGCGATGGTGAAAATGGATGGAATTGACAGGCCGCTTAAGCATGCGGTGACGAGGTTTCCAAGAATGAGGATCAAAGGCTCTGGATAGGCTGCCATTGATAACAAGCCCAGAAGATCCAAGAAAAGCGCAGCAAGCGCAATGTGATAGCTGCTGAATTTGTTAAAGAGTGGGGCCAGAAAGGGGACTGCAAAAACTTGAGCGCAAGTACCCGAGATGAAGATGCTTGCCACCAACAGTTCGCTCTTGTTGAGTTCGGCGAAGTGGAGTGAAATCGAGAGGCTGGTCATTGACCCGCACACTGACAATAAAAAATATGTGGCGGTCAAGGTGTAGATAGATGAAAACCCTTTGCCACCACTATTTCTTGGAGGATGCATTTAGGCTGACTTTATCCAATGCTCAATTGAAATATCGTCTTGGTGCACTCCCATTGAGCTGAACATATTAGAATGTCGAGCGTCCTGAAATACGCTCTTCTTTTCTTTGAAAAATCCCATGTCGTACCAAGCGACTCCGAAGTGGACAACCGCGCTTCCATCTTCGAGAACTTCCTTGATGACGAACTGCCAATCGTATGGACCTGGGACTTTTGGACCTCTTTCTGCCAGGCGAGCGTCGGACACCTCGAGCTGATAAAGGCACTTGTCCAAGGATTCTGTGTCAGAGAGTCGGATTGAAACTTTGCTTTCAGCAACCGCTTCCCGGCCTTGAACTCTGGACGGAGTCGAACCTCCTACTGTTACGATTTCTGGAAGTGTTTCAAATATGAACATGATTACTCCTTGATGTGACGGCTATGACATTAGATAGAATAGTGATGTGCGCAACACATTACAAGGGGGTTGGGGCAGGAAGCGATCTTTCTGAAGATTTGTGGCGTCACTTTGCTACACCTCTAGACCTGCCTGCCTCCACTTCAAGCGGAGGCAGGTCATGCACTGTGTATAGGAAAAAGTAGTGCTAGCGCTAGTGCCTTTCGCTCTTTTGAACATCAAAATGTAGAGCATGAAAAAGCTTGTGATTGGCATGATTGCCGTGGTGGCCGTGATTGTGGTGGCGTTTGTCGGGTTTGTTGGATTCATGCAGTGGGTAGACGCAGACAGCGTCACCGGTGATGACGGCGTGGCTGCCGGATATAGCGCTGAGACAGGTGGCCCGCTGGAAGCGTCGTTTGCGGGCGAGGGGCCGCACGAGGTCGACGTGCAGCGCGACGGCGACGTGACTGTTGCGGCGCCGACAGGCGCGGGACCATTTCCGGCGGTGGTCATGGCAAACGGCACGAACACGCCGTTGAGCAGCTACCTACCCGTGGCGGAACACTTGGCCAGTTGGGGCTTCGTGGTTGTCGGCGATGAGACTCCCCACACCGGTACAGGAGAGAACGTCGTGCATTTAATTGAGCGATTGCCGGAACTGGATTCCCGTGTGGACCGATCACGGGTCGGTATTTTCGGGCACTCACAGGGCGGTGCGGGCGCTATCAACGCTGCGGCCCACACGGAGGTAGCAGCTGTTTATGCGGCGAGCCCGGCCTCCCATAAAGTGGCAAAGTCCAATGACTGGGACTACAACACAGCCGACGTAAAGTCACCGCTTTTCCTGATGACGAGTGATGGCCGCTCGGACCGCTGGTTTGTTAGCCCGTGGGAAGACCTGCAGGAGAGCTTTGAATCAGCGGGTGGCCCGGCGGTCATTGCCCGTCGCTTGGGTGCGGACCACAAGGATGTCCTAGAGTTCGGGGACGGTTATGCCACCGCGTGGTTCCGCTACATCCTTGCTGATGATCCTGACGCGAGAAAAGTGTTTGCTGGCCCTTCATCAGTGAGCGCTGGTGAGCTGGCGAGCAACGAGCTCTGGGACCGAGTGGATACCCGCGGCTGGTAGTTCCTGGGGCCTTTCGCCATCCCGCGTGGTGTACCGAACATGCTAAAAGTAACCTGCGCTCACATACCCCTCAGAAGTAGGCGTAGTTCACAAAAACTGGCAGCCCTGATAAATTTCAAATGAATTATCAATCGGGCTGTCACATGTCAGCCCTGTACGCAGAAGTGAACGAGTCATGCAGACAGAGGCGACAGGCCAGGTAGAAGGCCTCTACATCGATGAAAACTTCGAGCTGCGCGCCGGGACCATCACGTTCGGGGAGGACATTGAAGGCATAGCGCTTGGCGATGCCCCCGCAGCCGAGGCCGCATGGCACTCTGGCGACCCGGAGGTGTTGCTGTGGGTGCCCGGCTTCGTGGACCTGCACAACCACGGCGGCAACGGTGGGGGATTCCCGAACGGTGACTACGGGCAGTGCCTGGCCGCCGCCCGCTTCCACCGCGCGCAGGGAACGACGACGCTGCTGGCCAGTATGGTCTCCGGTACGCAAGAAGAACTGTGCGCCCGGGCCGAGCTTTTGGCCCAATTGGCCGAAGAGGACGAGATCGCCGGCATCCACATGGAAGGCCCTTTCATCGCCGCGGCCAAGTGCGGCGCACAGGACCCGTCCCGCATCGTGCCCGGTGACCCGGACTTCTTCCGCGCGGTTATCGCCGCGGCCCGCGGGCACCTTCGCTCTATTACTTTTGCGCCGGAGACGGAAAACGTCGACAAGCTGCTCGAACTCTGCGCGGAGCATGGCATCATCGCCAGCCTGGGGCATACCGAGGCCGATTATGACACCACGCTGAGTGTTATCGCCAAGGCCAAGGAGCTTGGCGTCACCGTGACCGGCACGCACCTATTTAACGCCATGCCCTCCATCCATCACCGCGCGCCGGGCCCGGTGGCGGCCTTGCTTGCCGCGGCGAAGGCGGGTGACGTGGCCGTCGAGCTCATCGCCGATGGCGTGCATCTTGTCGACGGCACCGTGGACATGGCCTACAACCCCCGCGCCTTTGCGGTGACGGATGCCATGGCGGCGGCTGGCATGGCCGATGGTGCTTATGAGCTGGGCTCCCTCCCCGTCACCGTGAGCGGGGGAGTAGCGCGCGTGGCCAGCGGTGCTATCGCGGGTGGCACGTCCACCTTGGCCCAGCAATTCGCCGGCTTTGCTGCGCGCCATGGTCTCGGCGAGGCAGTGCGTTTTACGTCCACCACGGCCGCGGATGTGGTGGGGCGCAAAGAACTAGGCCGAATCGCGGTTGGTGCGCGCGCCAACCTCGTGGGCCTTAACGCCCAGCTGGAGCCGGTGCGCGTCATTGTCGGTGGCACCGAATTCATAAACCCTTAAACAAGACTCTCACTCACATTAGGAAGGCACCTCATGGACATCCTCATCCGCTCCACCCCCGCGGACGTTGCCGCTGCGGCCGCCGATATCCTCGCAGGCTACGCTAATAATTCCGCCACCCTAGGCCTAGCCACGGGTTCTACCCCGGTGGCTACCTACAAGGAGCTCATCGCCCGCCACGAGCGCGGCGAGGTGAGCTTCGCTGGGAGCCGCGCTTTTCTTCTCGACGAGTACCTTGGCCTTAACCCTGAACACGAGCAGTCTTACTACGCCACCATCCGCCGTGACTTCACCAGTCATGTCGACTTTGACGACTCCCTGGTCAAAAGCCCAGAAGGAAACGCCGCCGACCCCGTGGCAGCCAGCGCCGCCTATGACCAGGCCATCCGAAATGCCGGGGGTGTCGATATTCAATTGCTCGGCATTGGCGCGAATGGCCACATTGGCTTCAACGAGCCGTCGAGCTCCCTGACGTCCCGCACCCACGTGGTGGCGCTGCACCCGCAGACTGTGAAGGATAACTCCCGTTTCTTCGACACTGTCGAAGAAGTTCCGCGCCACGCGCTCACACAGGGCTTGGGCACTATCGGTGAGGCCCGCCACCTGCTCCTCATCGCCACCGGCAGCAACAAGGCCAACGCGGTGCATGCGATGGTTGAGGGACCGCTCTCAGCACACTGCCCCGGCTCGGTGTTGCAGCTGCACCCGCACGCGACCGTCATCGTTGATGAAGCCGCTGCTGCGCGCTTGGAGGACCGCGAGTACTACCTCTTCGCGGATCAGAACCATCTGTAGCGAAACGTCATTTTCTCATTCCATAACTTCCCTTCCCGAAAGGACGCTCCCTTAATGAAATTCACTGTGATGGGGCCGTTGCAGCGGCTCGGAAAAGCCCTCATGGGTGCTGTGGCGGTATTGCCCGTTGCGGCGATTCTCAGTGGCGTTGGCTACTGGATTTCCAGCGCCGCTGGCGCCGACAACCTCGCTGCCCAGCTGCTGATCAGCTCCGGTGATGCGGTGCTGGCCAATCTGGGCTGGATCTTTGCCATCGCGATTTCCTTCGGCCTGGCCAAAGATTCCAACGGTGCCGCAGCCCTGTCTGGATTCTTGGCCTTTGCCACCTTCATGAAGCTGCTGGGCCCCGACGCCGTGGCCGGTTACCGCGGCATCGAAGACCCCGCTGCGCTGACTGGCGACGCCGCCCTGGAGTGGGCCGCCGAAGGCTGGAACGCCGTGGGTGGCGGCAATGTCCTCTTTGGCATCCTCGCCGGCATCATGGCGGCGTGGGTCTATAACCGCTTCCACGCCACCAAGCTGCCGGACTTCCTAGCCTTCTTCTCCGGACGGCGCCTCGTGCCGATTCTCACCGCCATCTTCGCCATCGTGGTCTCCGGCATCCTCTACTTCGTGTGGCCGTTCATCTACCACGCACTGTTCAACTTTGGTGCCTCCATCCAAGGCCTGGGTGCTGCGGGCGCTGGTATCTACGGCGTGGCCAACCGCCTGCTCATCCCAACCGGCCTGCACCATGCTCTGAACTCCGTCTTCTGGTTCGACGTTATTGGAATCAATGACATTGGCAATTTCCAAAGTGGCCAGAAAACCATCGAAGCAGCAGCTGCTGCTACCTCCGCCGCTGACTGCCCGGGCATCTGGGCCAACGGTCAGTGCACAGTTGAGGGTGTTGTTGGGCGCTACCAGGCCGGCTTCTTCCCCATCATGATGTTCGGTCTTCCGGGCGCGGCTCTTGCCATGTACCTGCGCGCGGATAAGAGCAAGCGCAAGGTCGTCGGCTCGCTCATGGCCGCTGGTGCTCTGGCCTCCTTCTTCACTGGTGTGACCGAGCCGCTGGAGTTCTCCTTCATGTTCGTTGCCCCGCTGCTCTACGTGGTGCACGCGCTGCTCATGGGTCTCTCCGTCTTCATCGCCGCAGCTATGGAATGGACCGCCGGCTTCGGCTTCTCCGCGGGGTTCGTCGACATGCTGCTCTCCTCCCAGAACCCGCTGGCCAACAAGTGGTACATGCTGCTGGTGATGGGCGTAGGTTTCTTCTTCCTCTACTTCGTCATCTTCTACTTCCTCATCGGCTGGCTTAATCTCAAGACCCCGGGCCGCGGTGAGGACGATGCTGCCGAAGAGTCCGCCGAGGATTCCGTTAGCGGCGATGACAAGACCGCGCGCGATGCTGGCTACATCATCGAGGGCCTCGGCGGCAAGGACAACATTGACTCCCTGGACTACTGCACCACGCGCCTGCGCGTCGGTGTGAAGGAGCGCGCGCTTGTCGACGACTCCCTGATCAAGCGCGCGGCCGTCTCCGGCGTTATTCACCCCTCGGAGAAGAATGTCCAGGTCATCGTCGGCCCAGCGGTGCAGTTCATGTATGACGAGGTCAGCCACCAGCTGCGCCACGGCTCCCCGGCCCTGGCTAGTGCAGGCGCCGTGGGTACTGGAGCCAGCGTGCCTGCCAGCGCCGAGGGCGCCAGCAACAGCAGCGTTTCTTCTAGCAATTCCCACGTCGAGGCCGAAGGTATTGGCGTGCGTTCCCCGTTCGCCGGAGACGTCGTCGAGCTCTCCCAGGTGCCGGATGCTTCCTTTGCGCAGGGCATGGTGGGCGAAGGTTTTGCGGTGATGCCTGATGCCGTCGATGCCTTCGACGTCTGCGCCCCGGTAGACGGAACCATCACCATGGTCTTCAAGACGCGCCATGCCTTCGGCATGCAGACCAAGGACGGCGTCGACCTGCTTATTCACATCGGCATCGACACCGTGGAGCTCAAGGGCGAAGGATTCACGGCCCTGGCCAAGAAGGGCGATACCGTAAGCGCCGGCACGCCGATCATCGCGGTGGATGCCAAGGTGCTGCGCGAGCGCGGCGTCAATCTCATCACCCCGGTGGTGTGCCCGACGGCCAAGCAGGTCGCCAGCATCGACATCGCCCGTGAGGGCCATGCCCTGCCAGGCGAGGTCGCAGCAACCATCATGCGCAGCAGCTAACCTGATTCGGC
>NZ_KV788239.1:0-1464 GCF_001807225.1 Corynebacterium sp. HMSC05E07
ATGTGATGTCTAGCGACATTTTGGACACGGAGTCCAGGATGTTTTTGGACGGGATGTCTAGTGGCTTTTTGGACGTTTGCGGCGGTGGAATAGCCGGATGGCTATTCCATTGCATAAGCGTAGAAAGGTCGCAGATTTCGATCCCGTTCGTGACGGCAAGACGGTCACACAGTTTTGCAAAGAATTGGGAATCTCGCGGCAGACGTACCACAACATCAAAAGCCGGATAGCGCAGAAGGGTCGGGCAGGCATTGTGCCGGATTCGACTGCCCCGAAGAATCCGATTAAGAAATTCCACGAGGCCGACAAAATCGCAGTCGTCCACGCCAGGCAGGAGTTGATGGAGCAAGGCTTGGATTATGGGCCTTGGTCGATCTACTACTTCTTGTTCGACACTGTAGGTCCAGATTCCACACCGTCGCGTTCTACAATCGCCTCGTGGCTTCATGAGCTGGGATTCGTTGATGCCAACGCCCGCAAACGGCCACGCAGCTCCTATAAGCGCTTCGCCCGCGCTCTCGTCGGTGAACTCTGGCAGATCGATGGACTGGTCTATCGCCTCTTTGACCACGCCCACACACATGTCACGATTTACCAGGTTATCGATGATGCCAGCAGGTTCGATGTCGGAACCACAGCGTTCGCTCTGCCAGAAAACGGTACTGATGCGCGCGCTGTGCTGGCCGCAGCGTTCGCCGCCTACGGCAAGCCCCAAGAAATCCTTTCCGACAATGGCGATGCGTTTGCCACCTATCACCGTGGTTTTCTCTCTGCTACTGAAACTTGGCTCGCCAGCCAAGGCGTTCTTGCTATTGCTGGTTTCGCCCCGACAACCCAGGGAAAAGACGAGCGCTCTCACCGCACGTTGACCCAGTTCCTCGATGCACGCCACCCAGTTAGCCTTGCTGAGGTCAACGCCTATCTGGCTGAATATCGCCAGGTGTACAACGAGCGACGACGGCATCAATCACTGCTGGTCGGCAAAATGCACATCACACCACGCCAGGCTTTCGATACCTTCCCCAAGGCACCGTCGCCTACGCATCCACTCGATCCTGAGCAGGTCTGGGCACGCGTAGTCGCCTACAACCAGGCGCACAATCCACACGCTGTACCCGAAATGCTAAACGGCCCCGTGGAAGCGGCAACTTCACACGAGGCCAGCACCGATGACATGGCAGCTCAGCAGGGCATACCTTCCACCGATACCCCCACACTAACGGTGCCGACGACAAATTCAACAAACCATTGGGGCATCCCAGACCAGCTCTGCGTGAGCAAAGATGGCGTTGTACGCGTGTGCGGCTTCGGTCTCTACATTGGTCTGAGGTTTAAAAACCGCAGGCTCTACTCCACGGTCACAGCCGATAACGTTGCGGAGTTTTACACGGCCCATGACGGTGAATTCCTCTTCAGCGTGCCGCTGCCAATCACGTTGAGCCACAGGCCACCAGGTGGCCAGAT
>NZ_KV788240.1:0-128095 GCF_001807225.1 Corynebacterium sp. HMSC05E07
CACCAAACAATCTGGCTCGTAACTCCCCAACGGCGAAAGCGTCTGGCGATTTCCACAATCATGAGCTACCCACTAAAGTAGACTGGCCGGAGAGGAGCCCTCTCGCTAGTATAATCGGATACATTGCTTTACTGGGCGCTAGTTTCCACAGTAAGACCAAGTGATGGTGCTGATATCCTTGGCACCGCAGTGATTCTGACTGAAGGCGCTCTCCTTCCGTTCCTCACTCTCCATTGCAAGGCCGGTTTCGTCGACCATGGCCCGCAGTGTACCGATGTTCATGTCGCCTACTTTCCTGAGCTAGGTTGTATCGGTCAGACTATTTATGCCAAGACTGCCGGTCAATGAATGCGGATAGAATGAGGATAAGTGTTTACAAAGACTTAACCGGGAATTAATCGTGGGCATTTGTGACTTATTCCGCTTTGTAGGTATGCATCGCAAGAAGTTGCGACTCGACCGCCACTTGACTTCGTCTCGAACGGTTCCCGGACTGCGACGACCGGAGATCACAGACTTGAAAGGGTAACGTGTCCTCCGGTTTTCGTCGTGTGGGGTAGTTGATGGGAGCTGTCTATATCCAATGAGTGTTTACCCATTAGCAGCTGTGCCGGGCTTGAAGGTGCGCGGTGGTCTCCTTGAAGGAGCAGAGGGGGGAGTGCTAAATTCCCATGGTGGCCTAGATTTCGACATTGTATATCCGTTGGGGTGTAAGGGAAGTGCTCCTACTGCTCTCTTCCGTCTGTAGAGGAACTCTGGCAGTTCTTGGATAGCCTATAAATGCGCAGGTGGCTCTACACATCACTGGACATATGCTTTAGCATATGGCGGAACATACGATATAACATATGCCTAAACATGTGTCCCGCCATATGGCAAGACATATGCCAGAACTGATGAGCACGCTGATTTACCCTCACAGCTGGGCCGCTTTAGGCGTTTTTCAACGCCCGATACACCGTAGGACGAGTAACCCCGAATTCCCGCGCCAAGGCTGCTTTCGACTCCCCCGCCAGTGTGCGCCGCTTAATCTCCGCTACCTGCTGCGGACTAAAAGTAGGCTTGCGACCTTTGTTCTTGCCTACCTTTTCGCCAACGCAATCCCCTCCGCCTGGCGCTCCCGGACAATGGCACGCTGAAACTCCGCGAAGCTACCGAGAATGCCTAGCATTAAATCTGCACGCGGATCCGTGGTGTCTTTCGCAAACGCGAGATTCTCATGCAGGAAAGTAACAGTCACACCTTTGCCGGTAAGTTCATCAACAATGCCGCGAAGATCCGTCAGAGATCGGGCGAGGCGGTCAATCGACGACACGACGAGTTCGTCACCGTCGCGCATATAGGCCATGCACTCCCCTAGCCCTGGGCGTGCAGTCTTGGTGCGGCCGGAAATCTTATCTTCAAAGAACCGGACGATCCTGCCGGAAGCATTGAGTAGTTCTTTCTGGCGCTGATTATTCTGCTCCACCGTGGAAACACGGATGTAGCCCACCCGAAACACGGATGTAGCCCACCCGCTGCCCATGCGAACCAGAGTCATTGGCCATTAGTCTTCGCCCCGCAGAGAGCTAAAGGAAACAGTCTCTTGTTCTATGACCGCATCACGATACGACTCAACCACCCGCGCCAAGCCAGACAACTGTGCCCCGTCGAGACCATCAGCGTCAGCAAGCAAGGATTGCACAATCCTACCCAACGCCTGCTGCCCCGACGACAACCCACCATGCAGATCTTTCACTCGCGTCAACGCGGGCACTTCGTCAATATGACTTTCAATATGGAAATCATCCGACGGCAACACCACACTCACCACTTTCTGCAAACATAAGGCCTAGACCCCGCTAGATACGTCTAAAACAATGCTAGTAACGGCCCTATTTTGCAGGAAACATTCTGCCGCACACCGGCGTAACAATAGGGTGTACCCCTCTTTCGCACCTGGTTCCATCTTGCGGAATCGGCACATATAAGATATCGTACTTCACACGAGAGGTGATGAGCCTTAGATAAGTAGAGAGGGAAGGGTCACGTCATTTGGGCGCGGCACTAGTGAACTGGGCGAGGTGGACTTGGTGCGCATCCTCTTCGAGGACGACGAACTTCAACGAGTGGCCGAGGATGCCTCCTACATCCCCAAACGATGGGGTTCGGACATCATCAAGGCATATCGTAAGAAAATCCAGATCCTGAAGGGAGCCGTGGATGAACGCGACCTGCGGGCCATGCGGTCGTTACATCTGGAACAACTGAAAGGCGACCGAGCCGGGACCTCTTCGATCCGCTTGAACAAGCAGTTTCGGCTCATCCTCAAATTCGCAACCAACAGCGACGGCCGCGTGGTCATCGTTATTGAAATGGTGGATTACCACTGAGAGAAGGTGAACTCATGAATGCTCCAATTGCGGCGGAGCTATTCCCGGCCGGGGAGATCCTCGCTGACGAGCTAGACACACGCGGATGGACTCAGGCCGACTTTGCCGAGGTGCTCGGACGTCCGGCACAGTTTGTCTCGGAGATTATTTCCGGAAAAAAGGAGATCACGCGCGAATCCGCAGCGCAGATCGGTGCCGCCCTGGGCACCTCCGCGGAATTCTGGCTTAACCTCCAGGACTCCTACCTGTTATGGAAGCAGTCTCAGGACGACCGGACGCAGAACAACCTCAACGTCGTGAAAATCCGCGCACAGTTACGAGAGCTAGCCCCCGTCTCTCTGCTCGTCAAGCGGGGATACATCACCGCCACCGACGTACAAAGTCAGGCATGCGAGGTGCTGAACTTGTTTGGCAAGAAATCCTTTGAAGATCCCTTGGGGATAAGCTTCGCCGCCCGACGTAGTAACTGCGAGGAAAAGGTCACTGTTCTGCAGGAAGCGTGGGCAGCTTGCGTTAGAGCAACTGCCAGCGTTCTCGAGGCTGCCCCCTACTCCCGAAAGGCACTAGAAGACCTCGCCCGGACACTGTCGAGTAGAGCATGTGACCCGCAGGCTTTTGCTGAGTTCCAGACTCTGTTCGCCGAGGCAGGGGTGAAACTTGTTTATGTGGAGGCTTTTCCGGGAGGAAAACTCGACGGCTGCGCCATGATGGTCGACGGGCACCCCGTAATTGGCATATCGGGACGAGGGAAACGGCTCGATAAGATACTATTTACTATCCTGCATGAGACAGCCCATATATTATTGGGTCACCTTGTCGACAATGGCGAGGTCATCCTCGATGACCTATCAGATGACAGTGCCGATAACGAAGCCCAGGCAGACCAGCTGGCCAGCGAACTCGCGATCTCTAACCCTTTACCGGCGGTTCCTGATCGTGTGCACTCATCCTGGATTAAAGAACAAGCCGACCACCTAGGGGTTCATCCCATTACCCTGATTGGAAGGCTTCAAAAAGAGGGTAACCTGTCGTGGAAAACCACTCTCGTGCGCAACGCTCCCACCGTCATCGCTCAGCTTGAAAGGTGGAAATCACCCCTCCCAGCCTGACTGAGATTGGTCGCTTCGTTCAACATCAGCAAGGCGTTTGCCTATCGGACACTGAAGGTAACGGAAGCGATGTACTTATTACGGAAAGGACACGGCTTGCTGCCGGCTCCGATGTCCAAGAATTTCTTCGCTACATTTTGAAAAAGTCGCGCACGAGCCTGCAGGACAATCACACTCACTGGGCGGACACACTCAGAGTCAATGCAACGGATCGCTGAAAGGATCAGCCCAAACCGTTCAGCGAGCTCTCGCTTAATCTCGGGGGAGGGGTTAGCATCGATGACTTCCTTCAGCGCTTTGAGGTGTAGTCTAACAATCCGACAAAACGACTGAATCGGGAAATCCGGCGGCGCACCGACGTTGTAGGAATCTCCCTTAACCGCAGTTCTGTAATCCGCCTGATCGATTCTGTGCTAGCTGAACAGCAGAATGATTGGATCCAGCAAAAGCGCTACATGTCGCTGGCAAGCTTGGAACAAACCCGAAACCTCATAGCCGCCAACACCTTCAATGCTAGTAGCACGAAGACCGCCGAAGAAGCAGTCTAATGAACTGACACCAACCTCGAGTCGGACCCCAACACCGCCCCGGACACTATCCTCGATTTAGAAAGAACAAACACACCACTTCCACAGGCCTAACCCTCTGACAACGCACAAACTATTCGGCGTGCGTAAAGACGGAATAATCAGCAGGACGGGCGCCTGCGGCAGCTGCGCGCTCGGCGGCCTTGAGGAAATCAGAGACGACATTGCGGTCATCAAGGTTGCGCCCCGAAATGGACAGGCGCACGGTATTGCCACGCTCGGCGGAGCGTTCCGCGGCGCGGATGATGTTGCGGCGCCACCACTTCGCCGAACCAAAACCCTCACCAAAGGACAGGTTGCGGGCTTGGTGGAGCTCGCCGGAACGCAAGTCGTGGATACCTCGGGTGGAGGCAGCGAAGTCGAAATTGAACTCGGGAAGGACAGTGAGCGTACCTTCCGACATGCGCCAGCGCGGCGGCGCAAAAATAGTGGGCTCGAAGCCGATCTTTGCCATTTGACGCGTCGCCCCCTTCAGGCGCAAGCGCGCCTCGTGCGCATCAAGGTTGGCAAACTCCGCACGGCGGCCCTGAACCGCCTGGTCAAAGCCATTGAGAATGAGCACTCGGCCCGACTCAGCTTCCTCGCGCAGCCATGCCCGCGTGGAGGCGTCTTTAGCCAGGTGCCAGTTGCCGTCAATATGCGGAGCAACCAGGAGGGACACCGGGATGTCCGCCTTGTCAAACGAGGCAAGCAGGCCGGAGGCCTGGCTTCGGGTGTCGTCAAAAATACTGGAAATCGAAACCAGAAGGTGGCCATGCATAAGGAAAATTATCGCACAGCCACCGCCCCGGCGCGCGCCGAGTGGGGCTGTGTTATTCAGTTAGGCCTCAGCACCCGTGGCTTGGTTGATCAGCCACGCATACTCGAACGCGCTCTGCTTCCACTTGGCATAGCGGCCCGATACACCGCCATGGCCGGCGGCCATTTCCGTTTTGAGGAGGATCTCGCCGCCGGTGGCAACCTCGCGCAGTTTGGCCACCCACTTCGCCGGTTCCACGTAGAGCACGCGGGTGTCATTAAGCGAGGTCAGCGCCAGGATATTGGGATAATCTTGCGCCGAAATGTTCTCATACGGCGAGTACGAGGCCATGTAGTCGTAGACCTCTGGGTCATGGAATGGGTCTCCCCATTCCTCCCACTCCACCACCGTCAGCGGCAACTCCGGCATGAGGATCGAGGTCAGTGGGTCGACGAAGGGAACGTTGGCCTGAATGGCCTTAAACCTGTCCGGTGCCATGTTGGCCACCGCGCCCATGAGCAGGCCACCGGCGGAGCCGCCTTCAGCCACCAAGGTTTCCGGCGTGGTCACACGGCGCGCGATGAGGTCATCGGCCACTGCGATGAAGTCAGTAAACGTGTTCTTCTTGGCCAGCATCTTGCCGTCGTCGTACCAGGTGCGGCCCATCTCGCCGCCACCGCGCACGTGCGCCATGGCGAAAATCATGCCGCGGTCCATGAGTGAGAGACGGAAGACCGAAAAATACGGGTCCATGTTCGACTCATAGGAACCGTAGCCGTAGAGCAGCGTCGGATTAGGCTGCGTGCGGTCGAGGTCCGCGCGGTGCACAATGGACACCGGCACCTTCGTCCCGTCAGGCGCTTCAGACCAGATGCGGTAGGCCACATACTCGTCTTTGTCGTAGCCACCCGGGACTTCCTGTTCCTTGAGCAGCGTGTACTCACCAGTAGCCACGCGGTAATCAAAGAGCTGGGCTGGCTGGATGAAGGAGGTGTAGCTCACGCGCAGCACCGGCGCATCCCACTCGGGGTTGCCGGCCACGCCGACGGTGTAGAGCTCCTCGTTAAAGTGAAGCTCGTCGAAGGGCGCCCACCCCTCGCGCACATCCATCACCGCCGCACGGCCGATGCCGCCGCGGCGGTAGCCCACGACAATCTGATCGCAGTAGCAATCCACGCCCTCAATGCGCACGGTGTCATCATGCGGCATGAGGACGGCGAGTTCGCGCAAAGACGGCAGCTTCTCAGAAGCCGGGCAGTATCCGAGCTCAAAGTTAGGCCCAGTGACGTTGTGCGTGACAACCCAGTAGTCGGTGCCCTCTACAACCGCATGGTCGACGTCATAGTCCACTCCGGTCTCGCGCTCCCACAGGCGGCGGAACTCGCCCTCCGGGGAGGATTGATCGAGCACCCACGTCTCGCTCGTAATCTTCGAGCTCGACACGATCATGATGTACTTCTCGCTGCGAGTCGTCCCCACACCGATGCCGAAGCGCGAATCCTCCTCGCGCATGACCACAACGTCCTCCGACTGCGGGGTTCCAACGCGGTGGCGCCACACGGTGTCCGGGCGCCAGGCGTCATCGACGGTGGTGTAGAAGATGTATTCCTCACCTACCCACGTCGCACCGTAGAAGATGCCTTCCAGGCGGTCCTCCAGCAACTCCCCTGTACGCAGGTCTTTGATAAACAGCTCAAAGCGCTCATCACCGGCCACGTCCACGGAATAGGCCAGCAAGTCCCCGGAATCGCTCACCGTGGAGGCACCTAGGGCGAAGAAATCGTGGCCTTCGGCGAGAGAGTTGACGTCGAGAAGCACCTGCTCCCCGTCTGGTGCACCTTCCTCTGGGATGGTGGGCGGGGTCCACGGATCGGAGCCCTCCGACACCGGGATGCGGCAGCTGTAGCCGTACTCCTGCCCCTCCTCGGTGCGGCCGTAGTACCAGTACTGTCCACGGCGCTGGGGCACGGACATGTCCGTCTGCTTGATGCGGGACTTGACCTCGGTGAAGATATTCTCCGTCAGTGTGTCCAGATGCGCGGTGCGCTCGGCGGTATACGCGTTCTCCGCCTCGAGGTACGCACGGGTCTCCGGTGCGTCCTTTTCGCGTAGCCACTCATAGTCATCGACGAAGCTACGTCCGTGAAATTCTCGGGTTACCGGGTGTTTGGCGGCAATCGGTGCGCTCATGCAGTCTCCTTACAAGGTCGTTCCGGACAGGCGTTCAAAGGCCTCGACGTAGCGCGCGCGGGTGGCGTTGACAACGTCCTCCGGCAGGCGCGGCGGCGTGGACTCCTTGTCCCAGCCAGAATTGCTCAGCCAGTTGCGCACGTACTGCTTGTCAAAGGAAGGCTGAACCTTGCCTTCCTCGTACGTATCGGCCGGCCAGTAGCGCGAGGAGTCGGGGGTGAGGACTTCATCGGCAAGGATGAGGGTGCCGTGCTTATCGACGCCAAACTCGAACTTCGTATCCGCCAAAATAATTCCCTTCGCCTCCGCCAATGCCGCGGCCTCGGAGTAAATGCGCAGGGTAGCCTCGCGCAGCTCCTCGGCGCGCTCGCGGCCCAGCTTGTCCACGACGACGTCGAAGGAGACGTTTTCATCGTGGTCGCCCTGCTCCGCCTTGGTGGCCGGGGTGAAAATGGGGTCGGGCAGGCGGGAAGCCTCCGTCAGGCCTTCTGGAAGGTCGACGCCACACACGCTGCCGGATTCCTGGTATTCCTTCAGGCCGGAACCGGTGAGGTAACCGCGAGCGACGCATTCAAACGGCAGCATGTCCAGCTTCTGTACGACCATGGCGCGGCCGAGGACTTCCTCAGGGATCCGCTCGTCATCGAGCGGACCGGCGAGGTGGTTAGGGAAGTCGATCGCATCGAAGAAAAACTTCGACGTCGCCGTGAGCACGCGGCCCTTATCGGGGATGGCGGGCTCGAGCGCATAGTCAAAAGCGGAAATGCGATCGGAGACCACCATGAGCAGGGTGTTGTCGTCGATGTCGTAAATATCGCGTACCTTGCCGGAAGCGATGTGGGTGTAGGAAGAAAGTTCTGGACGCATGACATCCATCCTAGCCCCGTCTACACTGCTTCAAGATACGTCCCTATCCCGAGGAGCCTTAGCCATGCGTACTCGTCTGACCTCCCTTGTTACCTCCGTTGCCGTCGTGGGCGGCGCCCTGTCTGTGCCCGCTGCGCACGCAGCCGACGTCTCCGTGCGCGAGTCCGCCCACGGCCAGTGGCTGTGCTCGGTGTCAGCCTCGGCCTCTGACCGTGAGCTGGCGCGCGACGTTCGCGCCGGCTACATCGCCACCATCCGTGCGACCTCCGAGCAAATTCAAGCACAGTTTCCGAAGCTGGACTTCTCGGCGTACACCTCGCGCGATGTGAGCAAGGCTCCAGGCTATGCCTCGACGGTGGCGGCGCTGGGCAAGGCCGGCTACACCGGCGCGGACATGCTCATCATTTTGGTTGGCGCGTCGGCCCCAGAGGCGCTCGTGGCGGACGAGTCGGTGCTGCTGCCTGACGACGCCGAGTATTCCATCAATGCGGCTTCCGCCCGCGCGGAGAAGGGCCCGGCACCGCTCCTGTCGACGGGTAGCGATTTCAGCCCCACCCTCCGCGCCGCTTTGGCAGAGAACCAGGCACAGGAAAAAGAAGCGGTCGATGCCTTCAACGCTGCCCAGGCGCAGGCCTTTGCCGAGTGTGTTTCTGAGCTGCGCAGCCACGGTGCGGAAGAAGGCATCCAGGAGGTGCCCGAGCTGACCATTCCGGGTCAGACCACACAGGAGAAGAGCTCGTCTACGGGCGCCGCCGTCATCGGCGTCATGGTGGCGCTCACCGCGATAGTGCTTGGCGGCTACCTCGCCTCCAATGGCAAGTCCATTGGCAGCTTCGGCGGCTTCGAGCTGCCGGTTCTGCGCGTTCCGGGGCTCGGCTAATGGCTGAGAATCTAGTCCCAGATGACGAGCTCGCCGTCATCGTGGGTGAGGAAGGCGCCTTAGTCCTCGGCCCCGAGTCCGCGCTCGAGCGCCTTTCCGCCGGTGCCGATGCCGATTCCTCTCCCATCACGCCGGAGCTGCTGCACCGCGCGAGCCAAGCTCTCTCGGGAATTGAGCGCTACCAGAAGGAATCAGGGCGCTGGCTCAAACTGGATGCGGACTCCGCTAACTACCTCAAGCGCATGGGTATTAAACCGGGCGATGTCCGCACTGGCGTCATCCGTGCGACAGACGTGCCGCGCGGCGCTGCACCGCACACGGGCGGCGGCGTGCTCAAGCACCTGACCTTCGACAAAGCTGGGCTACTCACGCCAGCAGCGCCCATGGTGATGGCGTCGATGGTGCAGCAGGCGGCCGTCGAAAAGCAGATGGCGCAGATGCAGGATTACCTGGAGCGCATCGACTCCAAAATCGACTCGGTTCTGCGCTTCCAGCAGGATTCCTTGGCGGGCGATATTGACGGCGTTGCGGAGACGCTCGCGGAGGCCGCCCTCATTCTGGACGGCACCACTTCGGTGACCGATACGCAGTGGGCCACCGTGCAACACGTCAGCGCTGACTTGGCGAAACTGCAAGGCCAGGTGTTGCGCCACCTCACTGCGGTGGCGGAACGCATGGCGCAGTCGAAGACCTCACCCAGCAAGGTGCGCGAGACTTTCCAGGAGACCAACGACGACGCGCGTTTCTGGCTCTACGAGCTCGCCCGCACCGTGCAGCTGCAGAACCAGATGTACGTGCTCCAGCTCAACCGCGTCACCGCCGTGGAGGGAGAAGCCGCTACCGATTACGTCGCCGCAGTTGCCCGCGCGCGGGACAAGCGCGCAACACGGCTTCTGGAGACCCTGTCCGCGATCGCCCAGACAGCTCATGAGCTGGGTAGCTTCTCGACGTTCCGCAAAGCCGTTGACTGGAACTCTCCTCGCGCCGTCGACGAGGTCAACCGCTTCTTTGGCCAGCTGCGTGAATTCTCCGAGGCAGCCAACCTCACGGTGGACGGAACCGAGGACCTGGAGGCCGTCCGCCACCTCGACGCCGCCCGCGAGCTCACGGCCGCTGGCACGAACATTGCTCACGAAGCCGTCGACGCGACACAGCACCTCGCCACCGAAGCAGGCGACACCGTGGCTCACCGAACACGCCAGGCTTGGGGTGCAACCCGCGACGCACTCACAAGGGCCGCCCGCGATGCTGAGGTACGTTTTCGTAAATAGAGCCTCAAAAACTCACGTTTGAGAAGGCTTGTCTGCGAAAACGTACCGCGCCGGGTCGCCCCTGCACAGGGGATACCCCTGGCGGCGTGGGTTAGAGGATGTCGCCCGGAGTGTAAGCAGCGGCGTGCGGGTGCTGCTCCGCAAGCGCCTTGATACGGCCGAGGATCTGGCTCACCTGCGACTCAGCGGCGCCAATGAAGGCATGCTTATCGGAGAGGGCGGCGGCAAGCGCGTCGGCATCGAGCGGCAGGCGCTCATCCGCAGCGAGTCGCTCCACCAGGTCCTGTTCCCCGCCGTTCTCGCGCATGTTGAGCGCTACAGCCACGGCGTTTTCCTTGATGACCTCGTGCGCAGTCTCGCGGCCCACGCCCGCGCGCACCGCCGCCATGAGGATACGGGTGGTAGCCAGGAACGGCAGGTAGCGCTCCAGCTCGCGGTCAATCATGGCGGGGAAGGCGCCGAACTCGGCCAGAACCGTGAGGAAGGTTTCAAACATGCCGTCGAGGGCGAAGAAGGCATCCGGAAGCGCGACGCGGCGCACCACTGAGCAGAACACGTCGCCCTCGTTCCACTGCTGGCCGGACAGGTCCGCCACCATAGTGAGGTAGCCGCGCAGGATGACCTGGAAGCCGCCGACGCGCTCGCAGGAACGAGCGTTCATCTTGTGCGGCATGGCAGAGGAGCCAACCTGGCCCTCCTTGAAGCCCTCCGTTACCGTCTCGTTGCCAGCCATGAGGCGAATCGTCGTGGCCAGGGAGGACGGGGCCGCGCCGAGCTCCACGAGGGCGGAGACGGCATCGAAATCGAGGGAACGCGGGTAAACCTGGCCCACCGAATTGAACACGCGGGAGAATCCCAGGTGGTCCGCAATGCGCGTCTCCAAGGCGGCAAGCTTGTCCTCTGATCCACCCATAAGGTCGAGCATGTCCTGTGAGGTGCCCATCGGGCCCTTGATGCCACGCAGCGGGTAACGGCCCAGAAGAGACTCAACGCGCTCGATGCCCAGCAGCATCTCATCCGCGGCGGAGGCAAAACGCTTGCCCAGCGTCGTGGCCTGCGCCGCCACATTGTGTGAGCGGCCAGCCATAACCAGAGTCTGGTACTGCGCAGCGCGCTCACCGATGCGGGAGACCACCGCGATGGCCTTGTCACGAACTAGCTCTAGGGAGCGCAGGATCTGCAGCTGCTCCACGTTCTCTGTCAAGTCGCGAGAGGTCATGCCCTTGTGGATGTGTTCAAAGCCGGCCAGGGCGTTGAACTCCTCGATGCGGGCCTTGACGTCATGGCGCGTGATGCGCTCGCGCTCCGCAATGGAGGCGAGGTCGACGTTGTCCACCTGCGCCTCGTAGGCGGCGATGGCCTCAGCGGGGATGTCGACGCCGAGGTCTTTTTGCGCGCTCATCACCGCGATCCACAGCTGGCGCTCCAGGATGATTTTGTGCTCTGGAGACCAGATTTCAGCCATCTCGGGGGAGGCGTATCGAGCGGACAGGACGTTGGAAATGTTCTTCTTTTCAGCCACGTCGCTCATTATTCCACGCCGCCCCACCCCTGGGGTATTAGATGCTGATTTCTCCAGCGGCCGCACGGGCACCGATGTCGGTACGGAAGAAGCTGCCCTCCAGCTCGATACCGTCGAGGACGGCGTAGGCAGCAGCTCGGGCCTCCTGGAGGGTGGCGCCCTGGCCAAGGACGTTGAGGACACGGCCACCGTTGGAAACCACGCCGCTGTCCGACGTCGCGGTGCCCGCATGCAGGATCTTCGTGGGGTCCTCGAGGTCGGGGGAGCTAATAACATCACCCTTGCGTGGCGAGGCCGGGTAACCTTCGGCCGCCAACACGACGGTGACGGCGTAGCCCTCCTTCCACTCCAGCGGCGCGAGTTCTGCCAGGTGACCGGTGGCGGTGGCGTTGAGGACCTCTCCGAGCGGGGAGGTCAGCAAGGACAAAACCGCCTGGGTTTCCGGGTCACCGAAGCGGCAGTTAAACTCCACCACGGCTGGCCCCTCCGCACCCCACGCCAGGCCGGCGTAGAGCAGGCCGGTGTAAGGCGTGCCACGGTGGACAAGTTCGCGGGCTACCGGGACGCACACCTCATCAACGATGCGCTGGACACCGTCTTCCGGCAGCCACGGCAGTGGGGTGTACGCACCCATGCCGCCGGTGTTGGGGCCCTCATCGTTGTCGTAGGCGCGTTTGTGGTCCTGGGCCGGCAGTAGCGGCACGACGGTCTCACCGTCGACGAGACAGAACAAGGAAACCTCGGGACCATCGAGGAAGGACTCCAGCAGCACCGGGTTGCCTGCGGCGTGGACGGCGTCGACGTGGGCACGGGCGTCCTCGCGGGACTCAGTCACCACAACGCCCTTGCCGCCGGCGAGGCCATCATCCTTGACTACGAAATGCGGACCGAAACGGTCGAGGGCCGCCTCAATGTCGGCGTCAGGGGTGCCGGGCGCGAGCCGCTCCGCGCGGGCGGTGCGCACGCCTGCAGCAGCCATGACGTCCTTGGCGAAGGCCTTGGAGCCCTCGATCTGAGCCGCGCTTGCCGACGGCCCGAAAACCGCCACGCCCTTTTCCCGCAAGGCATCCGCCACGCCAGCGACCAGCGGGACCTCAGGGCCGATGACGACGAGGTCGGCGGCGATATCGAGCGCGAGCTCCACCATGCGCGCAGGGTCAGCCACCTGGGAGTACTCCGGGTGCACCGTGGCCTGCTGCGCGTGGGCCGGGGAGCCCGGCGCGATGTGCAGATCGGTCACAGAAGGATCAGCCTTGAGGCCGGTGAGCAGGGCGTGTTCGCGGCCGCCCGAGCCGATTACGAGTATGCGCATGCCGTCTATCTTAACTGCCGGTAGCCTAGGAGCCATGTCTTCTGTATTTACTAAGATCATCAACGGCGAGCTGCCCGCTCGCTTTGTGTATCGCGACGAGAAGTGCGTCGCATTCTTGTCCATCGAGCCGCTGCGCTACGGCCACACCCTCGTGGTGCCGGTCGAGGAAGTGGATAAGTGGACCGATCTGGATCCTGAGACCTGGGCACACCTCAACGCCATCGCCCTAGAGATCGGCGGTGCCATCAACACCGCCTTCGATACCCCGCGCACTGGCTACATCATTGCCGGCTTCGATGTGCCGCATACCCACATCCATCTCTTCCCCGCCGAGAAGATGGAGGACTACGACTTCGCCAAGGCCTTCGACGCTGACGCCACCGACCCCGCCGCCATGGATGAAGCCGCCGCGCGCATCCGCCAGCACCTCGGCACCGATGAGGAGGGCAAGCGTAACTAACGCGCCGCGTTAGGCAGCGTCTGCCGCCTTGGGCAGGCGCACGGTAAAAACGGAGCCGCGGCCCAGCTCGGATTCCACGGAGATCGAGCCGCCGTGCTGCTCCACGAGCGACTTCACGATGGCCAAGCCAAGGCCCGAACCACCCGTGTCGCGGGTGCGTGAGGAATCCGCCCGGTAGAAGCGCTCAAAAATATGGGAGGCATCGTCGGGGGAGATGCCTTTGCCGTCATCGGAGACGTCGATAAGCACGTGCTCCTCATCATCCCGAAGCGTGAGGGTAACGACGGCATCCTCGCCACCATGGCGAATGCCATTGGACACCAGGTTGAGCAAAACCTGGTGGAGGCGGTCCGCGTCACCATCGACCATGGGGATACTCGTGGCCTCGTTGTTGACGTTAATGGTTCGGCCAGCAAAGGCCGCGCGCGCCGACGACCCCACAGACAGCACGAGCTCCAGCATGTCCACCTGACGCATATCCAGGCGCGAGCCCTCCGCACGCGTCAGGGACAAGAGGTCCTCCACGAGGAGGGACATGCGCTTGGACTCGGCATCAATCTTGCCGAAGACGAACTCCGCATCCTTCGTCGCGCCCGAACGATACAACTCCGTATAGCCGCGCAGGCTGGTGAGCGGGGTGCGCAGCTCGTGGGAGGCATCGCCGACGAATCGGCGCATCTGCTGCTCCTTCTCCTGCGCGTGGACGACGGACTTCTGTAGTCGACCCAGCATGACGTTCAGTGCCGCGGCGAGCTGCCCCACCTCAGTGTGCAGCGGCCATTCCGGAACGCGCTTGTCTAAGTTACCTGCCGCGATCTGCGATGCCGTCTTCTCCACCACCCGCAGGGGCCGCAGGGCTCGGTGGATAAACCACATGCCGACGATGGCGATGATGAGCATGACCACGGCGGCAATGATGATCTGAACGATTGCCAAGCCCTTAAGGATGGAATTCTCCGTGGTCATGTCCTTGGCCACGACCACCACGGACCCATCCGGGTTCAGCGCGGCCACCGCCCGCCATTCGGTATCGCCCTTCGTTGAGGGCACCGTCATGGGCTCGCCACCGACATACACACCTCGCGCATCCGGAATCGCAGCGGTTGGGCCCGTAGAGACCACGGATCCGTTGGGATAATAGGCCATAGCCACGTAATCCGTCGGTGGGCGGCGGCTGCGGTCCTGGGTGTAGAAGGTTTCGTCAAGGTTGCTGGCCCAGGAATGGAGGGCGTCATTGAGCTCAGTGTCCACGCGGGTGTAGAGAACGTTGCGCATAATCGATGACACCGCCAACGAGGACATCGCTAGGCCAATGCCCGACACCAGCACCATCAGCACGAGCAACCACGTGCGCAGCGGCAGGGCCTTGGGGCGCTGAATGCGGCGACGTTGAGATTTCTCGCGCACGAGAGTGACCCCGGAGTCCGGGGCCTGAATGTTCGCGGTGGGGTCGCTCATACTCCTGCAGCCTACGAGCGCGGCATACGGAGGACATAACCCACGCCGCGCACCGTGTGAATCAGCGGGGTATCGCCGGTGTCAATCTTGCGGCGCAGGTAAGAAATGTAGGACTCCACCACGTTGCCGTCGCCGCCAAAGTCGTAGTGCCACACATTGTCCAGAATCTTGGACTTGGACAGCACAACCTCACGGTTCTGCATGAGGTAGCGCAGAAGGTTGAACTCCGTGGGCGACAGTTCAACGATCTCGCCGCCTTTGGTGACCTCGTGGGTGTCATCATTGAGGGTGAGGTCAGCGTAGGTCATGGTGGCGCCGCCATCGTGGTCTTCCGTGGCGCTGCCGCGACGCAGAATGACGCGCAGGCGGGTAATGACCTCCTCCAGGCTGAAAGGCTTAGTAACGTAATCATCAGCGCCGATAGTAAGACCGTGGATGCGCTGATCCACGGAATCCTTAGCGGTCAGGTACAGCACGGGTCCGTCGAGGCCCTCACCGCGCAGCTTGCCCAGCAGCTCGAAGCCGTCCATGCCCGGCATCATGACGTCCATGATGTAGGCATCCGGGTTGATGTCGCGCGCGATGCGCAAAGCCTCATTGCCGGAGTTGGCGCTATACACATCAAACCCCTGGAACTTCAGGGAGACGGTGAGTAGCTCAACAATATTCGGCTCGTCATCGACGACGAGCACCTTGATGTCCTTGGAATCATCCATAGTCCCGCTTGAATCCTTTCTCTGCTGCAACTCCCAGCGCCACGACGAACGCCCAGGGCGCAGCCTCTGGTCAGGTATCTCATTCAGAGTGAGAAGTATTGCATTACGCCTTCCCAGAGTACTGAGCAAAATCTGTACGTGTGCTGTGAACCAGAAATCGGGGGCGGCGTTGCCTACGATAAAGAGCTATGACGCACGCTTCCCAACGCACCGATCGCCTCACCGTCGCCTCGTGGGCCCTGTGGGACTGGGGGTCTGCCGCCTTCAATGCGGTGCTGGTGACGTTCATTTTCTCGGTCTATCTCACCGATTCAGTGGGCCAACAGATTGATTCGCGGTTTAGCCCGGCGCAGTGGCTGTCCTGGTCCATGGCGGTGGCGGGCCTCGTCATCTTCGCGGTCACCCCAATCATGGGCCAGCGTTCGGATCGCTTAGGCACACGGCGCCGGGCGCTGGGTTTCTGGTCACTTCTGACCTTCGTCACCATGGCTGGGCTGTTCTTCATTCGCAACGACGCACCCGAGTATTTCTGGCTCGGCCTGCTGGGCTTGGCGGTGGGCAGCGTGACCATCCAGTTTGCGGAGGTTAATTACTTTGCGCAGCTCAACCAGGTGGCCACGGAGGACAAGGTGGGTCGTGTGTCCGGTTTGGGCTGGTCCGCGGGCTATTTCGGCGGAATCGTCCTGCTGCTTGTGTGCTATTTCGGCTTCGTCGCTGGGGAGGGTGGTGCGCTGGGCCTGAGCACCGAAGGTGGCTGGAACATTCGGCTGGTAGCGCTGCTGGCGGCGTTCTGGTTCGGTCTCAGCGCGATTCCGGTGCTGCTGCGCGTTCCAGAAATTGCTCCCTCCGGCGACACCACGGGTGGTATCGCACAGTCCTATCGCGAGCTGTGGCGCACCCTGCGCACACTCTGGAAGGAGGACCGCAACGCCTTCGCGTTCCTGTTCGCCTCCGCCATTTTCCGCGATGGACTGTCAGCAGTGTTCAGCTTCGGCGCGGTGCTGGGAGTGTCGGTGTATGGGCTCTCACCAGGTGATGTCCTGATATTCGGTGTTGCCGCCAATGTTGCGGCCGCGCTCGGTGCGGTGGCCGGCGGGCTTATTGATGACCACGTGGGCCCCAAAGCCATCATCGTCGCCTGCCTGGTGACACTCACTGCGATGGCCGGGATCATGTTCTTTGCCGAGGGCGCCACGGCTTTCTGGATCTGTGGACTCATCCTCTGCCTGTGTGTTGGCCCAGCGCAGGCCTCAGCACGAGGCTTCCTGGCTCGAGTGGCCCCACCGGGCCGCGAGGGCGAGATGTTTGGGCTGTATGCCACGACTGGACGGGCGGTCTCGTGGCTAACGCCCTTCCTCTTCGGCGTGTTTGTCTCCCTCTTGGGACAAGGCGACCGCGGCGGCGTGCTCGCGATCGGCCTCGTCCTCTTCGTGGGAGCCCTTGTCCTCATCCCAGTCAAAGACCCCGCCAAGGCGTGATGCCTCAAGGCGGGGTCTGGCTGTGAACCGTGGGCTTAGAAGTCCTGCGGGCGCGGGATGTTGCGCAAGTTGGACTTCGCCATGGTGAGCATCTGGCCCACGCCACCGTCGAAGACAGTGCGGGTGGCGGCCTTGGAGAAGCCAAGGAGCTGCTCGAAGGTGAGTGTGGGCGGCAGGGAGAGGGCGTTGGGGTCAGTAACGACATCGATAAGCGCAGGCCCATCGTAGGCCAGCGCCTTCTTGATCTCCTTCGGCGCGTTCTTCGGATCCTCGATGCGGAAGTGCTTGATGCCAGCGGCCTCTGCAATCTTGGCGAAGTTGACATGTTCGTGGTCGGTCTCATGTTCTGGCAAACCCTGCACCAGCATCTCCAGCTTCACCATGCCGAGGGAAGAATTGTTGAAGACCACCGTCTTCACCGGCAGGTTGTGCAACTTCACGGTGAGCAACTCACCCATGAGCATGGACAGGCCACCATCACCAGAGAAGGTAATGACCTGACGGCCCGGGTTCGCAGCCTGAGCGCCAATGGCCATCGGCAGGGCGTTGGCCATGGTGCCGTGGCGGAAGGAACCAATCTGCTCGCGCTTGCCATTCGCGGTGATGTAGCGCGCGCCCCACACGTTGCACATGCCGGTATCGACGGTGAAGATGGCGTCCTCGTCGGCTTCCTTGTCAATGAGATCCGCGATGTACTCCGGGTGAATCGGCGTGTGCTTCTCGACGCCCGACGTGTAGGCCTCGACGACATGCTCGAGCTTGTCGTAGTGCTTCTTCAGCATCTTATCGAGGAAAGAGCGATCCTTCTTCTCATCCACGTGCGGCAGGATGTTCTCGATGGTGGCAGCAACGTCACCGGTCACCGGGTACTTGATGCGGGTGCGGCGACCGATGTGAGTGCCGTCGATATCGACCTGCGCCACGTTGGCATCCGGCAGGAAGTCGTTGTACGGGAAGTCGGTGCCCAGCAGGATGAGCAGGTCTGCTTCGTGGGTTGCCTCGTGGGCAGCACCGTAGCCGAGCAGGCCGGACATGCCAACGTCAAAGGGGTTGTCGTACTGGATGTACATCTTGCCGCCGAGGGCGTGGCCAATCGGGGCCTTAATCTTCTCCGCAAGGGCCAAGACCTGCTCGCGGGCGTTCTTCACACCGGCACCGACAAAGAGTGCGACGGTTTTAGCCTCATTAATCGCCTGGGTCAGCGCGGCTGCCTCAGCCGGGTCCGGGAAAACAATCGGGCGGCCAGCAGAGATAGCCGAAGAGGTAAAGGTGTCATCCTCAGCCTCCTGCATGGAGACATCGCCTGGGATAACGAGGACGGAGACACCGTTGCCCGCCATGGTGTTCTGGATAGCGTGGTGCAGAACGACGCCGCCCTGATCAGCCGAGTTCACCATCTCGCAGTAGCTGGAGCACTCCTGGAAGATGGACTCCGGGTGGGTCTCCTGGAAGAACTTCGAACCAATTTGGCGCGACGGGATGTGGCTAGCAATGGCGAGGACCTTGGCGCCGTTACGGTGGGCGTCATACAGCCCCTGAATAAGGTGCGTATTACCCGGGCCACAAGAAGCAGCGCAGACAGCGAGCTTGCCGGTGGTGAGGGAATCAGCCTCTGCGGCGAAGGCAGCGGTTTCCTCGTTGCGGACGTGGACCCACTCGATAGAGGAGCGGCGTACCGCATCCACGATGGGGTTCAGGGAGTCACCCACCAGGCCATAAATGCGCTCGACGCCTTGCGCCTCCAGCATCTCAACAAGTTGTGTGGCATACGTGCGTGCCATGTTGTCTTCCTCTCTAACTTTGTTGTGAACAGACCCCAGTTTTGCTCCAACCGGAGTGGTTTCGCCACCTTAAACCTCAATTCTCACGTAACGGTCGTTTTGTGACCCCAACAACAACTCGCCCTGCAGGGATTGAAACTATAACGACCGTTCGCTATAGTTTCGCAGCATGACAGACGCCCAAACGACAGACCTCACTGACGCCACTGACGCCCTCCGTTCCTCAGCACCGCGCCGATGGACGTTCTTTGGTGTCGTCTCCCTCGGACTGCTCATGATCGGGCTGGACAACTCCATCCTGTACACCGCCCTGCCGGCGCTTTCCGAGCAGCTCCACGCCACCTCGCTGCAACAGCTGTGGATCATCAACGCCTACGCGCTCATGCTGGCCGGCCTGCTCCTCGGCACCGGCACGTTGGGCGATAAAATCGGCCATCGCCGCATGTTCGTCATAGGCCTGTGGATTTTCGGCATCGCCTCGCTGACCGCTGCGTTTGCCCCCGGCGCGTGGGAGCTCGTCGCCGCCCGCGCCTTCCTGGGACTCGGCGCCTCCATCATGATGCCCGCCACCCTCGCGCTCATTCGCCTGACCTTTGAAGACGAAATTGAACGCAACACCGCAATCGGCATCTGGGGCTCCATCGCCGTCGTCGGCGCGGCGGCCGGTCCCACGGTGGGCGGCTTTCTCCTCGAACACTTCTGGTGGGGCTCAGTCTTCTTGGTCAACGTCCCCATCGTGATCATCGCGCTTGTGCTCACGGTATTTCTTGCCCCTCCCAACGTGGCGAACCCGGCAAAGCAGTGGGATTTCCTTTCCTCGCTCTACGCGCTGGTTACCCTGGCCTCACTCGTACTCGTCATCAAATCTGTAGCCAGTTCCCACCTCAACGCCACGCTGATCGGCGGCGCGCTGGCCGCCTGCCTCAGTGGCGCCATCCTGTTTACCCGCCGCCAAAACAAGCTCGAGGAACCGCTCCTTACCTTCGATATCTTCCGCTCCCCCATCTTCACCGGCGGCGTTGTGGCGGCAGCGGGCGCAATGTTTGGCATGTCGGGGTTGGAGATGACCACGACCCAGAAGCTGCAGCTCGTGGATCAGTATTCGCCCCTGCATGCGGGTCTGATTATCTCCATCATCGCGCTGGCCGCGCTGCCCATGTCCGCGCTGGGTGGGGCGAACCTGCACCGCTGGGGCTTCTTGCCGATTATCAGCGGCGGTTTCCTCTTCATGGCCGCCGGCATTGCCTGCGTGGTGTGGGGCGGCCACCGCGACGTGTTCGCCGCCTATCTGGCGGGGCTCCTCCTCACTGGCGTGGGCGCGGGCCTCGTCATGTCGGTTTCCTCCACTGCCATCATCGGCTCGGCCCCAGTCTCGCGCTCCGGCATGGCCGCAGGTGTGGAAGAGGTCTCCTATGAGTTTGGCACGTTGCTGTCCATTGCCGTGACGGGTTCGGTCCTGCCGCTGCTGTTCACCAGCAGCCTCCCGGACGAGGCGCAGGACCTCGGCGTCGAGGCACTGCGGGTCCCTGAGCTTGGCACCGCACCCGCTGCCGCCTACACCGACGCCTATCTCACTACCGCTGCCGGACTCGCCGTGGTCATGCTCCTCTTTGCCGCAGTAACTGGCTGGTGCTTCCGCCATAATCCGACGTCTGGAGGTGCTGATGCCACGCGTGAGTAAAAAGGTAGAGGCGCTGGAGATGGCGCTCCTCATCATCGAGAGGGACGGCGTCCACGCGCTCACCTACGACTCCCTGGCCACCGCCACTGGGATGAGTAAGTCCGGGCTCATCTACCACTTCCCCACTCGCCACCAGTTGCTCATTGACTGCCACACGCTCTGTGCCGAGCGGTGGGAGGAAGAACTCGTGCACCTTTCCGGTGGAAAAACCGCGGACGAGTTGACTGAGCGTCAGCGCTACCGCGCAGCGATTGAGTCAATGGGCAAAAACGATCCGCTCATCGAGCTGCTCATGTCCATCCACTCGCAGTCGCATCCAGACTTTCAGGAGGTATGGAGGGCCGTCGACAAGCGCTGGCTACCTGACCCCGCCACGGAGGACGAATCCGTCGTGCTCGCATCGGTGATTGGCAGCGGGTTGTGGGTGCATGACCACCTCACCGAGCGCCCCCTGCCACCACGTCGGCGCCGCGCGCTTATCGACGTCGCCCTGGCCCACCTCGCCGAGTAATTTGAGCTGGAGACGAGACTTGAACTCGCAACCTACGCATTACAAGTGCGTTGCGCTACCAATTGCGCCACTCCAGCACCGCGGATAATCCGCTAGGGAGGAATCGTACCTGAGTCCACCCCAAAGACGGAAAGTCAGGTCCATGCGCTGCACAAAAGCGTGCGCCGCGCCACACTAAAAGCACTGGCAGGTGCATAAATCGGCGGCAGTTACTAAAGTGCTGACTTACCGAATCCAGAAGTGTTGTTGAGGTCTATCTTTTCCGTGTCTGTTCTTTCTTCGCTCCGCCAGCGCTTGCGCTATGGCTCGGCGCATATCGCCACCATCGACACCGCCAAAGCCGCCCCACCACCCTCCCCGCTCGCCCCGGTCGATCTCACCGACCCGGCACAGGTCACGGGCGTCATGGAGATTGCCGCGCGCGTTGGCGGGATCCTCATCGCGGCCGGCACGGCGAACACCGATGCCCAGGCGCAGATTCACCTCGTGGCCTCCTCGTATGGCCTGCACTACTGCCACGTGTCGATTTTGATGAACACCATTACGATTCACACCGCAATCGGCACCGGCCCGAACCGCCGTAACCTACACGTCTTCCGCGTCGCCCCCGGTATCGCAGTGGACTTCACTAAGTTGTCGGCCGTGGACCGCCTCATCCGCTCGATCCACTCAGGCGCAACCCCGCCCGCTATGGCGGAAAAAGTTCTCGATGACATTGAGGCGATGAAGAATCCTTACTCCACGGCGACCATCGTCAGCGCGTGGGGTGCCATGGGCGCCTTCATCGCGGTGATGCTCGGCGGCGACCTCCTCGTCGGCGTGGTCACGTTCCTCATCTCGGCGCTGATTATGGGCACAAACATGTTTCTGGCCCAGTACCGCCTGCCGCCCTTTTACCAGAACCTCGTGGGCGGTCTCATGGCCGTTATTCCGGCTGCCATCTTGTACAACGTGTTCGCGCGGTTTGGCATCCAAATGTTGCCATCCCAAATCATCGGTTCCGGCATCATCATCCTCGTCGCGGGATTGACGCTCGTGCAGTGCCTGGTGGACGGCATCACGCGCGCGCCTGTGACTTCTTCCGCGAAGTTCTTTGAGGCTCTCATGTCCACCGGCGCCATCATTGCCGGCGTGGGCCTAGGCATCCAGATAGCCGGGTGGCTGGGCTTCAGCCTCCCGCCACTGGCCACACTGGCACCACCGGTGTACCACCAGATTCCGCTGCTCGTGGTGTGCGGTGGCATCGGCTCAGCGGGCTTTGCACTGGCGCTGGGCGCCTCGCGGTCAGAGGTCGCCATCTCAGGGCTAACGGCTGCCGCCGGTATGGTCTTCTACTACTCCGTCGTCGTGCCCTTTGGTGCAGGCACGGTGGTGGCTTCGGGAATTTCGGCAGTAGCCGTGGGCCTGGCCGGTGGTTTGCTCTCCCGCCGCTACATGATGCCGCCGCTCATCACCATGATTGTGGGCTACACCCCCATGCTGCCGGGCCTGACCTTGTATCGCGGCATGTACGCCATGCTCAACGAACAGATCATCACCGGACTAACCAACCTGGCTAATGCCCTGGCCATCTCCGGTGCGCTGGCAGCCGGCGTGGTCTTTGGTGAGCGCGTGGCGCGCCGCCTGCGCCGCCCAAAGTACTTCCGCCCCTACACCGCCTTCAAACGCCTGGGTACCTTCTCCTTCTCCCGCGCCACCCGCCTGGCGCACCGTGCCCGCATCCCCCGTGTGCCGATGTCGCCCTTTGCCCCGCGCCACAACCTGCCGGCACCGCCGCCGCAGTACGGGCCCAAGCCGCCGACGCCTGCCCAACAGGCCCGCTTCCAGCAGGGCGACGCGGTCACGGACAAGTGGCCGGTCACCACTCAATTCCCTGCGCAGCGCCCCACCTACACGGTGCCGGGCAAGGATGCCCCGACCACCCCTTCAGAAGAGCAATAGCGTAGAATAGCCCGTCTGAAAGCTTTCACACTTCATCCCAGGAGGACTCCGTGCCACCCAAGGTCACAGATACTCAGCCTGCCGCTGACCAGACTCATGCCGTCGAGGAAGAGACCGCCCGCGCCGCGCGCCGCGTAGTTGCTACCTACGCCGAGGATTTCCTGGACGGCGTGACGCTCATGTCGATGTTGGGCGTCGAGCCCGAAGGCCTGGTTCACCGCAAGGTTCTGGCCGAGCAGGAAGATGCCGCGCCAAAGAAGTCGACCAAGAAGTCCTCCAAGAAGGCAACGAAGAAGGCTTCAAAGAAGTCGACCAAGAAATCCACTAAGAAGACAACGAAGAAGGCCTCCAAGAAGTCGACCAAGAAATCGACGAAGAAGTCAACGAAAAAGGCAACGAAGAAGGCCTAAACATGCCTGGGCGCACCAATAGCTTCGTCGTTGTGGCCAACCGTCTGCCGGTTGATCTGGAGACGAACCCGGATGGCAGCCGCACGTGGAAGGCCTCGCCCGGCGGCCTTGTCACTGCGCTCTCCCCGGTTCTGGAGGAACACCAGGGCTGCTGGGTGGGCTGGCCCGGCGTGGCTAACGAAGCCCCGGAGCCCTTCACCACCGACAACGGCGTCTTGCTCCACCCCGTGCGCCTCACCCAAGATGATTACGAGGCCTTCTACGAGGGCTTTTCCAATGCCACCTTGTGGCCGCTCTACCACGACCTCATCGTCACCCCAGTGTATAACCGCGACTGGTGGGATGCGTACCGCGAGGTCAACCTGCGCTTCGCCAACGAGGTCGCCGCCGTAGCAGCAGAGAATGCCACGGTGTGGGTCCAGGACTACCAGCTCCAGCTCGTTCCCGGCATCCTGCGCCAGCTGCGCCCGGACCTCACCATCGGCTTCTTTCTGCACATTCCCTTTCCCTCCCCGGATCTTTTCCGCCAGTTGCCGTGGCGTGAGGAGTTGGTGCGCGGGCTTCTCGACGCCAACCTGATCGGCTTCCACCTTGAATCCACTGCCCGCAACTTCCTCGAGCTCGCTCGCGCCCAGTGCCTGAGCGTCGAGGGCGCGGTCAGCACCCGCAAGGTCACCGCCCGCATTACGACGAGCAACGGACATTCGGTAGGCGTCGGCGCCTTCCCCATTTCCATCGCGGCGGAGGATGACGAGGGGGATGACGAGGACAGCGCGAAGCTCCGCGCCGAATTGGGCGACCCCAAACGCATCATTTTGGGTGTAGACCGCCTGGATTATACGAAGGGCATCCTGCAGCGCCTCACCGCGTTTGAGGAGCTGCTGGAGACCGGCGCGCTGGATCCGGCGGAGGTAACGCTGGTGCAACTGGCAACACCGTCGCGCGAGCGCATCGATCATTACCGCGCCACGCGGTCCAAGGTGGAAGAGGCCGTGGGCCGCATCAATGGGCGCTTCAGCCAGCTGGGCCAGCCGGTTGTCCACTACCAGCACCGCTCGGTGCCGAAGGACGTACTGCGCCGCTACTACCGTCTGGCGGATGTCATGCTGGTGACGCCGTTTAAGGACGGCATGAATCTCGTGGCCAAGGAGTATGTGGCCAGTCATGGCGACGGCTCGGGCGCGCTGGTGCTGTCCGAGTTTGCTGGTGCTGCGGCGGAGCTGACGCAGGCCAACCTGTGTAATCCTTTCGATATCGAGTCTATTAAGCGCGCTCTGCTCTCCGCGGTCAAGGCTCTCGATGAGTCCCCAGAGCTCATGCGTGAACACATGCAGGCGATGCACCGCCAGGTGCAGGAACATGACATCACGGTGTGGTCAGAGTCCTTCCTCGGCGCGCTGGAGGAGGAGGCGTAATGCGCAAGTTGGCAGTAATGGCAGCGGTGCTGTGCCTAGCCACGCTCCCCGGGTGCTCCTCCGATGACGCTCCCGCCCCACGGGGTGACGACCTCATCGTGGGCAAGCAGTGGCAAGTCACCAACCTGTACACAACGCCGGAGGCACGCTCGGCAATTGCGCCGGACACAGCACAGGTACCGCACATGAGCTTTGGCGAGCACACGGTGGTGGGCTCGACGGGCTGTGTGCCGTTTACCGCTGAGGTGTCCTTCACCGAGGGTGAGAAGGATTCCACGATTTGGGATGCCGACGGCATGCTCGTGGAGAAGGTCGACTATGAGTCGGTAGCCGCGGGTGAGGAGTGCACGGGCTCAGCACAGTGGGCGGACAAACTGCTGCGCAGCCTCATCGCGCAAGGCCATGAGTTTGATTTCAAGCTCAACCAGAACAATCAACTCGTGCTGACGTTGCGCACAGACAAGGTGGATTCACCCATCATCCGCATGGCCTCGCTGTAGCACTAGGGTTGGGAGCATGATCAATGCTCTTGCCTCAACACAGCACCTTGCGGTGGTCTCCGATTTCGATGGCACGCTGGCGGGTTTTGCTCGCAGCCCTTATGCCGTAACGCCGGAGCAGCGCTCCCTCGACGCCCTCGCGGCCCTGGCGCAATTGCCGAACACCACGGTGGCGGTGTTGTCCGGCCGACACCTGGACGGCCTCAAGCGTGTGTGCCCCCTGCGCGAGCCGGTACTCATGGGCGGCTCGCATGGCGCGGAATCTTCGTGGGAGGACTCCTCCCTCACCCCAGAAATGGAGGCGCACCTGGCACAGAAGGAAGCGGAGATCAAGGAGATCATTGCCCGCCATCCCGGCGCGGAACTGGAGGTCAAGCCCTTCCAGCGCGTGCTGCATCTGCGTGCTTTGGAGCTGCAGGACCCTGCCGCCGCGGCTGCTGCTTATGAGGAGGGCGCGGCGTTGAGCGCGGATGGTTACCCCAAGACAACCGGCAAATGTGTCGTCGAATTCTCCGCCACGCAGGCGACGAAAGGCACCTGGATTGCGGGCCTGCGGGAGCGTGTCGGCGCCACGGCGGTGGTGTTCCTCGGGGACGACACCACCGACGAAGATGGCTTTGCCGTGCTCAACCAGCCGCCGGACCTCGGCGTGAAGGTCGGCGAAGGCGCAACCCAGGCCGCACACCGCGTGCCCGACATCGCCGCGGTGTCGGATTTCCTCGAGCAGCTCGCCACTGCCCGCGGCAGAGCACTGCACTAGACGTTCGGCGGCGCGACCGTGCGGCCCTCATGGAAGCTCGTGCGCAGGACCTTCCGCGGCGACTCCTCTCTCTTGACTGAGGCAGCGCGGGGAGCGGGTTCACTGGCGGCGCGGTCGATGAGGTCAGCCAGCATGTGTCCAGCTGCGGCGCCCTTCGCCTTATTGGGCTGCACAACGGTGCTCAAGCCCACGGCCAGTGCTGGGGCAATGCCGTCGAAGCCAGTGACGGAGAGCTGCTCGGGGACTGCGATGCCGTGGTCACGGGCATAGGCCAGGACGCCGAGCGCCATCGAGTCCGTGGTGCACAACACCGCGGTGAGCTCTGGGTGCGCGTTCAACAATTCCTCCGCTGCCGCATAGGCCGTGCGGGCATCATTGATGTGGCGGGTAACCACCGGAATCGACTCCGGCGGCAGTCCCGCGTCCGCAAAAACGTCGAGAGCTCCCACCACACGCGAGCGCTGGACGTGCATATCGGCCTCTGCGAGTTGCTCTGGCGAGACCACACCGTCGAGGCGCTCGCGGTGCAGGCGGATGGCAAGGATGCCAATGCGGGTATGGGAGGCGCGAACAAGTGCTCGCGCCGCCGGTGCTATCGCGGCGCGGTCATCGATGCCGACGAAGGGCAAGCCGGAATCCGTGGGCTGATCACACACCACGACGGGCAGACCGCGGCGCCGCACGGCCTCAAGGTAGGCATCACCCGCAGCAACGGAGTACACCACGAACCCGTCCACCGCGGCTGAGCCAACGAGTTGGGCCGCGTGGGCGTCGTCAGGCGCGCCCACCGTGTCGGGACCTGCCGGGATGAGCGTGAGCGTGGTGCTTGCGCCCGCGGAGGCCTCCGCCATGCCCGCGAGAAAATCCACCGAAGCCATGTCTTCGAAGGCGTAGGACAGGTGCTCGGTGAGCAGAACCCCCACCGAGCCCTGGCGGCGTGTGCGCAGGCTGCGTGCGGTGGGGTCTGGACCCGTGTAGCCGCGCGCAGCGGCCGCGGCGAGGATGCGCTCGCGGGTGGCCGGCGCCAGTTGGTCAGGGCGGTTGTAAGCGTTAGACACCGTGGTGCGGGAGACCCCGAGTTCGGCCGCGAGAGAGGCCAGCGTCGTGCTGCGAGTGGACATGCCGGTTACCTTACCCTTTTTCAACTCATTATCATTTGACAACGTTTTTCACTAACACGTTAGAATGGACAACATGACTACACCCCTCTCACGCCGCGCTTGGCGCCGCCCCACCGCCCTCCTCTTCGCCGCCACTCTTGGCTGCGCATCGCTGACCGCCTGTTCCTCCAGCAGCGACAATGCCAACGGTTCTGATGGCGCAGACGCGGAAAATGACACCATCCACGTCGTCGCCTCGACCTCCATCTGGGCCGACGTAGCGCAGGCAGTGGTGGACACCGCGAAGACTGACGTCAATGTCGACGTCGAGGCCATTGTCACCGGCAACGGCGTAGACCCTCACCACTTCGAGCCAACAGCTGCCGACATTGCCAAGGCCAACGAAGCCGATGTCATCATCGCCGGTGGCGGCGGCTACGACGCCTGGCTCTACCAGGCGGTGAAGAACCAGGACGACATCATCCACGCCCTTCCGCTGACCGAGCACAACCATGATCATGACCACGAAGGCCATGATCACGAGCATGAGCATGAAGGCCATGACCATGACCATGAGCACGCACACGACGAGCATGACCATAGCGAGCACGACCACGAGGGCCATGATCACGCACATGACGAAGAGCAGGTGAGCATGGACGAGGCCAAGAAGATAGCTGCCGAGCACCCAGAGCAGATCACCAACATCGAAGGCAACGAGCACGTGTGGTATGACGCCGCTGCCATCGAGAAGGTCGCTACCGAGGTCGCAGCCATGGTTAACAAGGCCAACCCGGATGCCCAGGCCACCGCAGACCCTCTGCTGCACAGGGTGGAGAAGATCAAGGCGCGCGTCGAGAAGCTGCCCACGCAGAATTACGCACAGACCGAGCCGATTGCGGACTACATCATGAAGTACACCGACAGCACCGACGTCACCCCGGAGGGCTACCGCAAGGCCACCGTTGCCGAAGGCGAGCCCAGCGCTGCTGACCTGGCGCGCTTCCTTGAGGCCATCGACACCGGCGAGGTGGAACTGCTCATCTTCAACCCGCAGACCGAAACCGACATGACCAAGCGCATCCGCGCTGCCGCCGAGGACAAGGACATCCCGGTCGTCGAAATCGGCGAGACCCCGCCGGAGAACACCAACTTCCTCGACTACTACGAGGAAGCCGTCAGCGCACTCGAGGCCGCTTAAGTGCTCGTTTCCTTTCACAATGCCGCAGTGGAACCGCTGTGGTCGGATTTGAACCTCGCCGTGGACCGCGGCGAGTTCATCGCCGTTTTGGGCCCCAACGGCGTGGGTAAATCAACGCTGCTAGGAACCATCCTGGGAACGCGGAAGCTCACGGCGGGCACGGTGGACGTGGACTGTCGCGTCGGCTTTATCCCACAGCAGCGGATGTTCCCCGCCGACCTGCCACTGCGCGCCCGCGACCTGGTCTCGCTCTCCTTGGCACACGGCGCTGTCACTCGACGCCGACCTCCCCGCCACCGCGTCGATGCCCTGCTGGAGGAGGTCGGCGCCACCGGCATTGCGGAGCGGCGCGTGGGCCAACTCTCCGGCGGCCAGCAGCAGCTGATCCGCCAGGCACAGGCCCTAGCCAATGACCCTGAGCTCATCCTTGCTGATGAGCCGCTGCTGTCGCTGGACCCGGGGCGGCAGCAGGCGACCGTCGAGAAGCTCAATGCGTGGCGTCGCGAGCGCGACACCTCCATCCTCTTCGTCACCCACGGCATCAATCCCGTGCTGGGTGTGGTGGACAAGGTGCTCTACCTCGCGCCCAACGGGCACATGTTCGGCACGGTGGATGAGGTCATGCGTTCCGAGGTGCTCTCGGAGCTGTACGGCTCATCCGTGAAGGTCCTCAACGTCGATGGGAGGCTCATCGTTGTCTAAGTTCCTCGAGGACACCCAGTACCTGCTGGGCGTCGATTTCGTACAGGATGCACTGGTTGCTTGTGCGCTGCTGGGCATCCTGTCCGGAGTGATGACCTCGCTCATCGTGCTGCGCCAGATGTCTTTTTCCGTGCATGCCACCTCGGAGCTCGCGCTCATGGGTGCGGCCGCAGCGCTGTTGTTCGGACTGAACATCGGCTTCGGCGCGATTGCCGGCGCCATCGTCGCCGCCATCATTCTGGCGGTGCTCGGCCTCAAAGGCCAACAGGACAGCGCCATCGGCGTGGTCATGAGCTTTGGCCTAGGCTTGTCGGTGTTATTCCTGCACCTCTACCCTGGCAACGCCAACACCGCAATGACGCTGCTGACCGGCCAAATCGTCGGTGTATCTTCGGCGTCCGTGTGGCTGCTGGCGGCGACGACCGTCATCATTGTCGCAGCCGTTACTATTTTGTGGCGCCCGCTTCTTTTTGCCTCCGCGGACCCTGTCATGGCGCAGGCAGCGGGCGTGCCGGTGAAAGCCCTCTCCGTGGTCTTCGCAGTTCTCGTCGGTTTGACCGCCGCGCAGTCGGTGCAGATCGTCGGCTCGCTGCTCGTCATGGCTTTGCTCATCACGCCGGGCGCGGCGGCAGTGCAGATTACCTCCTCCCCGCTGCGCGCGGTGGTGTGGGCAACCATCTTCGCGGAGGTCTCCGCCGTGGGCGGCTTCCTGCTCTCCCTGGCGCCGGGCCTGCCCGTCTCGGTCTTCGTCACGAGCATCTCTTTTGTTATTTACCTGGTCTGCCGCGGCATCGGCTGGGCTCGCAGCCGCAAGGCCGTCCGCGACGACGTCGCCGCCCGCCGCGCCTCCCAGGAACACTTCCGCGCCGCCACCAATCGCGCCGACGCCGAGGCACACCACACCTCGACGCACGATGAGCACTGCGCGCATCAGGATTAGGCTAGATGCGTGACTTTGGAACGCCGTAGCCTCGAATTACAAGACCGCACCCGCACTTACCTCGTGTACCGCCCGAATGATGACGTCGAGCGCCAGAGAGACCTCCTCCTGTTCTTCCACGGCTCCCTGCAATCCGCGAACGTCATCCGCCGCTTCACTAACGGCACGTTCGATGACCTCGCCACCCGCCACGGCATGCTTGCGGTCTACCCCACCGGCGTGGAACAGCACTTTAACGATGCCCGCGCCACCCTGCCCGTCGCCGCGCGCGAGCTGGGGATCGATGACGTCGCCTTCACGCGCGCCATCCTCGACGAGCTGCGCGCGGAGCAGGAGATTGGCCGCGTGTTCCTCTGCGGCTTCTCCAACGGCGGGCAGATGGTTATCCGCTTGCTCTTCGACGCCCCCGGGCTTGCCGATGCCGCCTGCGTCTTCGCCTCCACTCTCGGCGCCGGCGCCAACCATGCGCCCACCAATCCGGACTCGGCGTACCAACCCACCCCGGTCATGTTCGTCCACGGCACGGGCGACCGGCTCGCGCCCTATACGGGCGGAACGGCGGGCATTGACCCGAAACGCACCCGCGGTGCCGTCACCGGCGCGCAGGAGAACGCCGCCCGCTTCGCGGAGCTCAACCATGCCGCCGGCCCAGAGCGCACCCACCTTTTCCCCGACACCGTTGTCGACCGCTGGGAGCCGGCAGACGCCACCGGCGCACCGGTCGAGCTCGTGAGCGTCGAGGGCATGGGCCACGTCATCCCGTCGGGCAACGAACTGGACCCACGCCTGGGTAAAAACACGGATTCCTTCATCGCTGCCGAGCTCGTGGAGGAATTCTTCGGGCTCTAGACTGCACGTGCGCCCCATCGTGTCTCACTCCACTCAGCCCCAACCTCGGGTCGAGGCCGTTCGTAGGTGAGCGTCGAGAAGCAATAATTGTGGATTACCGACCAGTACTTTGGCGATTCCTAGACGCTGTTTCATACCGAGCGAAGCATGCTCGCAGGAAACACTGTGGTGCAATGAAAGGCCTACAAGGGATAAAAGATCCTTCAGTTCATCATTCAGTGAACCTTGTTGTAGTGGTCGGCAATGTCGTTGACGATCACGTAGAGGTCGCGTTCCATCGCGTAGGTTTTCTTTTCTCGCGTACTGACTAATCACACTTTCGACCCGTTGTTATCTAGAGAATTATTATGTCTCAGCGTGATGTTGCACACGTCTGTGCATGTATGTACTCTCGATGTCACTGTTTGCTGGCGAAGATTCTTCAAGTTACCCGCAGCTGAATCTGTCCAAGGTGAAAACGGCAGGCAAAGGACCGAGTCGTCCTCGTCTCTAAGCCGTGGAACCCCAATCCTCCAGAACCTTGTATTCGGCACACGCACGCAATCTGAATGTTCAAGATGTGAAGTACTGGCCAGCAACCAAAGAAGTAAAGATCGCCATCCAGCTTTCTCGGCCCTGAATCTAGCATCCGGAGGCGTAGAGAAACTCACGCAACGACTGAAACGCCAGCGTCTGTGTCACGTCGCGCAGCTCAAGGAAGAACCCATCTTCTGTAATTTCAACAATCCGCGCACCGGGGATGGCTGCCACAATCGGCGAGTGCGTCACCACGATGAACTGCGCACCCGCCTCCGCGGCGCGATGGATTTCCGCCATGAGCGTCATCTGCCGCACGAGCGAAAGCCCAGATTCCGGCTCGTCGAGGATGTAGAGCCCGCGCCCATCAAAGGAACGCTGCACGACGTCCATGACGGACTCGCCATGCGACATCGCGGTCGAACCAACGTTGTAGTGCGCCTCCGCGCGCAGGAAGTAGCCGTCCTTGGGCGCGGTACCTAGCCGCAGGCTCGCCCACCTCCGGAGGGGATTGATGGGACCGGCGGAGCGCTGCACACCCCATATCCCACCGCGCTCAGGAAAGCCGTACTCGAAGGCAATGCCCTCGGCGAGCGTCGACTTTCCTACCCCGTTGTCCCCGGTCAGCAAGGTCACCGGCGCACGCAGGTCCAGTCCTTGGCGTCGCAGCGCCACGAAACCAGGAACGGAGGACACCCACTCAGGTCCGTGGCCGCCGTCCAGCGCGGCATAGGCGTCGACATAGAAGTCTCTCATTCGCCCTCCCCAATAAGAAACGCGGCGGTCCCCAATGGATCGGCAAGGAACTCGCGCGCGGCGTGGACAGCTTCCGTCGCTTCGGGAGCGACGGGCGCAATCCCCTTGTCGCCGAACGCGTAGACGGTCGCGCCTTGCATGCTGAGGAAGACTGGCGAGTGCGTCGCGAGGATGACCTGCGCGCCCTGGGCGGCGAGGCGCTCGAGCTGCGTGACAACCTCGACCTGCCGGGGATAGGACAAGCCGTCTTCCGGCTCGTCGAGAATGATCATTCCGTCAGAATGGAAGCGTCTCTCGACGAGGGCGAGCAGACCCTGGCCGTGGCTGAGAAACGGCAGGTCACTGAGCGGATCGGGATTCTCCGGGCTGTGGATCTGGTGGTGATACTCGCTCAAGTTGAGGAAGGTCTCGCCGCGCAAGAAGTACACGTCGCGCGGGTTGTGCGCCCGCGAGCAGATGAGCCACTCGGGATAGTCCTCGTCGCCGGTGGCAAACCGGGCGTGGCGCGAGCCACCCTCGGGATTGACGCCAAGCCCCACGGCGATGGCCTCGAGCAGCGTGGATTTTCCGGCGCCGTTATCCCCCACGACGACGGTCACGGGCGTAGGCAAACGCAAGGCGCCGCCGGGCAGCGCTGCGATGAGCACGCCCAGGCGGCGCATGTGTTCCGGCACGCCGGGCAGCCCCTCCCCAATAAGCTCCGGGGCGGGACGCACACTCGTGAGGAACATGGCGGCGAAAGCGTGAGCCTACTTCTGGGCCGCGCTACGCTGGCGGGCGAACTCCGAAAGGACCGCACCTGCCGCCACAGAGGCGTTGAGGGATTCAACCCAGTCGGTCATGGGGATGGACATGATGGCATCGCAGTTCTCGCGGACGAGGCGCGAGATGCCCTTGCCCTCAGAGCCAATAACGATAACGACGGGGTCAGTGCCACCGGTGTAGGTGTCGAGCGTGTGCTCGCCGCCCGCGTCGAGGCCCACGACCTGGTAACCGGCCTTCTGGAAATCCTGCACCGTGCGGGTCACGTTGGTCACGCGAGCCACCGGCAAACGAGCCGCAGTACCGGCCGAGGTGCGCCATGCCACCGCCGTCACGGAGGCGGAGCGGCGCTCCGGGATGATGACGCCGTGGCCGCCAAAGGCCGCGACAGAGCGAATGACGGCGCCGAGGTTGCGCGGGTCGGTGATGTTGTCGAGGATGACAAACATGCCCGGCTCTTGGGCATCGCGGGCACGGTCCATGAGATCGTGGACCTCGGCATACTTGTAGGGCGGAATCTGCAGGCCAATGCCCTGGTGCATGCCGTTGCCGGTCATGCGATCCATCTCGTGGCGCTGCACCTCAAGGATAGGGATGTTGCGAGTATTGCACATGGCCACGGCCTCTGACAGGCGGGCGTCGTTGCGCGTGCCCTGCACGATGTAGAGCGAGGTGGCCGGCACCTTAGCGTGCAGGCACTCGATGACCGGGTTGCGGCCCACAACCATCTCCGCGGTCTCCTTCTGGTGGCGACCAGAGTTGCGGCGCTCGCGCTCCAGCTTCGCCTTGTGCTTAGCGTGGTAAACGCGGTCCTCTGCCTTGGGCGTCGGCCCCTTGCCTACCAGGCCCTTGCGGCGCTGACCGCCGGAGCCTTTGGTGGCGCCTTTCTTGTTGCTCTTACGAATACCCGCGCCACCGCGGCCGTGGGTGCGTGCCATAGTTCTTCTCCTTTGTTGTCCTTGGCCTGTTGTCCTTGGCCTAGCCAAAGGACGGTTAGTCCGCCAGGGACCAGGTGGGGCCGTCGGCGGTGTCAGTGATAGTAATACCCGCGGCGGTCAGGCGGTCGCGCACAGCGTCCGCAGTAGCCCAGTCCTTCTCTGCGCGGGCGGTCGTACGGCGCTCAAGCTCAGCCTGGACAAGAACGTCCAGTGCCGCGTCAGCGCCGCGTGTTTCGCCACCATCTTTCCACTGTTCATCGCACGGATCAAAGCCAAGAACCGCGGCCATGGCACGCACGGCGCCGGCAAGGCGCTCAGCGTCGTCACGGCGACCTTCAGCAAGCGCCTTGTTGCCCGCACGCACCGAGGTGTGAATTTCTGCCAGCGCCTTCGGCACGGCGATGTCATCATTCATGGCCTCTGCGAAGGCGGGGGTCCACTCGCCCTTCTCGACGCCCTCGAACTTGCCCACGAAGTCCTCGATGCGGCGGTAGCCTGCAGCAGCCTCCGTGAGCGCAGCCTCGGAGTACTCGAGCACGGAACGGTAGTGCGCCGACCCCAAGTAGTAGCGCAGCTCTACTGGGCGGACAATCTCCAGCATGTTGGCGATGGAGAGCACGTTGCCCAGGGACTTGGACATCTTCTCACCAGACATGGTTACCCAGTGATTGTGCATCCAGTAGTTGGCGAACTTATCGCCCGCCGCATGGGACTGCGCAATCTCGTTCTCGTGGTGCGGGAACTGCAGGTCCAGACCACCACAGTGAATGTCGAACTCGCTGCCGAGGTAGTAGGTAGACATGGCCGAGCACTCCAGGTGCCAGCCGGGGCGGCCGCGGCCCCACGGGGTGGGCCAGGACGGCTCGCCCGGCTTGGCAGCCTTCCACAGCGCGAAATCCTGCGGGCTGCGCTTACCTTCGGCTTCCGACTCGCCCTGCTCCATATCCTCGACGCGGTTGCCGGACAGCGCGCCGTAGTCGGAACCTTCGGCGGCATTCCAGGCGGCGACGTCAAAATAGACGGAACCAGCATCACTGCTCTGCCCCGCCGCACCACCAGGCACGGCATACGCATAGCCGGCGTCGATAAGCCGCTGCATGTACTCCACCATCTGCGTGACAAAGCCGGTCGCGCGAGGCTCCACGGACGGCGGCAGCACGCCCAAGGTGTTGTAGGCCTTGGTGAATTCGCGCTCGTAGGTGGATACCCACTCCCACCACGGGCGGTTGTTTTCTGCGGCCTTGGTCAGAATCTTGTCATCAATGTCCGTCACATTGCGCACGAGTGCCACGTCATAGCCCTGGGCCAGAAGCCAACGGCGCAGAATGTCGAAGGCCACGCCGGAGCGCAGGTGGCCGATATGCGGCTGAGATTGCGGAGTGGCGCCACAGAGATAAATCGAGGCATGGCCGGGGCGAACCGGCTCAAAGTCGCGTTGGGTGCGGGTAGCGGTATCAAAAATGCGCAAAGTACTCACGCGGCCTAGTCTAATTGACCCTCCGGTGGGAATTCACCATGGCCGATGCCCCCGCGCCTCAGCACTAGGTGCCGTGCCTTTCCTTTCGACGGTGTAGCCTATTTCTCGTAGTACTTGCGCAGCAACCTCTTGATTATCGGCTACCGCTCCGCGCAACTGATCATCGAGCCACTTTTCTCGGCTCTGCGCAAGAAAGCTTTTCCAACCGGGACGTGAACGAAAGCCACACTCCATAAAAAGAAAGAAAAAATAATCCTCCAGGGATACCCGGAACCGACGGCCGCCAATAGGAAAATGTATATCCTCAATTCGGCCCTTCTTTCGAGGGTTCTTCACCCCAGAAAAGTTCTTCATTAGTGCGGGACTCAACAGTCCGGCCACCCCTGAGTGGTGAATGTGGGCCGTCGGAGCAGTACGATTCTCTCGCTCATATTCGAAACGAACGCCTGGGGCTGTTCCTACACGCAACTCGAATTTGCTCGACTTCACGCTGAGAGATGATTCATCGGGCGACAGGGACGTGTGAAAGCGAACAACGGATTCGAAAAGGTCGCTGTAGGAAACCCGATCGCCTCCCTGACTTCCTACCCCGTAGACCAACGGTGCGTGAAGTTCCAACAATCCAGTGCCATAGTCTGGATTGAGATCTGTCCACACGCGGATATCGGAATCTTCATTGAGGGGCAAAACCTTCACATGCACGGCATGCACCCAGTTAAAAAAATTCTGCTGTCAGATGTTGCCCTAGTCCCCCCATACGCACCGCCATTTAGCGTTCAAGCATCAGCTCTACGCGACGGAGTTCGTCATAAAGGTCGCGCTCTTCCGTGGAAAAACGGCCGGATTCTGCGAGCATGCGCAGATCTTCAGAACTAAGGTTCGCCCCAATGGCTACTTCTAAGGCATGCAGGAGTTCCCCATACCGAGCCCGCAGGGCCTCGGTATTTATAATTCGCATTGTCAATGCCACGGCAGCCTCCTCTCCCTCGACTTTACGTTAGGAATTGGGGGCGCGCCAGACCACGGCCGTGGCCACGGCAGCACGGCCTTCCTCGCGGCCGGTGAAGCCGAGGCGGTCAGTCGTGGTCGCAGAAATGGAGACCGGTGCGCCAAGAATCTCACTCAGCACCGATTCGGCTTCTTCGCGGCGCGGACCCATCTTCGGGGTTTGGCCGATGAGCTGTGCAGACGCATTGCCGATGGCGAAACCTTCCTTCTCCAGCAGCTCGCGGCACTCGCGCAGCAACTGCGCGCCGGATACGCCGTCGTACTCAGGGCGGCCTACTCCGACGAAGGAGCCGAGGTCGCCGAGGTGGGAGGCGGACAGTAGTGCGTCGACAAGCGCATGCGCCACCACGTCTCCATCGGAGTGGCCCTCGCAGCCATCAGCGCCTTCGAAAAGCAGGCCGGCAATCCAGCACTCCTTGCCGGGTTCGATCTGGTGGGCGTCGGTGGCGATGCCAACGCGCGGGATGATGGGGTTAGTCACTAGGCACCTCAAAGATGGTCGGTTCGGCCTCATCCGTCACGGCTGTGGCCAGGACGAGATCGATGGGAGTGGTGATTTTAAAAGCGAAGGTATCACCCTGCACGGTCTCCACGCGCGCGCCGTGCCATTCCATGAGGCTGGCATCATCCGTGGCGATGAAATCCGGGTTCTGTTCCCAATAATCAAGGTTCGCGCGGCGCAGCGCTGCGAGGTTAAAGCCCTGCGGCGTCTGCACCGCACGCAGCCGCGAGCGATCCGGGGTGGACAGGACAGTCTCCCCCTCGACCTCCTTGATCGTGTCCGCCACGGGCACGACTGGGATAACGGCGACGGCCCCATCGAGCACGCGCTTGGCGACGCGCGCGATCATTCCCGGAGGCGTTAATGCCCGGGCCGCATCGTGGATGAGGACCACGGCGTCCTCATCCGGGATTGCTTGGAGGCCGGCCCAGACGGAATCAGCGCGCTCGCCACCGCCATGGACGAGCCGAATGGGGATATCGGCGGCAACGCGCTCGAGGATGCGTGCAGCGAAGTCTTCCATCGCCGGACTGACCAGCACGATAACCTCATCGACGATGCCGGAGGTCACCATAGCCTGGACAGAACGCTCCACCAAGGTGCGGCCGCGTAGCTCGACATAAGCCTTGGGCACATCCGCACCCAAGCGCGTGCCTTTGCCCGCGGCGGCGACGAGCGCGATGACGCGGGGTTTAGTCTTCGTCGTCGAAGGAGAGGTCATCAAGATCGATGTCGCTATCGACGTCGGTGGTGATGGACTTGTCATCCACCAGACCAGCAGCGCGGTGACGCTCGATGGTGGCGTCGATTTCCTCCATCATGGTGTCGGCCTTCTTGTCATCAACCGGAGTGGCCAGGGACAGCTCACCGACAAGAATCTGACGCGCCTTAGCCAGCATGCGCTTCTCACCGGCGGACAGACCGCGGTCCTGATCGCGGCGCCACAGGTCACGAACAACCTCGGCCACCTTGTTGATGTCACCGGACGCAAGACGCTCCTGGTTGGCCTTGTAGCGGCGGGACCAGTTGCCGGCTTCTTCGACATCCACCTCACGCAGCACGGAAAAGACCTTCTCCAGGCCTTCCTTACCCACAACGTCACGGACGCCGACCATCTCAACGTTCTTGGAGGGAACGCGCACAACCAGGTCGGATTGGTTGATTTGGAGGACGAGGTACTCGAGGGTCTCGCCACCCATCTCACGCGTTTCAATCGCCGTAATCTTGGCGGCGCCGTGGTGCGGGTAGACGACGACCTCTCCGACCTTAAATTCCATTGCCACTCCTTGTGAAGCCTTTGAGACGGTGCCCAGCCGTGCGCGCGTGACATGCGCTCGGTGGGCCGCATATACAGGGAGTCAATTCTAGCACGTGGGTTTTCACCCCCGCCCGCTGAGGCAGCCGGGAGTAGGCCATACACCACGACGAGGATGCCGTGAAGCACGGCTACCCCCGGTTTACCCAAGGTGTTTGCTGGAAACTGTGTGCTTTTCCCGGATAGGTACTAGGCTAAAGCGTTGATAAGCTTTGTGATCGCAATTCAATGGAGGACACTCACAGTGCAGTCCCTGAAGTCCGCCGCTCGCTGCGGTGCCATCATGTCAGTTACCGCCCTCTCCGCGCTGGCGCTGGCGTCCTGCTCGGCCGGCCACGTTGCGCAGACCGCAGAGAAGGTTGCAGCTGTCGACGGCGCAGCCGCCAGCACCGAAGATGGCAAGGTGACCGTACGTGACGTCACCATTCAGGTTGAGCCGGATTCCGGTGAGACCTCCCTGAAATTCATCGCTGTGAACGAGGGCTACAAGGTAGAAGAGGTCACCCTCGATTCCGTCACCGTCGATGGCCAGGACGTTGTCCTCGAAGGCGCCACCCCGATCGCTCGCGATCAGGCCCTGTACGGTGACTCCGCCACCAACCTGGAGAACCTTCCGAAGGATGAGAAGGACAACAACGTCACCTACGTGACCACCTCCCTGGAGAACGATGGCTTTGCCTTCGGTGGCTCCCGCCCGGTCACGTTCACCTTCAACACCGGCACCATCGAGGTCGATGCCACCGTGTCCGCCTCCCCGCTGCAGTCCGGCGAGTTCGACCGTGATTCCCAGTCCGAAGAGGGCTACACCGAGGCCAAGTAGCCTGCAGCCTTTTCGCTCGGCCAAAACCGCCCTCACTGATTGAATTTCAGTTAGTGAGGGCGGTTTAGCATCTCTACAGCTCCCGCCGCACAGGTGGCACGATCACTAAGACCGCCACGCACAAAGGCGCGCGGCGGTGACAGTGAGGTTGGCTTTTCCGGCTTTTAGCGCACGGAGGAGCTAGCGATGATTGCCTGCAGCCAGCCGATGGTGGACAGCGTAGCCGGAACCAGCAGGAGGTTCGGGGCCTGTGGGCCACCGTACTCAACCATCTTGTCCATGACCTGGTTCAGCGGCTCCGGGTAAGTCGCAGCGGAAGCGGCCGGGGTGCCAGCCACAGCGATGGCGGATGCAGCGGCAAGTGCAACGAGGGAACGACGGATCTTCTTCATTGTTTCTCCTTGAATGATTCTGTGAATGGGGATGTGCTTACTAGGTCAGAACGTTCAGGAAGAAGCCCAAGGACGACAGGGCTGCCGGAACAAGAATGACGTTCTGCGCATCGTAGCCAGCAACGTTCGTGATCTGGGTCAAAACATCAGCCAGCGGCTGCGGAGCCTGGGCAGCGGAGGCGGCAGGGGTGCCGGCCAAGGCGATGGCAACGGCGGCGCCAGCGGCAACGAGGGTACGACGGATCTTCATGAAATCACCTTAGGGTCTTCGGGGATATGTTCTCGGGGGACGGCTTCACGCAACACTCGAAGAGTCTTGCCTGTTACCTGCCAAATACTTTAAGGGGGAAGTGATACAGGCGCTTTTCTTCGCAGAAAAAGTATCCATATGGGGGTAACCACGCTTTTTGCTGATAGACCAACATAATCGTCGATGTCCGGGTGGCTTACTAGAGTGTGGGGCATGGCTAAAAAGGTTCGTCCCGTACATACGTGCTCTGAGTGCGGCTTCGTCTCCCCCAAGTGGTTGGGGCGGTGCCCAGAGTGCGGTTCCTGGGGAACACTGCAAGAAACAGCAGTTGCTCAGGAGAGCAGTGCCGCCCAGGCAGCGGTCACGGGACGCATGCCGAAAGGGTTGACTCCGACGAGCCCGGCGCTACCGATTACAAAGGTGGGAGCAGCTCAGACCAAGGCGCTCAACACCGGGATTGGGGAGCTGGACCGCGTGCTTGGGCGCGGTATCGTGCCGGGCTCGGTGGTACTCATGGCTGGGGAGCCGGGTGTGGGTAAGTCCACGCTGCTTCTGGAAGTAGCGTCGCGCTGGGCCCAGCTGGGGCGCACCGCGCTCTATGCCACCGCGGAAGAATCTGCCGGCCAAGTCCGTGCCCGCGCTGAACGCACCGGCGCGCTGCATGAGACCCTCTATCTAGCGGCGGAGTCCAACCTGGACGTTGTTTTCGGGCACGTCGAGCAACTTAAGCCCAGCCTCATCATCGTGGACTCGGTGCAGACCATGCATGCGGCCGGCGTCGAGGGAGTGGCCGGCGGTGTGGCCCAATCCCGCGCGGTCACCGCGGCGCTGACAACATTGGCAAAGACCACGGGAATCCCCATCCTTCTGGTCGGCCACGTGACGAAGGACGGTAACGTGGCCGGTCCCCGCGTGCTGGAGCACCTCGTGGACGTGGTCTTGAATTTCGAGGGCGACCGTCAGTCCTCCCTGCGTTTACTGCGCGGTCTGAAAAACCGTTTCGGCGCGACCGATGAGATGGGGTGCTTTGAACAAACCGCAGCGGGTATCCGGGAGGTGGCCGATCCTTCAGGGCTGTTCCTTTCCCACCGCGGCAGTACGCCGGACGGCTCCGCGGTGACGGTGGCGATGGACGGCGTGCGCCCCATCCTCGCGGAGGTACAAGCGCTCACAGTGGACCCAGTGGCTAAGAACCCACGGCGCGTGGTCACCGGACTCGATGCCAACCGGGTACCGATGGTGCTCGCGGTCTTGCAGGCCCGTGCGGGTGAGCGCACCAATGACAAAGACGCGTACGTGGCCACCGTGGGTGGCATGAAGATTCAGGAACCGGCGACAGACTTGGCGGTGGCGCTGGCTACGTGGTCCTCGCTGCACGAGCGGCCGCTGCCGCCCAAGACCGTCGTCATCGGTGAGGTGGGACTCGCGGGTGAAGTGCGCCGAGTACCTAACCTCGACCGCCGGCTGGCAGAGGCCGCCCGGTTGGGTTATCGCCACGCCATCGTCCCGCCGGGAGACGTCGAGGTCAGTGGAATCCGAGTACGCCACGCTGCGACTCTGAGCGAAGCCATCGCCGCACTCAACTAGGCCGCAGCGGGCGGCTAGAGCAGATTAAACGGCAGGGCAGCCGAGTAGTTTTCACCAATCACAGTGTGAAGGAAGTAGGCGCCGGAATCAGCCTCAGGGCGGTCGGTGCACTTGCCCGGCTCGGAGCGCTTGCGGGACCAATCAGCTTGGAAGAAACGCGTCTCACCAGACTTGAAGGTCTGCGTGCCGGTCTCTACCGAGGCATAGCAGTCAGTATCAGACCACACGCGCTCGTTGGAGCCCATCTTGTAGACCTCGAAGCGCAGCTGCTGCTCATCCAAATTGATGGAGCAATCCTTCGTGGTGGGGTTGAAGACCTCCATGTAGAACGTCGGCATCTTGCCGCCGGGGACGCTGTCCTCGTTGGTCTTAGCCATCACCATGAGGTCTTCGAGAGAGCATTCCGTCTTGGAGGGATCCACGGCTAGCTCGGTGGGCTGGGATTCCTCGGACTTCGCAGCATCGTCAGCATCGTCAGCATTGTCCGAGCCTTCCTTCGCGGGCTTCTCGTCCGCGGACTCCGACGTTTCTTCCCTGGTCTCGGTGGCAGTTTCTTCGGCCTGCGAGGTCGTCGGCTGCTCAGCCGGCTGCGCCAAGCTACTTGAGGCTGCCGCCGGCTGCGAGCCCTCCTCCTTCTCCTCCGAGGAGCCACCAAAAAGCGCAGTGGCTGCCCAAATGAGGATGACTACGAGCGCCAAAATCGCCACGAGCGCGGCGAGGCGACGGCGGACGTAAATCTCGCGCGGCAGCGGCTTCGGGGTATGGGTAGGCTCAGTCACAGCTCTCAGTTTAAGGGGACTGAGCGCCAACCCGGGCCAGCATAAGGCCGCGTGTCTCGTTATTCCCCCACCACGCGGCGTAGATTCAGGCTACTCGACGCCGTGGAGAACCACCGTCTCCACGCTGGAATCCTCGAGAAGGTAGCGAAGGCCGACGACGCCGAGAGTGCCAGCGTCGAGAAGCTCGCGCGCCGCTGGGATGTCGGAGATAATCTGCGATACCGTCTGCGCGGTGTTCTCACGCTCAAAGTCCGCGCGCTCCTCGCGGCCATCGCGCTGAGCCACCAGGGATGCAGTGGCTACCTGTTCGATGATGGGGCGCTGCAGGCCCGTCGGCAGGTCACCACCCGCCAGGAACTCCGACGCAGCACCTACGGCACCGCATGACTGGTGGCCCATGACCACGAGCAGGTTCGCATTGAGGTTCTCCAGGGCATAATCCAGGGAGGCCATCACCGCGCTGTCCAGGATGTGACCGGCGGTGCGGATGACAAAAGCATCACCAAAACCGATGTTGAACACGTGCTCAATGGGCGCACGGGAATCCGAGCAGGCCAGCACGATAACGCGCGGGTCCTGCCCCTGGGTCAGCCCGGCGCGCAGCTTGGCATCCTGGTTGACGGCGATGAGGTTTCCGGTCACAAGGCGCTGGTTGCCCTCCTGGAGGGCCTTCCAGACCTTCTGTGGTTCGTGGGGTACATGAACTAGAGGCATGATTCACACTCTAGTCCCATCGCCCCTACACTGAGGTGTTTATGGATACCCAAGCTGTACTGGAGTGGTTCGACGCCGTTGAGCGCCCCCTGCCCTGGCGTGAGCCCGGAACCTCGGCGTGGGGCGTGCTGCTCAGCGAGGTCATGAGTCAGCAAACCCCGGTCGCGCGCGTGGCCCCGCAGTGGAAGGAGTGGATGGAGCGCTGGCCCACGCCTCAGGACTTGGCTGGGGCCTCCAAATCGGAGGTCCTGCGCGCGTGGGGCAAGTTGGGTTATCCGCGGCGCGCGTTGCGGCTGTGGGAATGCGCGAAGGAGATTGGCGCGGGGGAGGTTCCGGGGGACGTCGACAAGCTCTTGGCCCTGCCGGGCATTGGTGAGTACACCGCGCGGGCGGTGGCGGCGTTTCATTTTGGGCGCAATGTGCCGGTGGTGGACACCAATGTGCGGCGCGTCTATGCCCGCGCTGTGGACGGCCGATTCTTGGCGCCAGCGCCGTCGAAACGCGAGTTGAAGCAGGTGGAGGCGCTTCTTCCGGAGAAGAATGGGCCGCGTTTTTCGGCCGCGCTCATGGAGCTCGGCGCACTGGTGTGCACCGCCAAGAACCCGGAGTGCGCCGCATGCCCCATCAAGGCGACCTGCGCATGGCAGCTAGCGGGCTGTCCAGAACCCAGCGAGGAAGAAGCCGCGCGGGCTAAAAAGCGCGTGCAAAAGTTCACCGGTACGGACCGTCAGGTGCGAGGGCTGCTTCTCGACGTCCTCCGCGCCTCACCCACCCCCGTTCCCCAGTCCGATTTGGACGCGGTGTGGGAGGACGCGGCCCAGCGTGCCCGTGCGCTTGGCTCTCTGTTAGAGGATGGCCTTATGGAGCAGAACGAGGAGGGGCTGTTCCACCTACCGCACTAGGGCCATGAGAAAAGTCGATGAGTCGGCCCATAGTCCAGTCGCGGTCGGTGAGCATGCGGGCGAGGACAAGGCCGCAGCCAATCGCCGCGACGGCCATCGAGGCGATGGCAAGGTTATTCAGAGCCTGGTCTATGTTGCCCACATTGAGGTGATAGACGGTGCGGAACATGGATGTTCCCGGGATCATGATGACGGATGCTGGCACCGTCGTGGTGATGCGCGGCAAGTGTGCGCCCTTAGAAGCCACCGCACCCAATAGGCCCACGATGAGGCCACCGATGAAGGCGCCCACGTAGTTGGTCGCTCCCCAACTGATGAGGAGCAGGCGCACGATGTTGGCCACCGTGCCCACCGACGCCGCCACCAGCACCATCCGCCGCGAGGAGTTAAACAAGAAGGCGAAGCCCGAAATACCCAGGAAACTTGCCACGGCTGCGGCAACATACCACTCGGGATCAGGGCTTGGGATTCCCGGTTCTGGGGTCAGTTCCGTTGTCCAGCTCACCAGCGCCACGGTGAAAGTAGCAGCTGTAATGACAGTTAACGCATAGGCCAGGCGGGTCAATCCTGCACCGAAATCGAAGCGCGCGAGGTCAATGAGCGCAGAGAACAGTGGGAAGCCGGGAATGAGGAACAGCACCGCCGCAACATAACCGGAGGAAAAATCGGCGGGGTTCGCGATGTCCGTGGCGGCAACCGCCTTGGTGGTGAAGAAATATACGAGGCTCGCTACCGTTCCGCCCGCCACAATGCAGCCCAGCTGGTGCACGTGTTTGTGGTGCAGTGAGGCGCGGGTCAACTGACCGCAGAAGGCCGCTAGGGCGACGAGGAAAACCGCATAGACGGTGAAGTAATTGAGCACGGCAAACGATGCACAGGCAACTGCCGCCGCGCAGGCTAGCAACCAGCGGTTCCACCGTTTGATCACGGTGGACTCGATGGCATCCAGCATTGCGCTGAGCTCTTCAGCAGTAATCCCTGAATACAGGCGGTTGTGCGTAAGGTCCTCAAGGGCCTCGATGCGTGAGGCATCGACAGCCGGGGAGTGCTGCTGAGCCACCACGGTACGAAAGTCGCGGCCGCGGTGAAAGGTGCACGTGATTTGGGTGACGCCAACGTCAGCATCAAGCCGGTCGAAGCCCAGCGCGCGGGCAGCACGTTTCATGCCGCGCAGCACACGATAGCCCGACGTGCCCGCCCCCATGAGCATCATGCCCAAACGCAGGACGACGTCAGCCTCATACCCCATCCGGATATAGTCGGTGCTGGGGTGGGAACTCATTAGCGCCAGCGCCCCCGGAAGTTGAGGCCACCGGGAAGGTTGACCCACATGCCGCCGCGGGAGTTAAACGTCACTGGACCGACTTTCGTCGACATCGAAGCACCAGAGCCAGAGACGTTAATCCAGCTATTCTTGCCGGTCTTCTTCCGCTTGCGATAGTAAATTCCCATGCCGCATAGCATAGCGCGGATGCGCAGCATCGCCGTAAGGGTTACTCTCAACCTCGTGAGAATGAAATCCTTGATGGCGGTTGTGTTCACCGCCGCTAGCATCGCTATCGCCGCCCCTGCAGCCCAGGCGGCTCCACCGGGCAGCGTACACGCGGACGCTACGGAAGAGCTACCGGGCGTCACCGCAACGACGATCTCCTATGCCTCCACTCTCATGAACGGCTCCCCTACCACGGTCACCGGTATGGTTCTTGAGCCGAAGGCTCCGTGGAATGGGCCGGGTGAACGCCCCACCGTCGTGTATGCGCCAGGCACCCGCGGTGCTGGTGACCACTGCGCGCCGTCACGTGTGCGCGCCGGCACCGACGGTAGCCGCTTTGACCAGGGCTACGAGGCCGCGGCCGGGCGCGTGTACGAGTACGCCACGACCCAGGGCGTACGCGTTGTGGTTACGGATTACATCGGGCTCGGCACCCCGGGCCACCACTCCTATGTCAACAACGTTGAAGAGGCCCACGCCGTTCTTGACGCCGCCCGCGCAGGTCTCAAGCTCGCCGGCGCACCTGCTACCGCACCTGTCGGCTTCGCCGGTTATTCCCAAGGCGGCGGCGCAGCGGCCGCCGCCGGCGAATACGCGGCCACCTACGCCCCCGAGCTCAACGTCAAGGGCTCATTCGCGGGCGCTCCGCCAGCAGACCTCTTCGAGGTGATGAATGCCGTCGATGGCTCTGCCCTTGTCCACGTCTTGGGCTATGCCATCAACGGTTTTGCAGCACGCAGCACAGCCTTTTCCCACGAGATCATCGACGAGTTAAACCCACGCGGCCGTGAGTTCCTCACTGATGCCGAGACCTTCTGCATCCGCGAGTCCATGTCCACCTGGGGAAATATCCGCACCAGCGAACTCACGGAAAGCGGCGAAACTTTCGCTGAACTGCTGCGCCGCAAGCCGGCGGCCTCACGCATGATGCGCGAGCAACGCTTGGGCCAACATGCACTCAATGCCCCGATGCTGGTCATGAATTCCCCCACCGATGACATCATTCCCTACCAGCAGGCACGAACCATGGCCCGCGATTTCTGTGCGGCTGGCGGCACCGTCCAGTTTGAGAATGCCCGCGCCGTCAACGTGCGTCCTGGTTCCGGCACTAACCACGCCGCACCAATGGTTCGTTCGCTTCTGCACGGCACGAATTATCTCATCGACCGCTTCCGCGACGTGCCCGCCCCATCGAACTGCCAGCCTGCTGAATCCTAGACACGCCCCAGGACTCACACAAAGAACCTGACGTGGAGTCGCCGGCTGCGCCCGCCGTCAACCTTTTTCATTTGATTGTCAATAAGCATCAGTGGTGATAGGCTGAGTGCATGGCACACGAGCACCACGATCACGATCACTCCAGCACGCCGCTGCGCGCGCTCCTCATTGCGCTCAGCATTACCGGCACCGTTTTCTTCGCCGAGCTGATCGGCGGCTGGTTGGCGGGTTCAATGGCGTTGATGGCGGATGCTATGCACATGCTTTCTGACGCCACTGGGTTAATCATTGCGGTGCTAGCAGTGTTGGTGGGGCGTCGCCAAGCATCAGCCCAGGCTACCTACGGCTACCGGCGGGTGGAGGTGCTTGCGGCGCTGGCGAACGCGGTAATGGTGCTGGTGATCTCGGTGTGGATTGTCGTCGAGGCGGTTCGCCGACTGCAGAGCCCGGCCGAAGTACAGGGAAAAACGATGCTGATCATCGCGGTGATCGGCCTGGTAGCGAATGCGCTATCGGCGTGGGTGCTGCACCGCCACCGCGAATCCTCGATCAACGTGGAGGGCGCGTTCTTACACGTGCTGGTCGATATGCTCGGCTCGGTGGCAGTGATCGTGGCGGGCATCGTGGTGCTGACCACCGGGTTCGTGGCTGCGGACGTGATCGCCTCGCTGGTCATTGCGGCGATGGTGCTGCCGCGCGCATGGCAACTCATGCGACTGTCGGCGAGCGTGCTGCTCGAGCAGGTTCCGGCGGGCTTCGACGCCAGCGCGATCGAGCCCGCGCTGCGGCAGGTCGAGGGCGTTGCCGACATCCACGACCTACACCTGTGGAGCCTGGATGGCGTAAGCGTGCTCACGACCGTGCACATCGTGCGTGACGGCACCGTCGACACCGGCCCGCTGTTGGATGCCGCCCAGCACGCCCTGCGCGAACTTGGAATCGAGCACTCCACCATCCAGATTGAGCACCCGGAGCACGAATCGCATGAGACGGTGTGCTGATTCCTTTTCAGCGGTGGGCATCCCGCCCACCGTGAAGGTCACGCAAAACAAACCCCGAACCGCACGTGGTTTCACACGCATGCGGTTCGGGGCTAGTCCTCATGGGCCCAGTGGCTGGGCCAGAGTCAGCGCTTAGAGCGGCTGACCGGCGCCAGCGCCTGCCGGCGGCGGGTTGCCGTCATCGCCATCATCGTTGTGGGACTCGTCAGCGGAATCGCTGCCAGACTCCCCGAGGACATCCGGGGTGATGGTATCCGGCTCATCCGAGGAGGCTTCCTCATCAGCCTCGCGCACGGCGGTGTCCTCCAGGTCCTCGAGTTCCTCATCGAAGGTGCCTTCCGGCAGCGGACGCGGGCGCGGGGTGAAGGTGAACTTCGCCGCAGAGTTGTCCTTGGACTCGCCGTCCCAGCCCTCAACGTCCACGGTGATGATTTCACCGGCACCGATTTCGCCGTAGAGGATCTTCTCAGAGAGCTGATCCTCAATCTCGCGCTGAATGGTGCGGCGCAGCGGACGTGCACCGAGGACCGGGTCGAAGCCACGCTTGGCCAGCAGATCCTTAGCCTTCTGCGTGAGCTCGATGCCCATGTCACGGTCAGACAGCTGCTTTTCCACGCGGCCGATGAGCAGCTCCACCATCTCCACAATCTGCTCCTGAGTGAGCTGGTGGAAGACCACGATCTCATCGATACGGTTGAGGAACTCAGGGCGGAAGTGCTTCTTTAGCTCATCGTTAACCTTGTTCTTCATGCGCTCGTACTGCGCATCCGAATCGGTCTCGGAAGAGCCGCTGAAGCCCAAGCCCACGGCCTTCGAAATGTCCTGGGTACCCAGGTTCGAGGTGAAGATGAGCACCGTGTTCTTGAAGTCCACGTTGCGACCCTGACCATCGGTCAGGCGGCCATCCTCAAGGACCTGCAGGAGCGTGTTGTAAATCTCCTTGTGGGCCTTCTCAATCTCGTCGAACAGGACGACGGAGAACGGCTTGCGGCGGACCTTCTCAGTCAGCTGGCCGCCCTCTTCATAGCCAACGTATCCCGGAGGGGCACCGAAGAGACGGGAGGCGGTGAAGCGGTCGTGGAACTCACCCATATCGATCTGGATGAGGTCATCATCCGAACCGAAGAGGAAGTTAGCCAGGGACTTCGATAGCTCCGTCTTACCCACACCAGACGGGCCGGCGAAGATGAAGGAACCAGACGGGCGGCGCGGATCCTTCAGACCTGCACGGGTGCGGCGGATGGCGCGGGAGACGGCCTTGACAGCCTCGTCCTGACCGATGATGCGCTTGTGCAGCTCTTCCTCCATGTTGAGGAGGCGGTTGGATTCCTTCTCGGTGAGTTTGAGCACCGGGATGCCGGTCCAGTGTGCCAGGACCTCAGCAATCTGCTCCTCACCAACCTCGGCGATCTCCTCGAGGTCGCCGGAGCGCCACTGCTTTTCCTTCTCCGCGCGTTCTTCACCGAGCTTGCGCTCCTGGTCACGCAGACCGGCAGCCTTCTCGAAGTCCTGTGCATCGATGGCAGCTTCTTTTTCCTTGCGGACCTCAGCGATGCGGTCATCAACTTCACGCAGGCCCTCCGGAGCCGTCATGCGCTTAATGCGCATACGAGCACCTGCCTCATCGAGGAGGTCCACGGCCTTGTCCGGCAGGAAGCGATCGTTGATGTAGCGGTCCGACAAGGATGCCGCTGCCTTGAGGGCTTCATCAGTGTAGGAGACGCGGTGGTGTGCCTCGTACTTGTCACGCAGACCCTTGAGGATCAGGATGGTGTCATCGAGGGAAGGTTCATCAACCTTGACCGGCTGGAAACGGCGCTCGAGGGCGGCATCCTTCTCAATGTGCTTGCGGTACTCATCCAGGGTGGTGGCACCGATGGTCTGCAGCTCACCGCGGGCAAGCTTCGGCTTCAGCAGGGACGCGGCATCAATGGCACCCTCGGCAGCACCAGCACCGACCAGGGTGTGGATCTCATCGATGAAGAGGATGATGTCTCCGCGCTGGTTGATCTCCTTGAGCACCTTCTTCAGGCGCTCCTCAAAGTCACCTCGGTAGCGGGAGCCGGCGACGAGGGAACCCAGGTCAAGCGAGTACAGCTGCTTGTCCTTGAGGGTCTCCGGGACCTTGCCATTAACAATGTCGAGAGCCAAGCCCTCAACCACGGCGGTCTTACCCACACCAGGCTCACCGATGAGCACCGGGTTGTTCTTGGTGCGACGGGAGAGCACCTGCATGATGCGCTCAATCTCGGAATCACGGCCGACCACCGGGTCCAGCTTGCCATCCTTGGCAGCCTGGGTGAGATTGCGACCGAACTGGTCCAGAACCAGCGAATTGGAACGCTCGCCGGAGCCACCAGAACCACCGCGGCCACCCTGTCCAGCGCCGGCACCAGCACCGGCTCCCACCGGGCCGGGGCCGCCCTGGGACTGGCCACCGCCTTCGCCTTCACCACCCTCATAACCGGACAGTAGCTGGATAACCTGCTGACGCACGCGCGGCAGGTCAGCGCCCAGCTTGGTCAGGACCTGGGCGGCCACGCCATCGCCCTCACGGATGAGGCCGAGAAGCAGGAACTCGGTGCCAATGTACTTGTGCCCCATCTGCAGACCCTCACGCAAGGAGAGCTCAAGGACCTTCTTGGCGCGCGGGGTAAACGGGATGTGACCAGTGTGCGGCTGGGAGCCCTGGCCGATGATCTCTTCCACCTCACGGCGGACGTCCTCCAGCGAGATGCCCATGGACTCCAGGGCCTTGGCAGCAACGCCCTCACCCTCATGGATAAGCCCCAGGAGGATGTGCTCGGTGCCGATGTAATTGTGGTTGAGCATGCGTGCTTCTTCCTGCGCCAACACGATGACGCGGCGAGCACGGTCAGTAAACCTCTCGAACATGACCTCTTACCTTTCGCTGTTAATGTGTCATCCACTCTAACGCGCGGGGCCGACACTCCATTCACGATTTTCGGCAACATCCCACCCCAACCCTCATTTTCCCAGCTCACGGCACTGTACGCCGGTAGCGAACAGGAGTGAAAGGGCGTCGCCTCATAGAGACGGCTTCCGGGGGATTTCTCCCTAGAGCTAGGAGAATCGCCCGCGAGCTTGCTACTATCGTCGATGCTGGTTCGGGAAGCGGTGTGGAGCTTGTTTCCCGTTCCTCTTTCCTTATCACTCACGCCCTATCACTCACGGCGTCGCCCCTTTCCCTCGACCGAGTCTTCACCGTTTGTTTCTTTTCGCATAAGGAACTCTCTCGTGGACGTCTGCGACGCCTCCCACTCAGTGCAGTAAACTACAGTCCTAGTTATCACTGTTCACACGTGAAGGGAGGAGCCATGCCACAGCCTCAGCCACAGCCGCAGCACGGCTCCTTGCTTGTCGACGATTTGATTGGCCACTCGCAGCTTCTTACTGTCAGCGAGTCCGCCACACTGGGCCGACAAGGCGATATCCTGCTCGCCTCCGATGACCCGGCCATGCACCGCACGTTCTTGCAGGTGTGGTCCAACGGCTCGCAGTGGTTCCTGAAGAACATTGGTAGTTTCATCGCCGCCACCATTCAACCGCCGGCTGCCTGCGGCTATGGCCGCACGGTGGTGAGCCCGGGCAGCATCGAGGTTTTGCACCCGGGCACCTCCACCGTGTATTTTTCCACCGCCACGATGAGTTATGAATGCGAGCTCACGGTGATGCAGCCTCTGCGCAGCCCCGAACCCAGCCTGCCGCCAGATGGGCCGTTCACCACGCATGTCTTCGAGCCCAACGAGGAGCAGTGCCTCCTTTTGAAAACTTTGGCCCAACCCCTCGTGGAGAACCCAGCGGCTGAACCCCGCGTTGTTGTGGGCACTCAGCGCGAACTGGCCGAGGCTCTTGGCTGGACGGAGAAAAAGGTTGAGCGCAAGATCCAGACACTGGCTGAAACCTTGCAGAAGCTCGGTGTTCCTCAGTTCCAGCCGGGGCAGAAGATTTCGTGGCGCATTGTGTTAGCCCAGTTTGCGGCGGCACACCCCCAGTATTATGCACACCTTTCATAACAATTCATCTCTATCTTCTTAATTACGCCCTAGCCCCCTGTATGGGGCTGATACTCTTTGTCTGATTCTATTTTCCTCGACTCTGCAAGGATTTATCCGCCCTATGCTCGCCTCGTTCTCCCTGCGCGCTCTAGCCGCACTGGGTCTCTCGCTCGTCACGCTCTCTGCGTGCTCGTCGAGCAAGGACGCTGCTGAGGACGCTCCGAAATTCACGGTGAATGGCACCAGGCAACGTTCAGAGGCGGTGCTGACGGTGGCGGGGGAGGCGTCGGAAAGCGCAGAGCCTACCGGGCTCCACCTGCGCCAAGACAATGGCTCCTACCTCATCACCCCCAAGAGCCCCGGCCCAGGGCCCGTGGACGAAATCGTTGCGAACTACTCCGAACTGGAAGAGTTCGGCTACCGCTCGCTGCGCGCGGAGGTGGACAACACCGGATACGACGGCGCGGTGAGCGGGTCAGCGCCGACCGGCGTGCTGCAGTGGGCAGTCGGCGGTGTCTTCGTGCTCAACGCACAGGCAATGAATCTCAGCAATAATGAAGCAGACTTGGAAAACAACGCCGAATGGCACGTTGCTCTCCTTGACAGCGAGGGACACAACCACCTCGATGAGTCCACGCAAAGCACATTGAGCTGCAATTTCGGCGTATGCACCTTGGCCGCTTCCCTGCTGGAGCCGGGAGAATTTACCGCGGCAATCACCATCCGCCAGGCCGGCTATGAGCCTTTCATCATCCGCCAGCCCATCATCGTGGCGGCCTAGACATGAACTCGCAGCCCACAGCCTCCGGCCTACCTTTGGATCTTGAGCCTGAACTCACCGCCAAGGGTTATTCGCAGTTTCATCAAATCGGTGCGGGCGGAATGGGCACCATTGTTTTTGCCCGCAAGGAGAGCCTTGACCGTGAGGTGGCCATCAAAGTCATTGCCCAGCACGCCGCGGGGGATGATGAGGAAGTAGGGCGGTTCATGTCGGAGATGCGCACCGTTGCGGCGCTGGATCATCCGGCCATCGTGCCGATTTATGATGGCGATGTCACCCCCGGCGGCGTGCCCTACTTCGTCATGAAGTTCCTGCGTGGCCCCAGTTTGGAAGCGCACATTAACCGCCGCATTATGGAAGGCTCCAAGTTCACGGTGGAGCAGACGGTGCGGCTGCTGACCCCTATTGCGCAGGCCCTCGATTATTTGGCGCAGTTGCCCTCCCCGGTCATTCACCGCGATATTAAGCCCGCCAACATCATCGCGGATGATTGTGAGGAACCCGGCGATGTCATGCTTGCGGATTTCGGCATCGCCATTAATGAGGACACCACCCGCATGACCCGGGAGGGCCTTCGGGTAGGCACGGACGCCTACATGGCGCCGGAGCTCTACCCCACGCAGCTGGCCCCGTCACCTCCGCAGCCCACCGCCGCCAGTGACCGCTACTCGCTCGCGCTCATCGTGTTGGAAATGCTCACCTTGGTTAACCTGCGCCGCACAACGAGCCCGCAACAGTGGGCGCATAGCCGCCTCATTCCGGACTTGACTCCGGACAACCTTGCGCCAAGTGACGGCCCCCTCGCCCCCAGCCTCAACTCCTTCTTCGCCACCGCGCTGAACCCCGAGCCACAGAAGCGTTTTGCCAGCTCCACCGAGATGCTCGACGCTCTCGCCACCGTGGCAGGAACCGCCGAACTCGCGCCACCACAGGAGAATGCTCCAGCCCCTCACGACGCCACCGTGCCGGGCTCCGCGGATACGTCGCCTGCTATCGATCCTTCGAACAACGTTGCCTCCCCCGCCCCGGATGCTCGCGACGAGTCTCCTCGCTGGTCTCTACGCCGCAACCACATCATCCTCGCTGCGGTCCTGGCCGGAGTGCTCATGGTCCTTAGCGTGGTCGGTGGCCTCGCACTGCGCGGCGCCGGGTGGGATGCCGAAGAAGACGTCCTCGCTCGAGAATTCCCCCTCATCTTCCCCGAGAATCCCGGCCGTGCACCTTGGCGCAACCTCGACTGCTACTCCGCCGAGCCTGAGGCCGGCCAGCGCGCCCGCATCATCTGTGAGAGCGAGGACCTCACTCTTGTCGGCGCTGACTTTGGCACCGAGGACGACCGCGACACCATTGTGCCGGGGACCGTGGAGGAACTCACCAGCGAAGCCTGCACCGTCACCTCCGCCGAAATCCCCGGGCAGCCCGGAACGTGGGGCGTGTACCCCACCGGGGTGTCCGCACGCTTCGCCTTCGTCATCGCAGGCACAAATGCCAAGGAAGACCGCCTCAGTCTCCCCCTCTGCTAAATGACGTGCTTGGGGGCGACGTGATAGGAGGCGGTGTCCCTTAAACTGAGACCAGTCCACCTCAACGCCAAAGGAATCTCTCCCACCGTGACCACGCTTCCCGAGTTTTTTACATCCCAGCACCAGCTTCGTGAACTAGCCATCCTGGACCAGGGTGCTGGTTCCACGCTCTTCCTCGTTGAGGATCCCTCCAAGGAGCAACTGCTCGTGGAGATCTTCTCTCCCGAGCACCGAGGGGTGCTGCGTAAGGCCAGCGTGGCCGGTCAGCTTGAGCACAGCGCCATCGCGCCCATCGTGGGTACGGGCACGATGAACAATGGGCAGGAATTTTTCGTGCGCCGCTGTCTGCCGGGCGAGCTGCTGGCGGATTTCACCGGCTCTGGGGTTGGTGCACGCCACCTCTCCCGGGAGGAGGCCCTGGCCATCTTCGCGCCGCTGGCGGACGCCGTGGACTTCCTCATCCACCGCAACCGTGCTGCTTATGCCCTGCGGGCGCTGAACCCGCGGCGCATCATTCTGACGGATCACCGCTCCACTGCTTTCTTCGCCACGGTCGGCCCGGCGGGTGCGCAGGAAAGCTCGCGGACGACCGCGGAGGAGGTCATCGCGCGTTGTGCCCAGCTGCTGTCTGCCGCCTACCCAGCCTTCCGCGCCGATGCGGCCTACCCTACTGCCACGGCCATCGTTGAGGCCCTGCGCACCCACAACGCCGCACCTCAGCAGGATATCGCGCAGCCTATAGCCCAACCTGCACCCGAACCAGTACAGCAGGTGGTCCCGCACTCTGATACGCCGCAGAAGAAGTCCTCCCCCACGCTCCTCCTCGGCCTCGGCGCTGGTGCTGCCGCCTTGGTCATCATCGCAGGCCTCGCGTGGTTCTTCACGGGCCGCGCCGCGTGGTCCGAGGAGGAGCAAGCGCTTGTCGACGCCCACCCGGCCCTCCTCAGCCCTCGCCCCGGCGGCAGCGGCGTTGAAGACACAACGTGCGAATCACGCGAACCCGAAGAATCCCAGACCGCCAAAATCACCTGCTCGGGCGACGGGGTGACGTATTCGGTTGCGGGTTACGGGGACGCCGACAAGCGCGAGGCCGCCGGCCCCACCACAGGCGCGCAGGAACTCTCCAACGGACGTTGCTCCGTACGCAGCTATGACCTGTCCGACGCAGAACCGCTGTTCTACATGGCTGCTGAGGACTCCGCCGAGGCCATCCTGGTATGGGGTGAGGATGCCGAGGAAGCTCGACTACGCCTGCCTATCTGTTAGTCACGCGCAATCAATTCACGCGGTTAATCCACGCGCTTGAGCAGCGGGGACAGCACCGCAATTGCGATACCTGCGATCCCAGCGAAGAGGAAGGCCCAGTGCGTTCCCTGGGCTGTGGCAGCGGCGGCATTCATTCCGGCTTCCGCGCCCGCAACCGTGCCGCGAGTAAGGAAGACCACGAGGAAGGCCGTGCCCATCGCACCGGCTAATTGCTGGAAAGTGTTCATGATGGCCGAACCGTGCGAGTAGAGTTTCTCCGGCAGCGAGGACAGCGCGGTCGTCATGAGCGGTGTCATCATCAGGCACATGCCCAGGGAAAAGAGCACGTGCATGCCCACGACCATCCACAGCGTTGAGGACTCTCCCAACGTCGCCATGAGCCAGAGGCTCACCACCATGAACAGCGAGCCTGGAATCGTGAGCGGACGCGGTCCATAGGAGTCAAAGACCCGGCCCACAATCGGCGACAAGAAGGCCTGAATGATGCCACCTGGCATGACCGCAAGCCCGGTGGCGAACGCCGTGGCTCCCAGCGTGGTCTGCAGGTATATCGGCAGGACGGTGACCATACCGAGCATGAGGCCGAAGGAAATAAGCAGGATGATAACGGCCAGCGTGAAGTTGCGGATCCGGAAGGGACGCAGATCCATAAGCGCACGGTCATCGAGTGAGAGACGCTGCTGGCGCCGAATAAACACGATGAGCGCCACAACGCCCACAAGGCTTATGAGGATCTCGGTCCATGCGCCACCCGTGAGCATCTTCTCAATCGACGACAGACCGTAAACCAGGCCGCCGAAGGCAAAAGCCGACAAGACCACTGAAACCCCATCGAGCGGCACATCCCGGCTCTCCCCTACGTTGGTGAGGCGCCACAGGCCTGCCAGCAGGATGAGCGCCATGAGGGGAACCATGGCCCAGAAGATGACATGCCAGGTAAAGCGGTTAAGAATCGCGCCACCGACCGTGGGCCCCAGCGCTGGCGCCACCGAGATCACAACGGAGATAATTCCCATCACTGTGCCACGGCGCTGCGCCGGCACCAGGGTCATGGCCACGGTCATGAGCGTGGGAATCATGAGCGCGGTACCACCCGCCTGAAGCACACGGCCACCCAACAGGATGAGGAAATTCGGTGCCAGCGCCGCCACCACCGTTCCGGCGAGGAAAAGTCCCGTCGAGACCAGGAAAATCTGGCGTGTGCTGAGCCTTTCGATGAGGAAACCGGTCGTAGGAATCACCACGGCCATGGTCAGCATAAAGCCGGTAAGCAGCCACTGCGCACTGGTAGCGGGGATGCCAAAATCCGCCATGATCGTCGGCAACGCCACCGACAGTGACGTCTCATTGAGAATCATGACCATGGCACCCAAGACGAGGATGCTGAGATTAATGATGACCTTGGCGGGGATCTCGGCGGACATGCGGCCAGCAACACCTTTCCACAAACACGAAGCTCGCCAGAGCGGCGAGCATGCAGGAGAGCCAGCGTACTCCTCACTGTGCAGCGTTTCCACACAAACCGCTAAGACTGCGTTTCGGGTGACACTCCCCAAAATCTCAGCGGACGGAACGGGGAAGGTGGCAGGGTGGGCACCATCATGCCCGCTAGAGAAAGGCCCATCGCATGCAGCGGGAGCTCCTCCTCACCAGCCCTGCCGGCGACAGTACGGTCGTGCGTCCGGGCGAGCAGCTCGTGGCGGGCCGTGCGGGCGACTTTCCTCTCGCTCCCGATGATGCCGCCATGCACCGCCATTTCCTCCGCTTCTGGCAGCAGGAGGACAATTGGATGGTGAGCAACGTGGGCAGCTTCCTCGCGGCGGAGCTCTCGTCACCGTGTATCCGCACCCATGGGCCAATTCGGCTCGTTCCGCACAGCACCGCCGCCATCCCTGAAGGCACCTCGATGCTGTGCTTTACGACGCCCAGTGGTTCCTACGAACTCACGGTGACGCGCAGCCAGTTTTAGTTGTTTAACTCCGCGCTGAGATTAGTTCGCGCGCATTCGAATCGAGGACTACGACCGAACCGGCATCCTCAATGCTGCAGTGCAGCCAGCGGTATTCTGGCTTGTCGGGCCAGCCGGAATCCGCGTTATACGAGCAGCTGAAGTCGTCTTCCATGAGGTAACCGCGGCTGCCGCCTTCCATCGGTGCGAAATCATAATTCTTGTAGTAATCAACAACTTCCATCGCCCTCTTACAGTCCGTACCGTGCTCTTGTGCATAGACGTACTCGCCATTGCCTACATCACCACAGATGGTTCCGGTGATAGAGCGACCTGCCGAATCCGGCTTCGGTGGAAACGTATCCGAGTAATACTGGCCCTGGTCCTTAACCGTGAAGTAATGACCGTCCATCTTCACCGTGAACTCATCGGCGCTCGTGGCTTCAAAGGTCACACCACTCATGGTGACTATGCTACCCACCTCAAGCGTTGTGGGAGCAGCGTTATCACCGCCCAGCGTCATGGTGGGATAGAAGCCTTTGTCTTCATCGAAGTTGACGGCGTTGGACAGCCAGCCTGGCTGGCCGGTTGCTGGGTACAAAGGCGGATCAGCAAACAGAACGTTACACCCGAGCATTCCCCCAGCTTCAGTAACCGTGCAGGCAACGCGGTCATCCGGACTACTGATTCCATAGACTTTTGAGGTCGCATGACCCAGGTTGGTCGCAATGAACGCTTCTTTGTCTCGCTCCTGCAGCCCTGGGTCTTCTTTCTCTTTTTCCTGAGAGGTCGTCGGTGACGGACTCTCCTCCGACGACTCAGTGGCGTCGGAGGACGGGGAGGCTGCAGTGGAGGTCTGGTGGAATTGGGGCTCATCGCTGGCAGTGTCGTCAGGAGAAGAGCAGGACGCCGCCGTGCAGGCGATCATCGCAATGGAGAGGATAGGGAGAAACTTCTTCATACCTGAATCGTTCCACGATTCCGGCCTCCATGCAGCACATCGACGCATTTTCCCTGTCCTGGGCTGCCGGGATGTACATACCTGACAAATCAGGTCTGACAACCGGCGGCTGCTGTGAGGTCTTCGTTGATCGGAACAAATATAGCCCCAGACTCTCACCACATGAAGCACCCGAAACCACAGGCCGTGGGCATGAGAAAGCCCGCGCAGCCAGGATGGCGGCGTGCGCGGGCTGTGTTGATCGAGTGGGTTTAGGCTTCCGGCTTCACAATCGGGAAGAGAACGGTCTCACGGATACCCAGGCCGGTCAGGGCCATGAGCAGACGGTCAACGCCCATACCGGTGCCGGCCGTCGGCGGCATGCCCTGTTCCATGGCAGCGAGGAAGTCCTCATCCAAAACCATGGCTTCCTCATCGCCACCGGCCGCCAGGCGAGCCTGATCCTCGAAGCGCTCGCGCTGGATGACCGGGTCAACCAACTCTGAGTAGCCGGTGGCCAGCTCGAAGCCGCGGACATAAAGATCCCATTTCTCGGTCACACCCGGCTCGGAACGGTGCTGGCGGGTCAGCGGGGAGGTTTCAACCGGGAAGTTCTTCACAAAGATGGGGCCCTCGAGCTGATCCTCACAGAGAACCTCCCAGATTTCCTCAACAAGCTTGCCGTGGCCCCAGCCACCGTTCTTCGGAACGTCGAGACCAATGACGTCTGCGATGCCCTTAAGCGTGTCCACATCGGTATCGATGGTGACCTCAGGCTGGCCCGGGAACTTGCGCTGCAGAGCCTCATTGAGGGAGGGGTACATCTCAATCTCCGGCCACTCTTCGCCGCCGAAGTCGTACTCAGTGCCGTCGGCCAAGGTGACGGTGGTGGATCCAAAGACGGCGCGAGCAACGGCCTGGATGGACTCGCGGGTGGTGCGAGCACAGTCGTTGTAATCGCCCCATGCCGCGTAGGTCTCCAGCATGGCGAACTCCGGGGAGTGCGAACGGTCGACGCCCTCGTTGCGGAAGTTGCGGTTGATCTCAAAAACGCGGTCGATGCCGCCGACAACGGCGCGCTTGAGGAACAGCTCCGGTGCGATGCGCAAGTACAAGTCAATGTCCAGAGCATTGGAGTGCGTCACAAACGGGCGGGCAGCGGCACCACCGTGGATGGTCTGCAGCATCGGGGTTTCGATCTCCACGAAGCCTTCGCCTTCCAGGTAATTACGCAGGGCACGCATAACCTTCACGCGGGTCATGGCGTTCTTGCGAGCTTCCTCTCGCACAATGAGATCGTTGTAGCGCTGGCGAACGCGCGTTTCCTCGTTCATGTCCGCGAAAGACACCGGCAGCGGACGCAGGGACTTAGCAGCCATGGTCCACTGCGATGCCATGACCGAAAGCTCGCCGCGGCGAGACGCAATGACGCGTCCGCGCACAGAGATGAAGTCACCCAAGTCAACATCGGACTTCCAGGCAGCAAGGCGCTCCTCACCAACCTCAGCCAGGGAGAGCATCGCCTGCACCTGCGTGCCATCGCCGTCCTGCAAAGTGGCAAAGCACAGCTTGCCGGTGTTGCGCATAAAGATTAGGCGGCCAGCGATGGCAACCTCAACGTCGGTCTCCTCGCCAGCATTGAGATAGGTCACGCCTTCGGCACCGGCGGGTTCTTCGCCTTCGGCAACCACCTGGTACTTCTCACGTAGCTCCTTCATGGAGATCGTGCGGTCAACGGTCACCGGGTAGGCATCGGTGCCGGACTCCAGTAAACGGGCACGCTTTTCGCGGCGAATGCGCAGCTGCTCTGGGACGTCGTTAACTTCAGTATTCTTCTTCTCGCTCACGAATGTCTAGGGTAGCCGATCCCCGCAAGGGGGCGCGATCCTGGTTCACAGAGAGTTCACCCAATAGTCACGGGAGATCAAGAAAACAGCCACCTTTACAGGATTAACTCAGGACGTCCGACGCGACATTTCTGCGCATCTCAATGATTACGACCTCTGGAGCATCCCATGGCACTGCAAGGCCGCAACCTTTTGACCAACATGTTTACCTCTTCTCGTTCCTCCCTTACCTGCACCTACAAGTGCGGTAACGCCTGCTTCGGCGAGTGCGAGAACTCTTCTGACAACCCGTACTTTGGTGATCAGTTCTCCCGCCGTACCGCACTGCGTGCCGGCGGCCTCGCTGTCGTAGCTGTTGGCGGTTCCTCTGCCTTGGCTGCATGTGCTGCACCGAGTGAAGAAGATTCCGCTGCTGCTGGCAGCAGCGCCGCTGGGAAGACCTCTGAGGTCAAGGAGTCTGAAATCAAGCTGACCTCCGCTGAAGGCATGCACTTCGAGAAGGTCGAGCCGAACGAGAAGGATGAAGTTGTCATCCCGAAGGGCTACGAGCAGTCCGTTCTTATCGCTTGGGGCGACCCGGTTATCGAGGGCGCACCGGAGTTCGACGTCAACAATCAGACCGCTGCTGACGCTGAGAAGCAGTTCGGCTTCAACAATGACTTCGCTGGTCTTATCGAGCACCCGAATGACAAGAACCGCCTCATCTACATGTGCTCCCACGAGTACACCACCGAGCCGATGATGTTCCCAGATTATGACCCGGAGAACCCGACCGAAGAGCAGGTCAAGATTGGTTGGGCTGGCCACGGCCACACCATCCTCGAGGTTTCCAAGGTAGGTGACACCGGTGAGCTCAAGCGCGAGTTCGGCCCGCTCAACCGTCGCATTACCGCCACCACCCCCTTCACCCTGGTTGGTCCGGCGAAGGGCTCCGACCTGGTCAAGACCTCCGCTGACCAGAAGGGCGAGAAGGTCCTCGGCACCCTCAACAACTGCTCCGGTGGCGTGACTCCGTGGAACACCATGCTGTCCGGCGAGGAGAACTTCGACCAGTACTTCGCTGGTGGCGACGTCAAGGATGAGAAGGCTGCTGAGTCCCTCAAGCGTTTCGGCATCAAGGAAGGACCGTCTGAGCGTAAGTGGGAGAAGTACGACGACCGCTTCGACGTCGCCAAGGAGCCGAACGAGCCGAACCGCTTCGGCTGGCTGGTAGAGATCAACCCGCTGGATCCGGAGTCCACCCCGGTAAAGCACACCGCTGTGGGCCGCTACAAGCACGAGGCCGGCAACATCCACATCACCAAGGATGGCACTGTGGTGTGCTACTCCGGCGATGACTCCCGCTTCGAGTACATCTACAAGTTCGTCTCCTCCAAGAAGTACAAGGAAGGCGATCTGAAGCACAACATGTCCATTCTGGACCACGGCACCCTGTACGTGGCCAAGATGGAGGGTAACTCCCCGGAGAAGGAAATCGATGGCTCCGGCGTCCTGCCGGAGGACGGCGCCTTCGACGGCAAGGGCACCTGGGTCAAGCTGCTGACCTCCGACACCGAAAACAACAAGTTCGATTCCCACGTTGATGGCATGTCCGCTGAGGAAGTTGCTGTCTTCACCCGTGAGGCTGCCGACAAGGTTGGCGCCACCAAGATGGACCGTCCAGAAGACGTTGAGGTCAGCCCGGCCAACGACAAGGTCTACGTTGCTCTGACCAACAACAAGTACCGTGGTGCTACTGGTGAGAACGCCAAGAAGAACCAGGAAGACCCGATGGAGTACGCTCCGGTCAAGGAGAACAAGAACGGCCTCGTCATGGAGATCGAGGACGACCACGCCGGTGAGAAGTTCACCTGGAACCTCCTGCTGGTCTGCGGTGACCCGAAGGAAGCCAACACCTACTTCGGTGGTTTCGACAAGGAGAAGGTCTCCCCGATTTCCTGCCCGGATAACCTGGCCTTCGATAGCCATGGCAACCTGTGGATTTCCACTGACGGCAACGCGCTGGACTCCAATGATGGTCTGTACGCCGTAACCGTTGATGGCGAAACCCGCGGCGAGCTCAAGTGCTTCCTCACCGTCCCGGCGGGTGCAGAGACCTGTGGCCCGATCGTTGATGATGACCGCGTCATGGTCAACGTTCAGCACCCGGGTGAGGCCGATGACGCCACCTTCGAGAAGGCCACCTCGCACTGGCCTGACGGTGGCAACTCCACCCCGCGCCCGGCCGTCGTTGTGGTCTGGAAGAAGGACGGCAAGATCGGTTCTAAGTAAAGAACCCGCTCGTCCTAGGACGAGCGCAGCTGGGCTTCGAGCACATCCTGCGCGAAGTCCCACAGCGGGGTTATGACCCCAGCCTTGGCGCCCATGCGTCGGATTGCTCCGACCTGGGCGTCAAGTTCATTTGGTAGACCTTCTTTGATATCGCGCTGCATCGACGACGTATTGTCCGGGTGCTGCTGGCGTGCGAACTCCATAGTTTGCTGCACGACGTCCTCTGGCAGCTCCACGCCCATGCCACGTCCAGCCGCCTCGACTTCCTTCATGAAGGCCTCCAGCTGCTCCGGGATTTCTTGGCAGAGATACCCAATCGGTTTATCCACCAAGGCACCCAAGGTACCGGTGGAGGTCACGAACATGGCTTTCGACCAGATGTCGACAAGCGCTGCGTCGTGGAATTTACTGGAGGCACCTGCTTCCTTCAGCGCCGCCGCCAGCTCCTGGCCAGTGTCACGCAGCGACTCCGGCGCCTCCGCACTCAGCGGCCCAAAGGCCAGAGATAGTGGCCCTGGATTGCGCTTGATCCGGGCCGGACCCAAGCGGGTGGCGTACACGCGTGCCACACCAGCAAGAATATTCTCTTCCCCGAACTCCTCGGCCGCCAAATACGGAATCTCCACCGAGTTGTGTGTAGTCACCACCGGGATGCCCTGCAGGGCCTGCCGATCCTCAGCGCTGCCAAACGTCTCGTTACCCGGCAGCGCCTTCGACGCGATAATCGCCACGTCCAGCCCACCCAGGAGCTCCTTGACCTCGGCAAAGGTGCGCGCGGCCGGGACCTTTATGACCTCGGTGGTGGTGGGCTCTGCGTGGGCGTCGACGAGCGTCACGCCCGTCTCCCCCAGCACCCGCAAGGTCTCACCACGAGCAACGAAGGCGACATCGTGGCCCGCTGCTTTCAGTTTTCCGCCAAAGTATCCACCGATGGCACCGGCTCCCAAAATTCCAATCTTCATGCCTTACAACCTAGCCGGTTGTAACGCACACCACAGGTTTTTATCCGCGCTGCTCCAGATTGCGGAACCCAATCCCCAACGGCACGCCCGCGTTATCGATGAGCCGCACACCACCAACGGTGGCGGCAATAAAGAGGCGGGCATCGCCCTCTGCAGGTGCCTCACCCAGGTCTCGTCCGCGCAGCTCCACGTACTCGGGCTCCACGCCGGCGGCGGTGAGCACCTCGTGGGCCACGCGGACAACTTCCTCGGCCCCGGACTCCGCCGCGTAGGCACCGGCGGTGAGTGCCGCTGACAAGGCGCTGGCTTGCTCGCGTGCTTCGGGTGCCACGTCAGCGTTGCGCAGGCTCATCACCACTCCATCCGGCATGCGTACCGGCGGCACCCCCTGCACGCGCGCGCCGATGTTAAGGTCCGTAAAAGCCTGCTGGGTGGCCACGAGCAGCCCGTAGTCTTTCTCCCCCATGAACACATCACTGGGACCCAAAGCACAGGTCAGCGCCACAATCCGGGTCAGCTCCGCACTGACGTCTTCCATGCCGTGGTCGGGTGCAAGCACCCGCGTGCGCTGGTTCTGCTCGCCATAGCGCCAGACCACATCAACGTCGTCAAGGGCAGAGATGTCCGCTTCTGGGTCCACGGCCACGACCACGACGCCGCCGCGCACGCGCTGCGCTGCCTGTACGAGTGCCAGGTGCCCGGCATGGATGTCGCGCCCCAAAGGCACGAGCACCACGCGCTTGCCCGTCTTGCGGTAGGCGCTGCCGACCATGCGGATGCGCTCGATATCCTCCACTAGGAGTTGTTCTGCCACGGCGCTTCCTTTCCTAGTGCCCACAGTTCCAGTTCTTCAATCTTCTCCTGCTCGCCCACCATGCGGGCAACGTCACGGTAGTTGCGCGCCATACCGAGTTCCACGGCGGCGGGATAGGCCGCAATGATGTCGCCGGCATCAAGATCAAAGGCGCTATGCCCGAAGTCTTCGATGACCTTCGCCTTAATCGATGCCCAGGCACAGAGCGCACCGAGCATTTCAGCGTAGTACAGCCGCGCGGCTCGCTCAGCTCGTTGCGCCTCAGGCACCGTTTCTGAAGTCTGATGAATCTCCGAGAGCAGCAGCCCAATGACGGTTTCTGCCACCTCATCGAGAGTGCCCACCGCGTAGGAGTCGCCCAGGGGAGCTGCGGCAATCGTCAGGCACCCGCGCGTTTCCAGCTCGTCGAGGGCTTCCACCCCGGCGAGCAGTGAGGTGTGGATGACGATTTGCTTGGGACGCACGTGCTTTTCGACGTCCCCCACAGCCGCCTCCAGGTCCCGCGCCGTCGCGGCAAGAATCAGCGCATCGAAGCGGCCCAGCTCGGCGGGGTTCTCAAGGTATTCGATGGTGTGGCCAGCCATCTCCAGACGGTGGGCAAAGTTGATGCCGGCCCGGGAGCTACCCCACACCGCCACGCGCATACGTGGTGCCTGCATCTACTTCTTGTCGCCCGTGTTCTGCTGCTCCTCACGGCGCTTGCTGCGCGCCATGAGCTCAGCCACCGAAACCGCGCCTTCCCGCTTCTCATCACTGCGGCGGCGGCCGCGGCTGCTCGATTCCGCCAGCTGACCCTGCTGCGTGGTCTCTACCTCCGGCTTGCGATGACGGTGGTGCTGTTGTGCGAGGCCCGCATCCTCCTTGATGTGCTGTGTACCTGCGGCACCCTGGTTCCAGCGCACAGCCTGGAAGCTATCGGTCTTGAACTCCGGTGCCTTCTGCTGTGGCTGAGGTGCCGCATTCGGCTGGGGCTTGGGCTGTGATTTCGGCTGGGGCTGCTGCGGCGGCTTCTGCTCGGTACGCGCCTGTGGCTTGTCGGCCTTGGGCTGCGAGTGCGGGGCAGCCTGCGGTTTCGGTTGCGGTTTCGGCTGCGGCTCGCCCACGGGACGGAAAGCCGGGGGACGCCCCTGAGAGGGGTGCGGTGCACCGAAGGAAGACGGGGCCGGGCGGGTGTCCTGCTGGCCGGCCGGCTTCGCGGCAGGCTGCTCGGCTGGCTTCGGAGTGGGTTTCGGAGCGGGCTTCGCGGCTGGCTTCGGAGCAGGCTGCTGAGCATTGCTTCGCGCGTTATCCGCCAGCAGGTTGTCCAGCGGGTTGCTCACTGGGTGGGTGGGCTGGGAACCGAGGCGGCCCGCGACGGCGTCGGCAGACGGCGCGCCGCCAGACTTCTGTGTGAAGTTCACCTGAGGTGCATCGCCGCGCTCGTCTACACCGGCGCCACCAGCCTTGCGCTCCAACTCCTGTATGCGGCGAGCCTCCGCATACAGGGCTGCGGGCTCGTAGACCCACTCGCGGCCTGAGATCTCCTCAATCTGGGTGCGGATGGCTTCGAGCTCAGAGCGGATTTCTGCGAGAACCTCGCTGTTATCAGCGGTGGCAGAACCAGAGGCTGTCAGCGTGGAGGCGGTATGGGCGCGCTCGACCGCCAGAAGCTCCGTGGCCTCCTGGGCCTGGCGGCGGTAGCGCACCACGAGGAAGAAGCCCACGACTGCCGCCCAGAGAGAGGCAAGCAAGGCGATCTTCAGAGCATTCGCCGAACCCGAAATCAGCATGATCAGGCTGGCAATGACCGCAAGGATGACCAGGATGATAAGACCAATCGACCCAACATCCGTCTTCGATTCGGTCTGGGATGACGTCGCCGGCGTGGGCGGCTGAGAGTCCGGCTGCGCAGAAAACTGGGACGTCGGGCGATTATCCGGGGCCGGCTCGTGCGGGGGCTCGGGGGAATGCTGCGGGCTCGTCATGCCCACTAACTTACCGCCTGTGCACCGTCAGTTGGAGGTGGCACCTCGCAGTGTCGCTCCAACACCACTCCGGCAACGCACATCGCCGCACCACCCAATGCAGAGCTCACCACCCCAGCCAGGTCACCGGCCGCCGCAACGAGCTCGCCGGCGCGCGGCACCACATAGACCGCCATTCCCGCGTAGGCTCCGCCCACAATCGCGCCGGTCCACGCGGAGGCTTTGCCCACGAGCAGGAACTGCGCAATGGTCATGGGGTTAAGCTGCGAGTTATCCAGTCCGATGCCGTGCTCATCGTCCTTGGCGCTGCGTACCTTGAGGGTCAATAGCACGCACACCAGCGCCATGGCCCACAGGGAAATCGAGACGGTTGCCGGGATCGCCAGCATGGAGCCATAAAAGCGGGTGGTGAGGATGGCGGCTGCGGCGGCCACAAACAGGGCCGTGCCGATGAGCGCGCTTATCGACGTCCTCTTCATCACTCCCCCAGTTCCCTCACCGCGGCCACCTCATCGCTGTCCAAGCTAGCCACGAGTTCACGCACGGGGGTGCCATCGAGCGCCGCATCGGGATCCGCAGCCAGCCACGGCACGAGCACAAAGGCCCGCTCGTGGGCATAAGGGTGTGGGAGGGTGAGCTCCGGATCATCGGAGGTCACGCCGTCAATCTGCACGATGTCCACGTCCAACGTGCGCGGCCCCCAGCGCCGCACACGCACGCGCTCGGCTGCCTCCTCTAACTTCTGCCCGCGGCGCAGCAGTTCAAGCGGAGTGCAGTCCACGTCCACAATGAGCACCGCGTTGAGGAAATCTCCCTGGTCTGTCACTCCCCACGGTGGGGTGGCATAGACCGGAGAGGCGGCGACGGTCTCATCAGCAAACTCGTCGAAGACAGTCTGGAGGAGCGCGCGGCGATCCTCCATGTTGGAGCCGATGGACAGGACCGCGCGCATTAGCCGGCCATCCGTTTCCGGGAACGGCGTGCCACCACAGCCACATCCGCAAAATTGCGCGGGATGGGTGCCTTCGGCTTGTGGATGGTCACCTCGATGGCATGCAGAATCTCGAAACGCTGCATCGCGGTCTCGGCGACTTCGGCCGCCACGGTCTCGATGAGATCACGGGAAGGGCCTTCGACGATGCGTGCGGTGACGTCGGCAAGCTCGGCGTAATTCACCGTGCGGTTCAGGTCGTCCTCGATGCCCGCGGTGTCCAGCCAGCAGGTCACGTCCACGATGAAGGGCTGCCCGGTCTTCTTTTCTTCCTCGAAGACGCCGTGGTAGCCAAAGCATTCCAACCCGGTGAGCTCGATGCGGTCCGCCATGTTTAGACCCTCCCCAAGGATGTCGACACCACGGTGCCACCATCGGCACCGTTGGCGTAGCTGCCGGAGGCATGCGCGCCACCGGCATAGGCCGCGCCCGCGTTCCACGCGGCGGCCACGTCCACAGCATCACGCGAGACATCCACCTCGTGCACGCGCACGCCCCAGGCGCCCATCTGCGCGGAGATGGCGGTGACGGCTGCGGTGGCGGGGTCTGCCAGGAGCGGGCTGGACTCAGCGCCGCGGTCCTCCCTAATAGCGGCGAGGAAACGCTTGCGGGACGCGCCCACGAGCAGCGGGAACTCACCCTGCAGGAACTCTGGCAGTGCCTTGAGCAGCGCCCAGTTATCCTGCGGAGACTTGGCAAAACCAAGCCCCGGGTCGACGACGATGTTGTCGTGGCTGACGCCGGCGGTGAGGGCGGCGTCGGCAAGCGCGGCCAAGGACTCGTGCACATCACGCACGACATCCCCGCCATGGTCCGCCACGCCGGCCGCACTGCCGAACTGGACAGTACGCCAGTGCATGAGGCAGACCGGCAGGCCCGTATCTGCCATGGTGCGGTACATGTCAGGGTCAGCAGCACCGCCGGAGACGTCGTTGATCATGTCCACGCCGGCCTCGGCTGCCGCCGCGGCTACCGACGCCCGCATCGTATCCACCGAGGTCCTAATCCCCTCCTCGTGCAGCGCCTTGATGACGGGAACCACGCGACGCTCCTCCTCCTCAGCAGCCACGCGCACCGCGCCTGGGCGGGTGGACTCGCCACCAACATCGATCATGTCCGCCCCCGACGCCACAAGGTGGTGAGCATGGTTTAAGGCATCGTCGACGTTGATCCAACGCCCGCCGTCAGAGAAGGAATCCTCCGTGACGTTGAGGATTCCCATGACCACCGTGCGGCCGGGGACAGTGAGGTTACTGACTGCCATTGCGGGTTAACTCCTGATCAGGCTCATGACCTCCGCGCGGGAGGCTGCGTTCTTCTTGAATCCGCCGCGGACCGCGGACGTCGTCGTGGTCGCACCCGGCTTCCGAATACCACGCATGGCCATGCACAGGTGCTCGCACTCGATAACCACGATGACGGACTGGGCGTGGAGCACCTCCACGAGGGCATCTGCGATCTGGCTGGTGAGGCGCTCCTGGACCTGCGGGCGCTTGGCGTACATGTCCGCCAGGCGGGCCAGCTTGGACAGGCCGGTGACGTGGCCGTCTGGGCCCGGAATATAACCAATGTGTGCCTTGCCGTAGAAGGGCACGAGGTGGTGCTCGCACGTGGAGTAAATAGGGATATCGCGCACGAGAACCAGCTCCTGGTGCTCCTCCGCGAAGGTCTTGTGGAGAACCTCTGTGGGGTCCTCGTGCAGACCTGCAAAGACCTCCGCGTAGGCGCGGGCCACTCGGCCCGGGGTCTCCCGCAGACCCTCGCGGTCAGGGTCCTCGCCCACGGCGATGAGCAGTTCACGCACGGCCGCTTCGGCACGCTCGTGGTCGAAGTCGCGCGTGGCTGGGATGTTATCGCTCATTGTTCCGACCGTCCTTGTACGGGTTGTTGCGGTGTTCCTGCTCGCCCCAGCCGGGTGCTCCCCAACCGGAAGCGTCCCAGCCGCTTGTGTTCTTGTCAGCCTGACCTGCCTGGGCTTCCTGGCCTGCCTGGCCTGCCTGGGCTTCGGGCTTGGCGTGGCGTCCGCGGCGCACAGGCTCGGCCTGCGGCTGACGCGGCTCGGTGCCTTTCGTCACGCGCGGGATGACACGGGTCTCGTCGTTGCTGAAGCCACTCTGGGAGCTTCCGGAGGCCTCAGCGTGCTCGCGGCGCTGCTCACGGAGCTCCTCCTCAGGGACCTCCTGCTCGCGGCCGGCTGGGTCCGTGACAGTCTCGGTCTCAGGGTGAGCTGCGCTGCCGGAGGCGGTTACAGTGTGGGAGCTAGCAGCGCTGTCAGGGTCGCCGAAGAAGGTGTTGCCCTTCTCTGGGTCCACAACGTCACCGGCATGCTGGCCAAAGCTGAAACCAATTTCCTCCGAGGTGGAGTTTGGAGCGGGCTGACCGTTCTCCTGGGCGGCGAGGCGGCGCTCGCGGGCGGCACGGGAGGCGTCGAGAAGCGTCATGCGCTTCGGAAGCTCCTCACCGCGCTCCTTGGCCAACTCCACCGGAGTCTTCACCGGCTCACGGCCGGCCTGGCGCGGGAAGCGCTCGTCCTCGTTCGGGAAGACCTCAAAGGCCTCGCGCGGCTCAATGCCCTCGAAGATGCCCTCGAGGTCCGGACGGCGCAGAGTCTCCTTCTCCAGGAGCATCTCAGCCAACGTGTCCAGATAGTCGCGGTTCGCGGCCAAGATGTCATAGGCCTGACGGTGCGCACTGTCGAGGAGGTAGGCCATCTGCTCATCAATCTTGGCAGCCACGGCATCGGAGTAATCGATGGACCCGCCACCACCCAAGTGGCTGAACGGATCGCCTTGCTCCTGGCCGTACTTGACGGTGCCCAGGTCCGGGGAGAAGCCGTACTCCGTCAGCATAGAACGCGCAATCTTGGTTGCGTGCTCGATATCGGAAGAGGCACCGGTGGTCGGCGCGCCGAAGACGAGCTCCTCGGCCGCGCGGCCGCCCATGGCGAAGACGAGGCGGGAGAACAGCTCATCGCGGGTGTACATGCCCTTGTCATCTTCCTGCGAGGTCATGGCGTGGCCACCGGTGCGGCCGCGGGCCAGGATAGTGACCTTGTACACGCGCTCAATATCCTTGAGCGCCCACGCGGCCAAGGTGTGGCCGCCCTCGTGATAGGCGGTGACCTTCTTCTCGTGCTCGGAGATGATCTTGCCCTGGCGGCGCGGGCCGCCCACGACGCGGTCGGTGGCCTCCTCCAGCGCATCATAGGTAATGACGTTGCCGCCGATACGCGCGGTGAGCAGGGCAGCCTCATTGAGCACGTTAGCCAGGTCCGCGCCGGACATGCCGGCAGTGCGCTTGGCCAGCTGCGCCACGTCCACTTCCTTGGCCAGCGGCTTGTCCTTCGCATGCACGCGCAGGATCTGCTCGCGGCCGGCCAGGTCCGGGTTGGTCACCGGGATTTGGCGGTCGAAGCGGCCTGGGCGCAGGAGTGCCGGGTCCAGGATGTCCGGGCGGTTGGTGGCGGCAATAAGAATGACGCCCTCGCGGTCACCGAAGCCGTCCATCTCCACGAGCAGCTGGTTCAGGGTCTGCTCGCGCTCGTCGTGGCCACCGCCTGTGCCGGAGCCACGCTGGCGGCCCACGGCGTCAATCTCATCGACGAAGATAATGCAGGGGCTGTTCTCCTTGGCCTGCTTGAACAGGTCACGCACGCGGGAGGCGCCCACACCAACAAACATCTCCACGAAGTCTGAACCGGAGATGGAGTAGAAAGGCACGCCCGCCTCACCCGCGACGGCGCGAGCCAGCAAAGTCTTACCAGTACCCGGAGGGCCGTAGAGCAGCACACCGCGCGGAATCTTGGCGCCAAGCGCGTGATAGCGCTCCGGATCATCGAGGAAGTCCTTGATTTCCTGCAGCTCATCCACGGCCTCATCGGCACCGGCAACATCAGCGAAGGTGTTGGTGGGCATATCCTTGGTCAGCTCCTTGGCCTTGGAGCCGCCGATACCGAACATCCCGCCAGCGCCCTGCTGCATGCGGGACATCATCCAGAACAACAGCGCGAAGAGCAGCAGCATCGGCAGCAGGAAGCTGACCATCGAACCGATGAAGGAATCTTGCGTGACCTTCGTCTCGTACTTCTCCGCGCCGGAATCCTTCACCGCGTTGAAGACCTGCTCGGAGGCGCGAGCCGGATACTTGGCAATGACCTCCTCGATGCCCTCCTGCTCTTCCACCGTTACCGGTTTCTTGAGCTTGAGACGCAGCTGCTGCTCGCGGTCATCGATTTGCGCTTCCTCGACGTTCTTCTCCGTCAGCTGCGCCATGGCCACCGAGGTGTCCACCTGTTTGAAGCTGCGGGCGTCATTGGTAAAGAACGTGAACGCGTACAGCAGGATGAGGACGAGGCCCGCGATGGAGCCATAGCGGATGATGTTCTTGTTTTTCATTAACTACCTTGCACAGTTGCGGCTGGAACGCCGGACAAGAAAAAGGACTTAATCGTTGCTGTAGACCGCCGGACGCAGCGTGCCCACATAAGGCAGGTCGCGGTAGCGCTCAGCAAAATCCAGACCATAGCCCACAACGAACTCGTTGGGGATGTCGAAGCCAACATCAAAGAGATCGAGCTCTGCCTTCACAACCTCTGGCTTGCGCAGCAGCGTCACCACTTCCAGAGAACGCGGCTGGCGGCCTCGCAGGTTGCGGATGAGCCAAGACAGAGTCAGGCCGGAGTCGATGATGTCCTCCACAATCACCACGTCGCGCCCCTCAATGTCGCGGTCCAGGTCCTTGAGGATCCGCACCACTCCGGAGGACGAGGCCGAATTGCCGTAGGAAGACACGGCCATAAACTCCAGCTGGGAGGGGATAGTCAGCTTGCGGGCGAAGTCAGTAAGGAAGAATACCGCACCTTTGAGCACACACACGAGGATGAGGTCATCCTCAGCGTTGCTGTACTTTTCGGAGACGCGATCCGCCATCTCCTGGATGCGTTCCTGGAGGGAGTCTTCGGCGACGAGGACGTTCTCGATGTCCTCTCCGTACGGGTGAGCCGGGACGGCTGAATCATGATTGTCGTGCACGTGAGCGCTCCTTTGATGACCGAGGCAATAGTGACAGTGTGCCACCAACGCGAAAGACTTCCAACCTTGTGCCCACCTTTTCTCCCCTACCCTCGTGGCCGGCGGCGGCGCTCACCGCAACACCGCCTTGTCCATGCCACTGCGTGCACAGGTTATCCACGCCGCGAATGGCCTCGCGGGTGACCTCTATGCCCTGCTCGCGCAGCCATGCGGCAATCGCTCGGCGGCGCTTAGGCTCCGGCATCGCGGCCAGTTCGACGCAGGAGTTGGTGGGTGGGGTGAGAAGGGAGGCATCGTCAAGCGCGGCGTCCTGGGCGGCCTGGGCCAGGGCCGGGATGGGGTCACCACCGACGATGTCCGCCAGGCGCGGAAGAATGTCTCGGCGCAGTGCCACGCGGCGAAAGGTGGGGTCCACGTTGTGCGGGTCCTGCCAGGGCTCAACGTTCAGCTCCGCGCAGGCGGCCTCGGTGTGGGCGCGACGCACGGTCAGCAGCGGACGCAGAACGTGCGCGCCCTCCACCACAGCACGCTCGAGCATCCCCGACACCTTCCCACGGAGGGCCCCCAGGAGCAGAGTTTCGGCCTGGTCATCGGCGGTGTGCGCCACGGCGACTTCACCCCACGGCGCGAAGGCACGGTACCGCGCGGTGCGGGCGGCAGCCTCAACAGAGCCGTGCTTGTCGACGTCCACCCGAATCACCTCCGCCCCCGCTCCCCAGGCCTGGGCCTGGTCGGCTGCCCGGCGCGCCTGCTCGGCTGAGCCCTCCTGCAGGCCGTGGTCAACGCAGAGGGCGGTGACGTCGTGGCCTTCGGCAACGAGTGCTGCGGTGAGCGCCAGGGAATCGGCCCCTCCGGACAGCCCCACGGCCAGCCGTCGTGGGCGCGCGCCCACGACAGAGCGGACTGCGACGCGGCAGGCCAAGAAGTTGGGGCTCTGCCTGGGCCAGAAAGGTTCGTTAGAAATCATGGAGGGCGGCGGCCAGAGCGTCTTGGGCTTGGCGAGCGGACATGACCTCACCATCGTTGACGAGGAAAGCAAAAGCGTAGACGTGGCCCGACTGGCCTTGCGCCGTGCCGGCGAGGGCAGACGTCTCGGTCAGGGTGCCGGTCTTCGCACGCACGAAGCCGCGCGCAGGTGACTCGGGATAGCGCTGGTAGAGGGTTCCTTCGCCGCCCGCCAGCGGGAGGTAGCCCAACAGCGGGCGCAGCTCCTCGGCGGCTACGGCCTTGTCCAGAATGTGGGCCAGCACGCCGGCCGGGATGCGATTATCGCGCGAGAGGCCGGAACCATCCTTCAGGACAACTCCACTGACGTCAATGCCATTGTGTTCGAGCACGTCAAGCGTGGTTTTCGCCGCGCCCTCGAAGCTGGCTTCGGCACGCTCGTGGCTGGCGAGTTCACGGGCGATGGCTTCCGCCATCACGTTGTCCGAATCCTTGATTGCTTGCTGGGCGCGCAGGGCTAAAGGTTCAGAGTCGCTGCTGGCGATGACCTCCGCCCCGGCAGGAACAGCCGCGATGTCTGCTTTGTCGGTGCCCAATCTTGCGGCGAGTGCACGGGCGACGTCGAGGGCCGGCTCGTGAGAGCGCGGGACATCGCCGGTCTTCTCCTCGATGCGGCCGCCATAGAGCATGGCAGGCTGGATGGGAGCGACATAGCCGCCGTCGATGTTGTCATCATCCCAGCCGGGGGCTTGGTCGGCGCCAGCCCAGGCGGAGGTATCGATGGAGACGCGGGAGACGGTTCCCATCTTCTGCTTAATCTGCTCCGCCAGGTCATCCAGGCGCTCCTCCGTGAGCCAGACATCGCCGGCGGCCTTGATGACCACCTCGCCGTCCTTCTCTCCTTTAAGAACTTCGGTGGTGATGCGCTTGTCCTCGTCGAGAGCAAGCGTAGCAGCGGCAACGGTCAGCACCTTGGTCGCGGAGGCCGGGGTCAGCGGCTTAGCCGGCTCGCGCTCCCACACCACTTCATGGGTTTCGGTATCGATGACCTGGGCACCGAAGGTTGCCAGGTCCTTGTTCTTGCCCAGCTCATCGAGGCGCTTCTTCAGCGCCGCGGTGTCGAGCTCCCCTGCCTCGACCGGCTGCACCAGGGTCTCAGGCGCTGCCTGCACATAGGGCTCGCCGTGGTCCAAGTGATCGTAGGTGCGCTGAATTTTCACACCCAACGCGGCCGTCGCCGCAACGGCTCCCGCCGTGACGAGGGCCGCAGTACTCCACCAGACATGCTTCGCTTTCATCGCCCTTTACACTAGCGCGGTAGACTAAGCGGAGCACATATCAACCTATACGTTATGGAGGAATCAGCCGTGAGCGTTGAAGTAACCATCGAGATCCCCAAGGGCTCCCGCAACAAGTACGAGATCGACCACGAGACCGGCAAGGTCCACCTCGACCGCTACCTGTTCACCCCGATGGCCTACCCGGCTGACTACGGCTTCATCGACCACACCCTGGGCGAAGACGGCGACCCGCTCGACGCACTGGTCATTCTCCCGGAGCCGGTCTTCCCGGGTGTCGTGGTTGAGGCTCGCATCGTCGGCGTGTTCAAGATGACCGATGAGGCCGGCGGCGATGACAAGCTCCTCGCGGTTGTTGATGACCCGCGCTGGGAGCGCTACCAGGACATCACCGATGTGGAGCAGCACATCAAGGACGAGATCGAGCACTTCTTCACCCGCTACAAGGACCTGGAGCCGAACAAGGAAGTTACCGGCTCCGGCTGGGGCGACAAGGCTGAGGCAGAGAAGATCTTCGAAGAGGCCAAGGCCCGCTTCAAGTAAGCCACCGCTTCCGCGCGCCAGCGGCGGCACAGTCAGGTACGTTTTGGTAAATAGAGGCTGAAAACCTACCAGTTTTTCACCACTATTTGCGAAAACGTACCTTTTTCGTTCCGGGGGAACAATGATCGAGATTTTTCGGGGGCGCGATGTCTCCCGCGAGGCTCGGCGCAAAGGCGCCATCAAGATTGCCAATGGCTTTTATCTTTCGCAGGAGCCCACACCGCTTCAGCTAGCGCAAATCATGTCACGCGAATGGCCTGACTTAGCACTTGATGGATACTCCGCCGCGCGCCGGTACCTAGACCAGCCCCTTCAATTCCCGCTCGAGTTCATTCGCGGCTCCACTCTCCCATCAAGCACGTATTTTCGCAGCCGCCGGGCGCGCCCGAAAGCACTCGGCAGCATGGACGGGGTGAATGTGTGCAGCCCGCTGCAAATCATTGAGACCATGGACCACGGGGATGCAGTGGCCTTTATTGAGGCGTTCTTTGCTGGAGCGCATGGGCCCTCGCGCATTGAAACCGAGCAGCTGGATTTTCGCCGCCTGCCCCAGCACACGCGTGAGGTGTTGGAGAAGGCCATCGTCGGAGCGGATAGTAAGCCGGAGCGCGACCTCACCCGGGCCCTCGAGCCGCACGTTAAGGTGCGCAACAACATCAAGATTGGGCCTTATCGTTGGGATCTGGTGCTAGAGGAGTACAAGGTGGCCATCGAGGTGGACGGATACGCCTACCACAAGGGCGAGAATCGGCAGCGCTTCGAGATTGACCGCCAGAAGCTTAACGATGCCGTCCAGCGCGGCTACCAGCCCTTACATTTCACCGCCGCCACGATCGAGCACCACCGCGAGGTCGCTGTCCGGCAGGTACTCGCGGTGGTGCGCGGACGGGGCGAGTTCGTGGAGCCGCCGTGGAGGTGGCACCACTACTGGCGCTGGGAGCGCGAGCGGTGGGCTAGCTAGCCGCACCGTGCTTAGGAGCCGCAGTGAGTGGCCAGCCAGCCGTCGAGCTCAGACTCTGGCGCGTCGGGAGCAATGGGGTCCTCGGCGAATTCTTCGCCGGTGCGGGCCTTGTCCTTGGCCGTGGTGAGCATGAGGGAGCGGCCATCCGGGTAATCAATGACGGTGTTGGCGGAGGCGTATCCGGCCGTCGGTTCGCCAAAGGTACGCACGTTGTCCAGGCCGCGGAAGGCCAGGAGGGTCGCTTCTGCGGAGGAGGCGGTGACACCGTCGGTGAGCACTGCGACGGGGACCTCGAGCTTGCCGCCGGACGTGGTGGTGGGTGTGCCGCCACCGGTGACGGAGTTGCCGTCGATGGTGACATCCGTCGTGCCCATGCGGGAGACGAAGGACAAAGCCGGGCCATCCGGCAGCAGGGGGCTCAAGCCCGCATACATCGGCCCCATGTCGCCGCCATCGTTGCCGCGCAGGTCCACCACGGCGGCACACGTCTCCGGGTGCGCGGTCAACCCTGTGGCCAGGGTATCCGCGTAAGCCTGGCCGTCATCGTGCCGGCCGATGGACGGAACGGTGGCGCGCAGGACGCCGTCGTCGTAGTCAACGGAGGGGTCGGTCTTCTCAATGGCCTTTTCCTCTTCGGCGCTAAAGACCTTGGAGTGTTTGCCGCCGGCAGCGTCAATGGCGGCATCGAGGAGATCCGGGTTCGTGGGGTCCTCCTCAAAGGCCTCGCGGGCTTTCTGGAATTCTTCGCTGTCGCCGTAAATGCCGGTGAAAGCTGCGGTGTCCACCATCGCGGTGTTGATGCGCTTTTCGCTGGCATTGAAGAGGAAGACGGGTTTGCTGAACAGCGCCCCGCCGTACGAGGGTCCGAAGAAATACATGGCCGCCAGCACCACAACCACAGCCACAGCACAGAGACCGCCGAAGATTTTCAGTACGGTTTTCATTCTTTTCTACCTCCAGTCCGCAGCACGTAGCCGCGCAAAGGTTCAACAATGACAATGGCGAGAAGCGTGACCAGCCAGCCCACTACTAAGAAGGCGAAGGACATGAGCAAGCGGCCGGGAACGTCGACATCACTTTGATCGACGCTGGAGAAGAACATCAGCGAGGCGATCCCACCGCCGAACAGGAAACCGAAGAAGCTCAGGCCCACTACCGGGCCCATCACCGTCAGGGCCCCGGAGCGGAACTGGAATCCGCGCGGCACGCCCATCAGGTCTAATGAGCGGATGAGCTCCTTGTCTTCGAAGATGCCGGAGACCTGGCCCAGGATGATGGACATGCTGGTCAGCGTGAAGCCAAAGATGAGAGTCAGCAGCACGCCGGTGGATATGTCCTTGAACACCACGTTCATGCCAGGGTCTTCCTTGAGAACCGCAGCCAAGGCGTCGGAGCCCAGCGGGGCGGCAACAAGGAAACCCGTGAGGTAACCGAAGAAACCGATGGCAGCACTCCGCCGCCACGCTGGGCGGGCATTGCCGGCCACGCGGTGGCAGGCCACAAAGTGCGCGGTGCCTGGGAAAAGCGACATGATGTGCGCGCCGAGCTGCAGAATGAAAGGAGAGATGAGGTTGATGCTCATCACCATGCCAAACATGACCACGATGACCATCGCGGTGAGTGAGCCCCCCTTGCCGGAAAGGAACGCACCACCAATTGCCACGATGATGAGGAATACGATGGCGCGCCACCAGCGATAGGCAGCAGGCATCTGACGCTTGGCCACACCCAGCGGGCTCACACGCACCCGGCGCATGCCGGCCAGTGCTGCGCCGATGGCCAGCAGGAAAAGCACGCCGGCCACGGCCAGGTAGCCCCACCAGGGAAGCAGGAGCTCAGACAAAGCGATGGGACGCATCTGAAAGTCCAGCCGGGTAAAGACCGGCGCAACCAGCAAGCTGATGAGCCCGCCGAGCACGATGCCAACCAGCGCCTGCAGTCCGGTCTCCACAATGGCCATGCGCTCCACCTGGCGGGCGCTCAGCCCCAATAGGCGTAAGGTGGCCAGGCGCTGCTCCCTGCCGGAAGCACCGAGCACGGCTGCCTGGGCTGTGAGGTTAAACAGCGCGGGAAGGATGAACACGCAGGCCAACAAGGCTAAGGCGAACCACGGGTAGAGGAAGCCTTCCATCTCGTTACCAAACGCCTCCTTCAAAGCCGGCGCAGCCTCCTCGACGTGCTGGGCGCGCTCCCAGAACATCCAGGTGCCACCCGCAACGAGGAAGGCAATGGCGGAACCAATGGTCAGGCTCACAATCGCCAGCACCGAGACAATTCCAGTACCGGAGCGCGCGCGTATCGATTCGCGCTGCAGGTCAAAGACCAAGGTTGCGGTGTTCATCGAATCACCCCAAGGCGGCGGTCGTCGTGGATGATGCCATCGCGAATCTCCACGCGGCGCTGCATCCAGTCGGCCACCTTCGGGTCGTGCGTGACCATGACCAGGCTGGCACCCGACTGGCGCACGATGGTGGTCAGCATCTGCATCACCTCATGACCGGTGGACTGGTCCAGGGCACCGGTGGGCTCATCGGCGAAGACCACGCCCGGATTCGCCACCAGCGCACGCGCGATGGTCACGCGCTGCGCTTGACCACCGGAAACCTGCGCCGGGCGGCGGTCCGCCAAATCGCCCAGGCCCAGTTGGTCCAGCAGCTCCAGTGCTCGCTTGCGGGCGGCACTCCGCCCCATACCGTTGAGCATTGCGGGCAGCGCCACGTTGTCCACGTTGCTCAGCTCCGGCAGGAGCTGGCCATCTTGGAAGACGAAGCCGAAGTTGCGAAGGCGGAGGCGGGAGCGGGGGCCGTCGCCAAGCGCGGAGAGCTCCTCATCCCCGTAGCGCACGCTGCCGTGCGTGGGGGTGAGCACGCCGGACATGCAGTGCAGCAGCGTGGACTTGCCGGAGCCGGACGGCCCCATGACGGCCACGAGCTCGCCCGGCGCGATGTCGAGGGAGATTCCAGCGAGCACCGGGCCGCCGCCGAAATCCTTGGTGATGTCTGTCAGGGAAAGTGTTTGTGCCATGCCTCTCATTTCACCGTCTCGAGCCCGCGTTCAGAACAGTCCTAGCGTTGCTTTTTAAGGTAGTGCCAGCACTACCCCTCGCGCGGCCACCGCCCGATATGCTGTGAGGCGTGTTCCGAAGAAAACCCCAGACCACCACGAACGAGCAGCAGCAGGCAGAGAAGATTGCGCAGCTCACAGCCTCGCGCCGCGTCATCGCGGACGCCTACGAGGTGGAGCGCGCCCGCATCGAGCGCGACTTGCACGATGGTGCCCAGCAGTACCTTGTGGCAGCCAGCATGAAGCTGGGCGAGGCACTGCTTGATGCCCACGAGCCCCTCGCTGAGCTCCTCACCGCCGCCAAGCAGGACGTGGACCGCGGCCTGCACTCCCTGCGCGCCACGGTGCATGGTATCCACCCCCAGGTGCTGCAGGATCACGGTTTGGTGGCCGCGCTTGCCGACGCCGCCTCTTCCCACGGCCCCCACGTCAGCGTCTTCGCCCCGCACCCGCTGCCCGAGCTTTCCGCCTCGGTGCTAGCCTGCGGCTACTTCTTCGGCACGGAAGCGCTCACCAATGCGGCGAAATATGCACCCGGCGCGCCGGTCTCCGTTTTAGTGACCGCGGATGCGTCCCTAAAGATCACTGTGGTGGATGAGGGCCCCGGCGGTGCGCGGGTGGTGCCGGGGCATGGTCTGGCGGGAATGGCCGAGCGCCTCGCTGCCTTCGGTGGGGAGATGACCCTTTCTTCTCCCCCGGGCGGGCCAACGAGACTAGCCGGCTCTATCCCCCTTCTTCTCGACCGCGGACAACCAGGAGTTCAAGCATGAGTTTAAGAATCATCGTGGCGGATGACTCCGCCATTCTGCGCGAGGGCCTCGCCGGCCTTTTGGAACGCCGCGGGCATTTAATCGTCGGCCAGGCTGATTCTGCCCCTTCGCTCGAGGCGGTGGTGGACCAACTCCGCGAGGACCTTCCGGACATCGTCATCACCGACGTACGCATGCCACCGGGAATGGGCGATGATGGCTTGAAAGCCGCCGTGAACTTGAGAAACGCGTACCCGGGCCTGCCCGTCATGGTGCTCTCCCAGTACGTGGCCCCTGCATACGCGGTGGAGCTCTTCGACTCCCCCGAGGCCGGCACCGGCTACCTTCTGAAAGACCGTGTCTCCGAGGTGCGCGACTTCCTGGCCAGCCTGGAGGTCGTTGCCCAGGGTGGCACCGTCATCGACCCCACCGTGGCGCAGGCTCTCATGAGCTCCGGGCGCAGCGGCCTGGGCGAGCTCACCCCGCGCGAGCGCGAGGTCCTCGAGTTAATGTCCCGCGGCAAATCCAACAAAGACATCGCCGCCGAGCTCGTCCTTTCTTCTGCCGCAGTGGCCAAGCACGTGTCCAACATCTTCACCAAGCTCCGTTTAGATCCCAGCGAGGACAACCGCCGCGTCAAGGCCATCCTGGAGTACCTCTCAGCGCACCGCTGAGGCCTGTGTTTGCCCTCCCCTGAAATTCTGCCCCAAGCACCGCACGAGAACCGCCGCCGGACTTCCGCGTTACGCTCACGGTAAATAAGCCACAAAAACTCGCAATTTTTCGTCACTATTTACCGTGAACGACAGTGACTCCTCACACGAACATCCGGTGCCACATCCACGGCGGGTCCAGATACGGTCTAGTCCCTCGCGCCACCCCGCGCACCTGCTCTACCACCTTGTCCAGATGGTGCTCGATCGTGGTCGCAGTGAAATGCAGAGGGGTATACCCACGATGGACAACGTCATTGAGTTTCTGGCGGTCAAGCTCGAATTGGCGGCGGTTTTCTCCTCTGTGATAGGCGTAGCCATCAACCTCGATGGCAATGCGATGTTTCTCCAAGAACAAGTCCCACCGATACGGCCCGATTTTAACGTTATTGCGAACCACGAAATAGGGCTCCAACGCGCGGGTAAGTGCCCGCTCTGGAACGCTATCCGCACCGATCACAGCCTTGTCCAACACGCGCCGGGTGTGCTGTGGGAACCGCCGAAAGTCCATAGCCAGTAGCTTTAGCCGCCCTTCCGCATCGCCGCCGGCAAGATACTCCTCCAGAAACATCACCCCGTGCTTCTCTTCCATAGCTTCCACCGCCTGCAGCGGATTGCATACGTTGATGCCGTCGTATGGAAAGACGCCCTTCGGCCGCGCGCGACGGCACCGGTAGTAGCGAGTATCTTCTAAACCTTTCTCCCGGATGAGCTGCAACGGAAATCCTGGTTTTCGCCCGAGAAAAATCATCGCCGCGGAGTAACCATCGAGTGCGCAGTCCGGCCAGTGTTCACTGACTACCTTGGCCAATTCCACCGGCGTTGGCTCGCTTGGCAGGTAGAGCCCCCGCGTGATTTTTATTGCCTCCCCCTTGGCCGCCGCTAGCGCCCCGGCACGGCCAACAATTTTCTCCATGTAATCCCCTCCGATGAAAAGCCCCTCCCCCATTGCTGCTCACCATAAACTGCCCCAGAGAACCCGGCAACCGCAGCAACGTAAGCTGGGGCACATGCAGAATGTACAACCCACTGAAGTACCAGAGAACGCCCAGCTTATCGACGTCCGCGAGGACCACGAATGGAACACCGAACACGCTCAAGGCGCGACCCACATCCCCATGGGAGAGCTGGTCGAGCGCCTCGATGAGATTGACCCGGACCGAGACATCTACGTCATCTGCCACCTGGGCGGCCGCAGTATGCAGGTGTGCCAGTACCTTGAACACGCGAAGGGCTGGGACGTCATCAATGTCGACGGCGGCACGGATGCGTGGAAGGCTCAGGGCTGCCCCATGGTTTACCCCAACCAGTAGTGGTACTATTTTCGGTACCATTCAAGTGTGGTATCCAAGATACAAAAGATCCTCACGAAGATGCGGACGTCACGAAATAACGTCCACTTCTCAGAACTGCAGCTTGTGTGCGATTTCTACTTCGAACGCCAAGAAAGCGCCGGCCGAAAACGAAGAGGCACGTCACACATCGTTTACAAAACCCCATGGCAGGGCGACCCCCGAGTAAACATCCAGGAAGGGCGCCACGGAAAAGCCAAGCCTTTTCAAGTCCGCCAAGTCCTAGATGCCATCGACCGCCTCAATTAGGAGCACTTCATGAACCCCGCAGACAAGTACACCTACCAAACCGCCTGGTCCGAAGAAGACGGAGAATTCGTTGCCACCGTTCTAGAGTTCCCTTCCCTGTCATGGCTCGACGCCTCTGCAGCCACCGCAGAATCCGAGCTGCGCAGTGTCGTCGAGGAAGCGCTAGAAGATATGCACCGCAACAATGAGCAAGCCCCAGAGCCGTTTGGCCAGCGCAGCTTTTCAGGGAAGTTCAACCTTCGCATCCCTCAATCGCTACACCGAAACCTCACCATCGAAGCCGAACGAGAGGGCGTATCTCTCAACACTCTCATCGTCCAGAAGTTAGCCTCAGCATAAAACTAGTGGGGCACGGCCCATAATTTAGGATTCAGACGGTAGGCGGACTAATATCATCGGCATGTCTTCATCAAATTCTGTTACTATTCCTACCGCTCTGTTGGAGTCCCCCTCCTTCCAGTTGGAGCGCCTCCGCCGCCGCACCCGCGATGGCGTCGAGGCCGCGCTGCAGACCCAGCAGACCACGCTGCGCGAATACTGGGTGCTCACCTGCCTTGTCGCAGACGCTGCGTCCTCCCAGTCCGCGCTGTCTGAGACCTTGGCCATCGATGCCTCCGACATGGTGCGCCTCCTCGACTCGCTGGAGTCCCGCAACTGGGTCAAGCGTGAGCGCGACGCCAAGGACCGCCGCCGCCAGATCATTGCCGCCACCAAGAAGGGCGTGAAAGCCCACAAGGAGCTCGCCGCGCTCGTCGCCGAGGCAGAGGACGCTGCCCTTGACGAGTCCACGAACAAGCAGCTCAAGCACCTGCGCAAGTTGGCAAAGGCCATCATCGCGGCAGACGCCCCCGGCGATGGCGAAGGTGGTGATGCCTAAATGGAGGAATCCGATACTAGCCAGGGCCGCCACGCCCTGAAGACCGAGGAACCCCGCGTTCCTGAGCAGTACCTCCTCGGCTCCGAGGCCGCACCGTCCCGCACCTTGTGGGACATCGTGCGCACCTCCGCGGAGCTGTACCCGGACGCCGCAGCCCTCGATGACGGCGAGATCCTCACCTACGCTGAGCTGCTTGCCGACGTCTCCGCCTGGGCCTCCGAGCTCCACGCTAACGGCGTGCGCCGCGGCGACCGCATCGGCATCCGCATGACCTCCGGCAAGCGCGAACTCTACCTGGCCATCCTGGCCACGCTCGCCGCCGGTGCTGCCTACGTGCCTGTTGACGCCGACGACCCGGACGAGCGCGCCGAGATGGTCTTCGGCGAGGCTGACATCGACGGTGTGTTCACCGACGAGGGCTTCCGCATGCTGCGCGAGCGCGGCGGAAACGACACGGGCTCCAAAGCAGACGACGTGGCCTTTGATGAGCCGCGCCCGGAGGACACCGCGTGGATCATCTTCACCTCCGGTTCGACCGGCAAGCCCAAGGGCGTGGCCGTGAGCCACCGCTCGGCGGCCGCCTTCGTCGACGCCGAAGCCGCCCTCTTCCTGGTTGATAGCCCGCAGGGCCCACTCGGCCCGGATGACCGCGTCCTGGCCGGCCTGTCCGTGGCATTCGACGCCTCCTGCGAGGAAATGTGGCTGGCGTGGGGCCACGGCGCTTGCCTGGTCCCGGCCCCACGCTCCCTCGTGCGCTCCGGTATGGACCTAGGCCCGTGGCTCATCCGCCGTGACATCACGGTGGTCTCCACCGTGCCGACCTTGGCCGGTCTCTGGCCCGCCGAGGCTCTGGATAACATCCGCCTCCTCATCGTCGGCGGCGAAGCTTGCTCCCAGGAGCTCACGGACCGCCTGGCCACCGACGAACGCGAAATGTGGAACACCTACGGCCCCACCGAAGCCACCGTCGTGGCCTGCGCAAAGCGCATGTTGCCCGGCCAGCCGGTATCGATTGGTTTGCCGCTGAATGGTTGGGATCTGGTGGTCGTCGATAAGCACGGCGCCCCCGTGAACATCGGTGAGGTGGGCGAACTCGTCATTGGTGGTGTAGGCCTGGCTGCCTACCTGGACCCCGTGAAGGATGCGGAGAAATATGCGCCGCTGGAGTCCATGGGCTGGGAGCGCGCCTACCGCACCGGTGACCACGTGCGTCTGGAAGAGGACGGTCTGTACTTCGTGGGCCGCGTCGATGACCAGGTCAAGATTGGTGGCCGCCGCATCGAGCTTGGTGAGGTGGAGGCCAACGTGGCCGCCCTGCCGAACGTGTACAACTCTGCCGTCGCCGTGCAGAAGACGCCCGGCGGCGAGTCCGTGCTCGTCGGCTACGTCTCACTGGATGACCCTGACCTAGGCTTCGACCACGAAGCGGCACACAGCCGCCTAGCGGAAACCATGCCGGCCGCCCTCGTTCCGCGCATTTGCGTGATGGATGAGCTGCCGATTCGCACCTCCGGCAAGGTGGATAAGAAGGCCCTGCCGTGGCCGCTGCCTGGAGTGGGCGTGGAGGCTGCGGGCCTCACCCCGACCGAGCAGTGGCTAGCCGAGCTGTGGGTGGACACCCTCGGTGTGTCCGTCGAGGATGTCAATGCTGATTTCTTCTCCCTCGGCGGCACCTCGCTGGCCGCGGCAACGCTCGTCGGCCGCATCCGCGAGCGCTTCCCCACTGTGGCCGTGCGTGATCTCTATGACCACCCGCGCCTGGGTTCCCTAGCTGAGCAGCTCGCCGGCGCCGAATCCGTTGAGGATGCCGGCCCCGCCCGTGAGGTCAAGCCAGTGGGCGCAGGCACGCGCATTGCGCAGACACTCATTCAGATCCCCGTCATGACGCTCGCCGCTACGACGTGGCTGTCCTGGCTACTGCTGGGCTCCAACGTGGCGAACCTGCTGGGCCTGGACTGGGCCATGACCACCCCGTGGTGGCTCGTGGCCGTGCTCCTCATCATCTTCGTCACCCCGGTGGGGCGCATCCCCATCGGTGGTTTCGGTGCACGTGTGATCACCGCAGGCATCAAACCCGGTGAGTACCCACGTGGTGGCTCCACACACCTGCGCATTTGGGCCGCGGAACGCTGGGCGGATGCCTCCGGTTCGCGCTCTATTGCGGGCGCTACCTGGGTGAACAACTACGCCCGTGCCCTGGGCGTGAAGATGGGCCGCGGCGTGGACCTGCACTCCCTGCCGCCAGTAACGGGCTTGCTCACCTTGGGCAAGCATGCGGCCATCGAACCAGAGGTGGACCTCACCGGCTACTGGCTCGACGGCGACATCCTGCGCGTCGGCGCCATTGAAGTCAAGGAAGGTGCTCGCGTGGGCGCGCGCTCGACCCTGCTGCCAGGCACCGTCGTAGGCAAGGACGCCCACGTCGAGGCTGGTTCCACCGTGACCGGACGCAAGAAAATCAAGGACGGTCAGCGCTGGTCCGGGTCGCCCGCTCAGAAGGTGGGCCGCTCCAAGCACCGCTTCCCGTCCCATGCGCCGAAGCGCCGTCCGTGGTGGGTCGCCATCTATGGCGCGACCTCCATCATGCTGGCCCTGCAGCCCATCGTGGCGCTGGCGGTGGGCACGGCCGTGGTCGTAGGCCTCATTGCTCTGACGGATGGCTCTGCCTTCATCGGCTCCCTGTTCTTCGCGCCATTGGGCGCCTTGGCGGCATTCTTGACATTCATGCTGCAGACCTGGCTCGGTGTCCGCGTGCTCTCGCTCGGTCTCACGCCGGGCGTGGCACCGGTGCGCTCGGCCAAGGGCTGGCGCCTGTGGGCTGTGGAGCGTCTCATGGATGAGGCCCGCACGCAGCTCTTCCCGCTGTACGCTTCCCAGTTGACCCCGACCTGGCTGCGCTCGCTGGGCGCCACGATTGGCAAGGACGTGGAGATTTCCACGGCCGTTATGGTGCCCAAGCTCACCGAGGTCAAGGACGGCGCCTTCCTGGCGGATGACACCATGATTGGTGGCTACGAGCTCGGCGGCGGCTGGATGCTGACCGGTGAGACCAAGGTGGGCAAGCGCTCCTTCGTGGGCAACTCCGGTATCACCGGCCCGGGCCGCAAGCTGTCCAAGAACTCGCTGGTGGCCGTGCTTTCCTCGACGCCGAAGAAGACCAAGTCTGGCGCGAACTGGTGGGGTTCCCCGCCGGAGCGTATGCGCCGCGTTGAGGCCCACGTCGAGGGCGTGGAGGGCGAGTCCCTCACCTACAACCCGGGCTTCAAGGTCAAGGCTGCGCGTGGCGCGATTGAAACCATGCGTCTGCTGGCACCGATGACGTCAGCCATGCTGCTGGCTGGCACGCTGGCCACGCTCTACGCCCTGGCTAGCACCTTTGGTATCGCGCTCGCCTGGGCTCTTGGCGGACTCATCCTCATGGTGGCTGGTGCCATCGCGATGACGGTGACCGTGGCCGTGAAGTGGATCTGCGTCGGCACGCAGACCCCGGGTGACCACCCCCTCTGGTCGGCGTTTGTGTGGCTCAACGAGCTGCAGGACACCTTCGTTGAGGCCGTCGCTGCCCCGTGGTTCTTCACCCACACCTACGGTGCCGGTGAAATCAACCAGGGCCTGCGCGCACTCGGCGTCAAGATTGGCCACGGCGCGTGGATTGACTCCTACTGGTTCCCCGAGACGGATCTGTGCTCCGTCGGTGCTGGTGCCTCCGTGGGCCCGGGCACCGTGGTGCAGACCCACCTGTTCCAGGACCGCGTCATGAGCCTGGACACCGTGACTATCGACGCCGGTGCCACCCTCGCCGCGCACTCCGTCGCGCTGCCGGCCTCCGTCATCGGCTCCACCGCCACGGTGGGCCCCGGTTCGCTCGTCATGCGCGGTGACCAGGTCCCGCGCAACTCCGAGTGGCAAGGCAACCCGATTGAGCCATGGAAGAAGTAGGGACCAATTAACGGGCAAAGTCAACGACATCAATAATCTCGTTGGCTTTGAAATCCCAGGCCTCCACGCGGACGCGGTCAGAGAACACCTTGACCCGCAGTCCGCTGGAGGCCTCTTCCTTTTCCTTAACAACCTTTTCGTCGTGATCGCCATCCGGCAGGTACTCATTGAGAATTGCGCCAGTGTTTACCACGGGGAATCCGGTGCGCCCGGCCTCGCCAGTGCCGTCGTAACGGCGCACACCCCACCAGTTATTCTGCCGAAGGGAAGAATGACTGTGGCTGCTAAACCACACGATGTTGGTGTACTTATTCACTACATTGGACAGGGCTTCAAGGTCCTCAAAGTCGTTCTGATACCAGGCCGAATGGGACATGGACACGGTCTGCGGCAGCAGAGGGTGGCTAAATACCAACGCCGGAGTTCCCTTTTCATCCCAATAGTTCAAACGCTCATCGAGCCAGTCCAATTGTTCCTTGCTCAGCCTCTGGAACGGTTCCTTTCCGCCACGGTCAATGTCGGAATAGTATTCCGTATTGACAGAGATGAGCGGCACACCGTCGACCACAATCTCATTCCATGGTTTGTCCTGGCCTGCGTAGGTGAGGAAGCGCTTCAGATAAGTCTCTGAGCCTTCAGGACCGTACATCTCGTGGTTGCCGATAGTCCACAGCTGCGTTCCCGCAGCATGAGGTGCGTCCTTCTGTGCCTGCAAGAACGTGTCCCACTGCCCTTGGGAACCATCATCCACAATGTCACCATTGAGGACCAACGCACCGGCTGTGTCGTCCATTGCGTTGAGCAGACCAATTGCTTCTTTATAGTCTTCGGGGTCGCCTTGGACATCGGATAATACATCGACAATGGCCTGTGGCTTGCCAGTAACCTCTGGCAGGCGTTTGACAACGCCTACATTATCGACAGCCCACCACCAGTCATCGTTGCCGTTGGCGTAAGTGAACGTGACTTGCATGGACTGCGCGCCTACGGGAACCTCAATAGGCAGCGACTCATGTTTGGAGAAGACATCGCGATCAAACGTGGCAAGAGTCTGCGCTGCGGCCCCGTCAAAGGAGACCTGCACCATAGCGTTTTGGCCTTCTTTTCCTTGGCGATAATGATGATCAAACTCGAGGTTGATGTCACCTTGGCCCGCCACAGGAATGCTCGGGGACGTCAACTGTGCGGTCATGGCATCGGTGTCATTGAGGCGCTGCTGCTTGCTGTCAATAATGACCAGATTGTCGTGGGCTTGAGTAAACCAATGACGCATGTCCGTCTGAGCAGCCCACGTCCAGTCTCGGATCGTTGACGTAGTCCAGCCCTTCCACCGAGCTTCACCAGAGTTTACGCCGTCGACGGAGGAGGACCACCCCTCCGGCATACGGTGCGTAAAGCGGGCGGGATTCTCCAACTCATCAAAGCTCTCGTGCCAGATGACTCGGTTGCCCGTCGGCGTCAGTGGAGTCTCAGCTTCCTCCACGTCCCCCGGAGCGACATCTTCCGGCTTCTTGGAGTTACTTGAGGAATTCCAGTTAAAGAGTGAGGACGAGAAGCTAGACGAAGAGGACAGCGTGCTAAAGGATGACTGGGCAGCCGCTACCGGCGATATGGTGCACAGACCCACGACGGCGAGCGCAGCAGGTGCAAGAAGGTGATATTTCATAATGAAATGGATATCCTGCCTGAGCAACGGCAGGGTAACACTGACATGAACTTTTTGGTCTTTTCTTACACCCACTCATTTCTCTGCCGAGAACTGCACGGAGGCGGCAGGGATTCCCTGCCGCCTCCTTTTTTCTGCCTGAATTGCTGAAAAGGCGCACTAGGCGTGGTGATTAATCACCAATCTGCTCACGACCGCGCTTCACAATCTTCTCATCGACCTGGCCTACGAGCTCGTGGTCCTTGTTCGTGTACTCGAACTTGGACAGTACGTAGCGCATGGCGTTGATGCGGGCACGCTTCTTGTCATTCGACTTGATGGTGATCCACGGGGACTCATCGGTATCCGTGTAGCGGAACTGCTCTTCCTTCGCGCGGGTGTAGTCATCCCACTTATCCAGGGAGGCCAAGTCCATCGGGGACAGCTTCCACTGGCGGACTGGGTCGATCTGGCGAATGGCGAAGCGGGTGCGCTGCTCCTTGCGGGTCACGGAGAACCACAACTTGGTCAGAGAGATGCCTGAGCCCAAGAGCATGTTTTCCAACATCGGAACCTCACGGAGGAACTCTGCATGCTGGGACTCGGTGCAGAAGCCCATGACGCGCTCAACACCGGAGCGGTTGTACCAGGAGCGGTCGAAGAAGACGATCTCGCCGCCGGACGGGAAGTGCTCGATGTAGCGCTGGAAGTACCAGGAGGTGGACTCACGCGGAGAGGGCTTTTCCAGCGCCACGGTGCGGGCACCACGCGGGTTGAGGTGCTCGTTGAAGCGCTTAATGGTGCCGCCCTTGCCGGCAGCGTCACGACCCTCGAAGATGATGATGTGGCGCTGGCCGGTTTCCTTGGTCCAGTTCTGCCACTTCAGCAGCTCAATCTGCAGAGCGCGCTTAATGCTTTCGTACTCGTCGCGCGTCATACGTTCTTCATACGGGTAGTTCTCGCGCCAGGTCTCGACTGGCGAGCCATCCGGCATGATCAGCGCAGGGTCATCTTCATCGGAGTCGTCGACGACGTAGCCGTCGGTCTGTGCAAGGTCGATCTCGGGGAGTTCGTCGTCTTTAATGTCAGCCATGCCCATAATTCTATCTATGAACCAGACATCTGGCTGAGTAAACCTTGCCCCAGCGGCCCCATTTACCCCCACTCTCGAAACAACGGCGGCATCACCACACGTAACCCGCCACAACTACTGCGCTTCTTCCACATGGTGCCCTGAAGATCCAGGGCCTCTAATGACCGGTCCGTACCTGCCACTAACGCCGCGGTACGTTTTCGCAAACAAGTCCCGAAATTCTGGTGTTTACGCTGCCATATTTACGAAAACGTACCGTAGAGCCGACTTCAAGCCCGCACCTCTCGCAAAACATGAGAAACCCCGCTCGCCTTAACAGGCAGCGGGGTTTAACGCTTAGTTCTGCGTGAACAGCGTGCTGTTTAGAGCAGGCCGATCAGGTCGGAAGCGCCGCCGGCCATGTCGCCGAGGTTGTACAGAACGTTCAGAACGAGGCCGATGATGCCGGAGGAAGAAAGGGTACCCATTATAAATCTCCTTGGGATTGAAAGTTTATGTTCTCAGTGCGCCCTAAGGCGCATCAGGCTTACTTGGAGGACAGAGCCTCGAGGCCCTCGGTGTGAACGCCGAAGTCAGCGTCCTCGGAGGTAGCAGCGCCAGCAATGGCGTCGAAGGCGCCAGCAAAGCCCTTGAACAGGTCCTTGATGCCGCCAGCGAAGGTGGCGAAGTTGTCGAGCTGGTCGCCGATGAAAGAAAGATCCATTATGGTCTCCTTTTGTGAAGTCCGGGTAGAAAGTGCCCGGAGGGGGTTTGCGGTTTGCAGACACCCTCAGCGGGCGTCACAAGAAACTATTTTGGCACAGCTCCCCCACATTGCAAGTGGATGCCGGTGTTAATTTTTCGGCCAAACTAGACTCCCACACCAGCATTCAGAAGATGTTATCAATTAACCTAATGTTCACCTTACCTGCGAAAACCCCACTAACTGGGCAAATGCGGAACAGTGGACACACAGATCCAGAATGTGGCCCGAAATACGTAACACCATCCCGTAACCTTCCGATTGAAAGGTGCGCGCAGAACCTGAAAAATCTGAAAAATTTTCCAGCACACTCCGGAAAAATACCCCCATATAGGGTGGAGAAAAGACACGAAAGTGTCTCAACACAGAGAAAGCTCCCCACGGAAAACCGTGAGGAGCATTCTCTTTGATATAGCCATCTGGGACACAACGCCCAGGCATTGAGATTAGAAGCCCATACCGCCCATAGCGTCAGCATCCGGCATACCAGCGCCAGCAGCACCGGCCGGCTCAGGCTTGTCAGCCACCACTGCCTCAGTGGTGAGGAACAGTGCAGCGATGGACGCAGCGTTCTGCAGGGCGGAGCGGGTGACCTTGACCGGGTCGTTGATACCCGCGGCCATGAGGTCGACGTACTCGCCGGTAGCGGCGTTGAGACCCTGGCCAGCCGGCAGGGAAGAAACCTTGTCAGCCACAACGCCCGGCTCCAAGCCAGCGTTCTGAGCAATCTGCTTCAGCGGTGCAGACAGCGCCTCGCGGACAATCTTGACGCCGGTAGCCTCGTCACCAGTGAGGTCAGACAGGGAATCCAGAACCTCAGCGGCCTGCAGGAGTGCTACGCCACCGCCGGCAACGATTCCTTCCTCCACGGCAGCCTTGGCGTTACGCACGGCGTCCTCGATGCGGTGCTTGCGCTCCTTGAGCTCAACCTCGGTGGCGGCACCAACCTTGAGGACTGCGACACCGCCGGCCAGCTTGGCAAGGCGCTCCTGCAGCTTCTCGCGGTCGTAGTCAGAGTCGGAGTTGTCGATCTCGGCGCGGATCTGCTTGATGCGGCCATCAATCTGCTCCTGAGCGCCTGCGCCCTGAACAATGGTGGTCTCGTCCTTGGTGACAACAACCTTGCGGGCCTGGCCCAAGTACTCGAGCTCGGCGGTCTCGAGGGAGAGGCCGACCTCCTCGGAGATGACCTGGCCGCCGGTGAGGATAGCCATGTCCTGCAGGGTGGCCTTGCGGCGGTCACCAAAGCCCGGAGCCTTCACAGCAACGGACTTGAAGGTGCCGCGAATCTTGTTCACGACGAGGGTGGACAGCGCCTCGCCCTCGACGTCCTCAGCGATGATGAGCAGCGGCTTGCCGGTCTGCATGACCTTCTCCAGCAGCGGGACGAAGTCCTTAATGTTGGAGATCTTGGAGGAAACCAGCAGGATGTACGGATCCTCCAGGACTGCCTCCTGGCGCTCCATGTCGGTGGCGAAGTAACCAGAGATGTAGCCCTTGTCGAAGCGCATACCTTCGGTGACCTCAAGATCAACGCCGAAGGTGTTGGACTCCTCCACGGTGATAACGGAATCCTTGTTCACGGAACCGTTACCCACGGTGTACATAGCTTCAGCGATCTTCTCGCCGATTGCCGGGTCAGCGGCGGAGATGCCAGCGGTGGTGGCGATCTCTTCCTGAGTTTCTACTTCCTTGGCGGAGGAGAGCAGGGAGTCAACAACCTTCTTGGTAGCGGTCTCAATGCCGCGCTTGATGCCCATCGGGTTGGAGCCAGCAGCGACGTTGCGCAGACCCTCGCGAACAAGGGCCTGGGCCAGAACGGTAGCGGTGGTGGTGCCGTCACCGGCGACGTCGTCGGTCTTCTTGGCTACTTCCTTAACCAGCTCAGCGCCGATCTTCTCGTAGGGGTCCTCGAGCTCGATCTCGCGCGCGATGGAGACACCGTCGTTGGTGATGGTCGGGGCGCCCCAGGACTTCTCCAGGACAACGTTGCGGCCCTTGGGGCCGAGGGTGACCTTGACGGCGTCGGCAAGCGTGTTGAGACCACGCTCGAGGCCGCGACGTGCCTCTTCATCGAAGGCAATAATCTTTGCCATGTGTTTGTGCTCCTTAAGCTTTGTTGAGGACGACACTCACGTCTGATCTATGACGGACGCCCGCGACGGCACGGCTGGCGAGTGTTCTCCAGCCCCAACCACATAGATGACTCGGTTTATTTCTGGCACTTGCCATGTGGAAGTGCTAGCGACCATTCTGGCACTCAGCCCCGTCGACTGCAAGGTTCAACACGAACGCTATAAGCGAACGGGCGGTGCTTCCGCACCGCCCGCACACAAAGGTACCGCCCGTCATGATTAATGAACCGTGAGTTTAAGAAGCCGCCTTCTTCGAGGTCCACGTGTACGCCGCGGCGATGCCTGCAACAAAGAGAATGATGCCGATGACGTTGGCAGCGGTGCCACCACTAAAGATTTCCAGCGGGGATTCGCCTGCCGACGCCGCAATGATGCCGGCATTAAGCACACCAAATAGGGACTCACCAACGATGAGGCCGGTGGCCAACAGGGTACCCATGCGCTTGCTGAAGTCCGGGTTGGACTGGCGGGAGGCCCAGCGGTTGTAGAAGTAGCCCAAGAGTGCACCAGTCGGCACCACGATGGTGATGGCAGCCGGCAGGTACATGCCCATGCCCACGGCCAACGGTGACAAGGAGTGCTTGCCGGTGAAGTGGCGCAGGCATTCGTCGATGACGATGATGACCGCGCCGATGGCTGCGCCTAGGCCAATGAGATTCCACGGAAGGGAGTTATCAAAGATGCCGGATGCCACCGAGGACATCAGCGCTGCCTGCGGGGCAGCCAGGGCATCCTCACCGGCGCCCTCCATGCCTTGGAAGCCGAAACCGGTCAGCATAATCTGCAGAATCGGCGGGATGACCAGAGAACCAAAGAGGACACCAATAATGAGTGCTACCTGCTGCTTCCACGGGGTAGCGCCCACAAGCTGACCGGTCTTGAGGTCCTGGAGGTTGTCATTGGAAATGGTGGCGATACCGAAGACGATGGCCGCGGTGAACAGCGTGTAGGCCACGAGCGAAAGCGGCTCAGCGTCGGTTCCGCGGGTCACGGCCGCGATGATGAGAGCCGCGACGATGACGGCGATGATGCCGATGGAGGAAATCGGCGAGTTAGAGGCGCCGATAAGACCTGCCATGTAACCACAGACCGAGGCAATGATAAGGCCCACCAAGAGGGTGAAAAGCACGGAGACCGCGATGAGAACAGCCATGTGATCATGGATATCGGTGCCGCGGACGAAGTTCCACAGCAGCAGGCCAATCGGGAACATCAGCACGATGATCGTGCCGATGACGTAGGGAGCGGGAATGTCCTGCTCCACGACGTCGACCTGCTGACCGTCCTTGCGGTTACGGGACGACGCGAAGGACTCGGCCATACCCTTAGCAATCGGGCCAGCGATCTTGATGAGCGTCCAGATGGCGGCAATCGCCATGGTGCCCACACCGACGAAGCGGATCTGGCCGGAGAAGACCGTATCAACGGTCTCCATCACAGTGGCCGGATCACCCAGCCCCTCACCGCTGGTAAAGATCGGCAGCAAGAAGAGGTAGGAGATGACCACGCCCACGAGCATGGCGATACCCACGGCCAATCCAACGAGGTGGCCCACGCCGATGAGCGCCAAGGACAGAGACGTACCCAGCGTCGTGGCACCGGCACCCAATTTGAAGTAGGCAGCAACCTCAGAGGCCGCGGCCTTCATCGCGGCGAGCAGCGCCATAATGGCGGACAGGATGCCGCCGAAGAGGATAACGTGCAGCCCCTTCGTGTTCTCCTCGTGTGCAGCCTCGCCTTCCGTGCCGGTGCTATCGCCCACCTTGAGGACCTCAGCCGCAGCTACGCCTTCTGGGTACGGCAGATCGGAGCCGGTCACCAGCGCGCGGCGCAGAGGGATGGAATACATGACGCCGAGGACACCGCCGATGGCACACACCGCGGCTGTATCGACGAAGGAAAAGCCCTGCCAGTAGCCCACCATGACCAGGCCAGGCAGGACGAAGATGATGGCAGAGAGCGTGCCAGCCGCCGAGGCGATGGTCTGCACGATGTTGTTTTCTTTAACATTGTGCCCGGCAAAGCGACGCAGTACCGCCATGGAAATCACGGCTGCGGGGATGGAGGTGGCGAACGTCAGGCCCACTTTGAGACCCAGGTACACGTTCGCGGCGGTGAAGATCAGAGTGATAAGCCCACCAATGATGATGCCGCGAAGCGTGAGCTCGCGAAGTGTGGACTGGGAACCCTCGGCGGTCGTCGTCGCCATGAAAGGTCCTTTCTAAGGAATACGTACTCGAACCGGGTATATATTACTCCCTACTGTTCAATAGACCGATTTTAGGAGGCGAGTAGGTTGGAGGGCATGACCAACATTTCTGATTTTGTGACCAACGACCGCGAGACCATCTTCGGCCAGCTCAAGGAGCTGGTCTCCTTCAACTCTGTCCACAATGAGCCGGGTCTGGAAGATCAGACCGCGAAAGCAGCGGAGTGGGTTCACGCCACGCTTGCCGACGCCGGTTTCACCCCCGAAGCCATCACTACCGCCGATGGTTCCACAGCGATCGTCGCCAAGCGCCCCGGCAAGGAGGGCGCGAAGACGGTGCTGCTCTACTCCCACTATGACGTGGTGCCAGCCGGTAACCCGGAGGCGTGGGACTCCGATCCGTTTACGCTCACTGAGCGCGATGGCCGCTGGTACGGACGCGGCGCCGCTGACTGCAAGGGCAACGTGGCCATGCACCTCGCCGCCCTGCGCGCCCTGGATGCGGCCGGTGGCACCGACCTCAACCTCACCGTCCTCATCGAGGGTTCAGAGGAGCGCGGCGGCGAGGGCCTGTCTGCGCTCATCGAGGAGCGCCCGGAGCTTTTTGCTGCCGACGCCATCCTCATTGCCGATGCCGGCAACGCCAAGGCTGGCGTCCCGACGCTCACCACGTCCCTGCGCGGTGGCTCCCAGATCAACGTCAAGGTGTCGACCCTCAACTCCGCGGTGCACTCAGGCCAGTTCGGTGGCGCAGCCCCGGATGCTGTCAAGGCACTCATGCGCACCCTCGACTCCCTCACAGATGAGTACGGCCGCACGACTATCGACGGCGTCGACTGTGCCAGCACCTGGCCGCTGGCCGAGGGCCAGGACACCGCCTACACGGAGGAAGATTTCCGCGCCGATGCCCAAATGCTCGAGGGCACGGAGATCATGGGCGCGAAGGACCCGGCTGGCGCCACCGCCATCGCCGACATGATTTGGGCACGCCCGGCCGTGACCATCACTGGTTTTACCTCTACCCCGGTTTCCGAAGCCGTCAACGCTATCCCTGCCACCGCGGAGGCCAACATCAACCTGCGAACCCCGGCCACCATGGATCCGCGCACCACGGCCGAAGCCCTGGCGGAGCACCTTAAGAAGCACGTCCCCTTCGGCGCCCACATCGAGGTGACCATCCTGGAGGCCAACCTGGGCTTCGAGACCGACCCGACCAAGCCTGCTGTGGCGCTCCTCGGCGAGTGCCTGGGCGAGGCTTATGACGGTGAGACCATCACCCAGGGCATGGGTGGCTCCATCCCGCTGACCGTGGAGTTGCAGCAGAAGCACCCGAACGCGGAGATTGCGCTCTTTGGCGTCGAGGAGCCGCAGTGCACCATCCACTCCGCCAACGAGTCGGTCGACCCGAACGAGATTGAAAAGATCGCCATCGCCGAGGCGCTCTTCCTTCAGCGCTTCGCTTAAGGAGCGCAGAGCACACAGATATAACTGTGTGAACAGAAAAAGTGAAAACTGGAGTTCCACTCTGTAGGGTGAGCACTAGCCAATGCCTGCCATTGCGGTGGGTGTAGCCCCCGTCCCACGTTTGGAAAGGACGCCCCCGCAACCGCCGTGCTCACTCTCTTCAGCGCCTTGGTGATCACCACCATCGTCGCTCCATTTCTCATCTTTTATCTCGGCCGCCGAGCCTTCGGCCTTCTCGCCATTGTGCCCGCCGTCGGGTTCTTCTGGGTTCTACGTCAGCTCACTGACGGCACGCTTCGTGATGGCAACCAGTTGGCCTTCGACGCCGAATGGATGCCGGCCGCGCACCTCGATATTAGTTTTCGCATGGATGCGCTGTCCGCGTTATTCAGCCTCATCATCCTCGGCGTAGGCGCTTTGGTACTGGTCTACTGCTGGGGCTATTTTGACCAGTCACGGCGCCGTCTCGCGCTATTCGGTGGGCAGATGGTGGGCTTTGCCACGGTCATGTTTGGCCTGGTCATTGCGGATAACTTTCTGCTGCTGTACGTCTTCTGGGAAATTACCTCCCTGCTCTCTTTCCTGCTGGTGAGCTATTACGGCGAGCGCGCTTCCTCGCGCCGTGCCGCGCAGCAAGCTCTGATGGTCACCGCACTCGGTGGTTTGACCATGCTCATGGGAATCGTCCTGCTGGGCCGCCAGACCGGTGCGTGGTCCTTCACCGCAATAGCGGCCACCGACCAGCTGGCGAACACGCCGTACCTCACGGTGGCCATCGTGCTGATTCTCTGCGGAGCTCTGTCGAAATCTGCCATCGCCCCGGCGCATTTCTGGTTGCCGGGCGCCATGGCCGCCCCGACCCCGGTGTCGGCCTACCTGCACTCCGCCGCCATGGTCAAGGCTGGCATCTATCTCGTCGCCCGCCTGGCGCCCTCCATGCACGACATCTCCACGTGGCACCTCGTCGTGCTCCCGCTGGGCGCGTTCACCATGCTGCTCGGCGGCTGGATGGCACTCAAGCAGCGTGATCTCAAGCTCATCCTGGCGTACGGCACTGTCTCCCAGTTGGGCTTCATCACCGCCATCATCGCCATTGGCTCACGCGAAGCGATGCAGGCAGGCCTCGCGCTCACTATCGCGCATTCCCTTTTTAAGGCCGCGCTCTTCATGATCGTCGGTGCCATTGACCATGCGGCGGGAACGAGGGACATCGATAAGCTGGCGGGCCTGGGCAAGAAGAAACCCGCGCTGTATCTCCTCGCCATCATTCCGGCGATGTCGATGGCTGGAATCCCACCACTGCTGGGCTTCGTGGCGAAGGAGGCCACGCTGGAGGCCATCATGGGTGAGGACCTGCTCGTCGGCATGCCCCGCAACATGCTGCTGGTGGCCGTTGTTGCGGGTTCGGCGCTGACCATGGCCTACGCGCTGCGCTTCCTGTGGGGAGCCTTCGCATCCAAGGGCCAGGAGGAGCCCTCCGAGGCCGTCGCCGAGATGCACCCGGTAGGCCCGTTCCTGTGGATCCCGCCGGCGGCGCTGACCCTGCTCACCATCTTCTTTGGCCTGCTGCCCACTCCCCTGTCACACGGCATCACGCAACACCTCGACAACACCTTCGGTGTGGAGGAGGCCTCCCACCTGGCGCTCTGGCACGGCTGGACCATCGCGCTTCTCCTGTCTGCGGTGATTGTCGCCGCCGGTGCGCTCATGCACTGGCAGCGCCAAGCCCTCAGCAAGGCGCAATTCACCTACCCCGCGCTGGGCTCGGCGGACAAGGCGTACGACGCCATCATCAACTCCCTGCGCCAGCTCTCCCTGCGCACCACCGCGTCCACCCAGCGCGGTTCGCTGCAGTTCAACCTGACGGTCATTTTTGCCACCCTCATGGTGCTTCCCATGGTCATGCTGATTAACGGTGACCTCACCAACGTTCACATGATTGTGGCCGAGAACCCCTGGCAGGCCATCGCCGCCTCCATCATTATCATCGCCGCGGTGGGTGCCACGGTGCTGGATAACCGTCTCTCCGGAGTCATCGTTGTGGGTGTCACCGGCTACGCATTGTCCTTCATCTTCGCCCTGCACGGCGCACCGGACTTGGCCCTGACCCAGCTACTCGTGGAAACCATCATCATGGTGCTCTTCATGCTGGTTCTGCGCCGCATGCCAGCCAATACCGAGTGGAAGCAGGACCCCAAGGTGGGGCGCCTGCGCGCCTGGCTTGCCGTGGGCGTCGGCCTGACCGTGACCGTCGTGGGCATGTTCGCCGTCAACGCACGCCGCGAGGAGCCTATTTCGCAGTACATGCCAGAGTTGGCCAAGGAGATTGGCCACGGCGCGAACACCGTCAACGTCCTGCTCGTGGACCTGCGCGCGTGGGATACCTTCGGCGAAATCACGGTTCTCATCATCGCGGCCACGGGTATTGCCTCGCTCATTTACCGCACGCAAAGTTTCGCTCGTGAGTCGCGCCGCCCCATCCTCCGCGCCACTGGCCGCCGTTGGCTGGCCGCGGAGGTGGAATCTGAGAAGGCTCTCAACCGTTCCCTCATGGTGGATGTGAGCACGCGCCTCCTGTTCCCCTCCATGATTGTGCTGTCGTTCTACTTTTTCTTCAGCGGCCACAACGCCCCCGGCGGCGGTTTCGCCGGTGGCCTGGTCGCGGCCTTGGCGCTCATCCTGCGCTACCTTGCGGGCGGGCGCGCGGAGCTCGATGAGGCGCTGCCTCTCGACGGCGGCCGCACCATGGCAGTGGGCTTGCTGCTCTCCCTCGGTGCGGTGGTCACCCCACTGTTCTTTGGGCACCCGCCACTGACCACGGCCTACACAAAGGTGGGCATTCCTCTCATCGGGGATGTCTCGCTGCCGTCGGCGCTGCTTTTCGACGCCGGCGTCTACCTCATCGTCGTGGGCCTCACACTCTACGTCCTCTCCTCTTTGGGTGCGAAACTTGACCAGGAAGAAGAGATGCGTAAGCAGCGCGCCCGTGACCGAGCCCGCTCGCTGGCGCGCCGCACCAAGGCGAAGGAACAAGCGAAAGAGAAGGAGCGCGCCTAATGGATGCCAATCTGATGCTTCTGCTGGCCGCCGGCACGCTCTGCGGCGCTGGGGTCTACCTCATGCTGGATCGCGCGATGACCAAGATGCTGCTGGGCATTCTGTTGCTGGGCAACGGCGCCAACCTCTTCATGCTCATGGCCGGCGGCCAGGCGGGCTCGCCGCCTATCGACGGCCGCGGTTCCGCACCCTACGGTGAGCAGATCGCCGACCCACTGGCGCAGGGCATGATCCTCACCGCCATCGTGATCTCCATGGCACTGACCGGCTTCATCCTCACCTTGGCGTACCGCCAGTACCGTTACCGTAGTGCTGACGTCATTGAGGATGACACGGAGGACACCGCCATTGCGGCCATGGCCTCACGCCCAGGTAATGCCTCCGCCGCACCTGACCACGATGCCTCTAACGATCCGACCACCGGCCGCGCCACCAAGGAAGGCGATAAGTTTGGCCCCACCGTCTTTGAGGCTCCCGTAAAGGAGGCCACCGATGACTGAGACCATCGCGGCGCTCGTACGAGCGTTGCTGCCTTACGTCAGCTACCTCATTCCACTGCCGATCATCATTCCGGCATTAGCTGCCGTCTTGGCCATTCTGTGTGCGCGCAGCGTTAACGCCCAGCGTCGCATTGCTTTCTTCTCCCTGCTGACGATGGCCACGGTGAATGCCGCATTGATCTTCATCGCAGATACCGCCGGAATTCAGACCCTGCAGGTGGGCGGCTGGGATGCACCGGTGGGTATCACGCTGGTGGCTGACCGCTTGTCAACGGTCATGCTCTTCACCTCCTCCGTCGTCCTGTTCTCCGTGATGTGGTATGCCATCTCACAGGGTGTGCGCGATGGCACGAAGGACCAGCCGGTGGCGGTCTTCCTGCCGACGTACATGCTGCTCACCATGGGCGTGAACGTGTCCTTCTTGGCGGGTGACTTGTTCAACCTGTACGTCGGATTCGAGATCTTCCTCGTGGCCTCCTACGTGCTGCTCACCCTAGGAGCCTCCCAAGCGCGTGTGCGCGCCGGCGTGGGCTACGTCATGGTGTCCATGGCCTCCTCGCTCATCTTCGTGCTGGCCTTGGGTTATGTCTACGCCACGGTGGGCACGATGAACATGGCGCAGATTGGCATACGTATGGAGGACGTACCGGCGGGAACGCGCACCGCGGTTTTCTCCGTGCTGCTCATTGCCTTTGGCATTAAGGCCGCCATTTTCCCGCTCGATGCCTGGCTTCCGGATTCCTACCCCACGGCGCCGTCGCTCGTCACCGCGGTGTTCGCGGGTCTGCTGACCAAGGTCGGCGTCTATTCCATCATTCGCGCACGTACCTCCATCTTCACCGATGGCGGGCTCGACGGCCTGCTCATGTGGGTCGCGCTGGCAACGATGCTCGTGGGTATCTTAGGCGCTATCGCCCAATCTGATATCAAGCGTTTGCTGTCTTTTACCCTGGTCAGCCACATCGGATACATGGTTTTCGGCGTTGCTCTGGGCACCGCGCAGGGACTGTCTGGTGCCATTTTCTACGCCGTGCACCACATTCTGGTGCAAACCGCACTCTTCCTTGTCGTGGGGCTCATTGAGCGCCAGGCCGGTACCTCCTCGCTGCGCCGACTCGGCTCGCTTATCTACACCGCACCGCTCATCGCCATCTTGTACTTCATCCCGGCGATCAACCTCGGCGGTATCCCGCCCTTCTCCGGCTTCCTGGGCAAAGTCATGCTCCTGCAGGCCGGCGCCAACGAAGGCTCCTGGCTCTCCTGGGTGCTCATCGGCGGTGCCGTGGTGACCTCGCTGCTGACCCTCTACGTCATGGTGCTGGTATGGGCCAAGGGCTTCCTGCGTGACCGCGCCGATGCCCCTGAAGGTCACCTTGCGATGGCCCGGCCCTCCCCGCTCGCGGAGGTCACCGAATACGTCGAGTTGGAGGAACGCGACGACGTCGGACGATTGCCCTTTGGCATGCTAGCCTCTACCTCCCTGCTGGTGATCGCCTCGGTATCCATGAGTTTCCTGGCGGGCCCCATCTCCGGTGTCACCACCCGCGCCGCGACGTCAGCCCAGGATGATTCCATCTACCGCTACGCCGTTCTGGGTGATTCTTCTGATGACCCGACCCGCCACCTCGACCCGAAGGATCGCTACGACAGCGGTGCGGACTCGCTGGAGAACCGCAACAATCCCCTGCCGGAGCCGCTGCCGGCGGCGCCGACGAGGGTGACGTCGGAAAGCGTGACGGCTCCCCTGCCCACCCACGTGGACGACGATGAGAAGGAGGTAGCACGATGAAGCTTTCCGGGATCAAGCACCGCTTCCATCCGTGGTTTGTGGTGTGGATTGTGGTCATGTGGTGCCTGCTCATGGGCGAGGTGACCGTGGCGAACCTCGTCGGCGGCCTGCTGGTAGGCCTGTTCATCGTGCTGGCCCTGCCGCTTCCGGCCATGCCCGTGGCGGGGATGTCGGTGAGTTGGGGCAAACTTGTACGCTTCGCTGCCGGCTGGTTCGTGGAGCTGCTGGAGGCCTCCGTCAAGGTTGGGTGGCTGGCTGTGCGCCCACAGGCGGTACCGAAGACCGCGATTGTGAAAGTGCCGATGCGCGTGGAAAATGAGTTCGTTCTCTCGCTGGCAGTGAGCCTGTATAACCTGCAGCCGGGCGGTACGGTGTCCGATATCGATATTGCGAACCGCATGCTCACCATCCACCTGCTCAACGCCGACTCCGAAGGCCACCTCGAGCGCGAAATCGCTGCCGTGCGCAAACTGGAGGCGGACATGATTGCCATCTTTGAAAGGAGCCACCTCTAATGGATACGGGACTCTATAACATCCTGCTCACCGTGGCTGCTGGCTTCCTCGTGGTGGCCTTCCTCATCACGACGTGGCGCATCGTGGTCGGGCCAAACTCGCTCGACCGGCTCGTGGCCATGGACGGTTTCGTGGCCATGTTCCAATGCGCCATGGCCACCTACATCTGCTGGAGCCTGGACACCACGGTATCCAACGCGATGCTCGTCGTGGCGCTGTTGGGTTTCATCTCCACGGTATCCGTGACACGTTTCAGGAAGAGGGATTCATGAGTTACGCACTGATTGCCGATGTCCTCTCGATCATCCTCATCCTCGCCGGCTCGATTCTCACGTTGGCGGCAGCGATCGGCGTCGCGAGGTTCAGCGACACCATGGCGCGCGTACATGCCATCTCGAAACCGCAGACGACCGGGCTCATCTTCACCATCCTGGGCGCGCTCATCAAGGTGACGGGCTCGGAGGACTTCAGCGTGGCTGAGCGCGGCGACTTGGGTATTCTCATCCTGCTCGTGCTCTTTGCCATGATCACCAGCCCGGTGACGGCCCAGCGGACCTCGCGTATCGCTCGCCGAGAAGGCCTCTACGGCCCCGCGGAGTCCATGTCGCGCAACGAACACCCGGCTACGCGCTCCATGCGCCGCAAGTAGTTAACGGTGGTTCGTTCCCCTTCGATGAAAGGCCCCTACTATATTCTCCTAGGGACACCTTTCATCGGCCGAGGAGAATTCACGTGAAGAAGCTGCAGGGCATCCCCACACTGTGTACTGTCCTGGCACTGGGCATCGCGGTGATGGTCTACCGCATCATCCAGTTCGACGGCCACAAAGCGTTCACCTACATCCTCCCCTTTGACCTGGCCATTTACCGCATGGCGGGCGCAGACCTCAACGCGGGCGGGCTGCTGTACGACGCCCCCTATATCTACGAATTCCCCTTCACCTACCCACCCTTCGCCGGCATCCTCTTCCAGGTTCTGCCCTTCTTTAGCGAGGGCGCGTTGACCATCCTCTGGCCGGCACTCATGTTCCTGGCAGTGCTGGCGATTGTGGTGATGATTTTCCGCGAGCGCGGCATCAAGCTCAGCCCTGCAGCCATTGTCGTTGCGGTTCTGCTGACGGCACTGACGCCGGCGAACGAGTCGATGCACGGTTCGCTGTACTACGGACAGATCAATGTCTTCCTCATGCTCCTCGTGGCCCTTGACTTCCTGCCGATGAAGCGCCGCCTCCCCGGCGTGGGTATCGGCTTGGCGGCGGGCATCAAGCTCACCCCGGCCTACATGGGCTTGGCGCTGCTCTTTGAAAAGCGCTGGTGGGCTGCGGTCGGCTCCATCGTCACCTTCCTGGTGACGGTGGTGCTGGGCTTCATCTTCGTTCCGGATGCTCTGGACTTCTGGACCGATGCCATGTTCAACTCCTCCCGCGTGGGCGAGCATGCCAACCCCGGTGCGAAGTCGCTGCGCTCGCTGATGTTCCGCGTTCTGGGCATCGACGGCGGTATGTGGTGGCTCCTGGCCGTCCTCACCGTTTTCGTGCTCACCTGCCTGGCGCTGCGCACGGCCTACAAGCGGGGCAACCGTACCGCAGCCTTCGCTCTGACGGGCCTGAGCACCTGCTTGGTGTCCCCGTTTTCTTGGTACCACCACTTCGTGTGGACCATCCCCTTTGCGGTCTTGGTCTTCGTGACGGTGAACCAGGCGGTGGGCGCGCGTGTGTCCGGCAAGTTCGGTGAGCAGCTCGCCGGCCTGGCAGCGCTGGCAGCGCTTGTCGTGGTGTCGCTGCCGTTCATGTCGGTGCCGGTGTGGTTTACCATGTCCTCCGCGAACCTCGACACCCTCGAGTCCTTCCAGCCGTGGGCAACGTCCCTGTGGACTCTGTCCTGCGTGCTCTTCATCGCTGCCTACGCCCTGTGGGGCTTCATCGCCCCGCGCTACAAGGCTGGAACGGCAGTTCCGGCGTCGAAGCAGTAGCGATATCAATACCCATATCGTCCACCTCAGGCTTAAAGTGGCAGCAGCTGCTCCATCTCATCTGCGGTGGCCTTGACCACCTTCTGCCAGCTGCCGGTCTCCTCGTAGAGGCGGCGCTGCCGCTGGTAGCCCGCACCCGAGTCGATGATTTCTTGGACTAGCTGCAGCTCGCGGGCACAGCCCAGCTCCTGGGATAGCGGCGCGAGCTCCTCTAGCATGTCCGCCAGCTCGTCCTTGACCCACCGCTCGTCGGTCTCGCGCGACGTGATGACCAGCGCGTCCATGCCATAGCGCGCGCCGCGCCACTTGTTTTCTGCCACGTGCCATGGCTGGAGTGTCGGCAGCGTGTCGCCGGCATCCAGCATGCGGTCAAAGTGCACCACCAGACAGTGAGTCAGCGCTACGATGGCGGAGAGCTCGCGCAGGTTGGAGGTGGCGTCAGAGATGCGCACCTCAATCGTGCCCCATTTGGAGGCCGGGCGGATATCGAAATGCATCGAGCCCGTGTGGTTGATAACACCCGAAATGGCCTGGTCACGCATGTAGGACTGCCACTGTGTCCAGTTCTCAAACTGATAGGGCATGCCGGCAGTGGGCAGCTGCTGGTACAGCATCGTGCGATTGGAGGCATAGCCGGTATCGAGGCCCTCCCATGCCGGGGAGCACGCAGAGATGGCCAGCAGGTGCGGGTACTTCGTCATCAGCGCGTTGATGATGGGCCACACGCGGTCTTCGTGGCGAATGCCCACGTGCACGTGCGTGCCCCACAGCAGCATCTGCTGCCCCCAGTACTGGGTGCGGTTGATGATTTCGGAGTAGCTTGCCTTGTTGGAGACGGGGTTCTTCCGGAAATCGGTGAAGGGGTGCCCGCCGGAGGCCCACAGACGCACGTCCATAGCGGTGGCCGCCTCACGCACTGCGCTGAGCGACGCCCCCAAGTCCCCCATCGCCTCCGGCACGGTCCGACAGACCCCAGTGACCAGTTCCACGGTGTTCTGGAGAAACTCTTTCTCCAAGTGGATATCAGGGTGGGCGGCACGGACGGAGTCGATGAGCTCCGCGCCACGCGGCACGAGATCCCAGGTCACTGGATCTACGAGGGCTACCTCCCACTCAACCCCAAGTGTTGGCTCGAGGGAGCGGGCGAAGTTCTCTTCCGGAATATTCACCCACTCATCTTATCTGTCGAGCGGATGAATTTAATAAGATTTTATTCCTTAAGCCTGCGGCACGGCGAGGACCACGACGACGGCGTCACCCTTGGTGTAATCACCGATCAGCTCGGCCGGGTAGGGCGCGATGGCACCGCCTGGGACGCTACCGCCGTAGTACTGGGCAGCAAGCTCCTTGGCCAGGTTCTCCGCGGCGGCGTCACCCTCCGGGTAGTAGACGGTGGTCTGCGGTGCAACGAGAACCTCGCCGCTCAGGTTGCCTACCTCGGAAACCTTGAAGTTCTGGGACTTCAGGCGCTCGGCTTCATCGGCGGCGAAGTTGGCGCGGCCGGAGTTGTTGTAGACGTTGACCGGGATATCGGCCTGTTCGCGGTCTGCCGCGGCACCGTCGCGCTCAGCGGCGTCGTCGCCTTCGGCAGCAGCATCCTGACCGGCATCGGCGTCACCGCCGGCCGCATCAGTATCCTTGCCGGAGTCTTTCTTGGCGTCGCTGCCTGCTGCGTTGCCGTCCTTATCAGCATCGGCGCCAGCCGCGCCGCCAGCCGCGCCGGCATCCTTGTTGCCGGCGCCCGCCTGGCCGCCCTGTCCCTCGCCTTCGGCGCCACCGTTGGCGGGACCTGAAACGGCGGAATCGTTATTGCCGCCATCCTCGGCAACGTTCTCGGAGTTATCCGAGGTCATGGCATAGAGGGCCCACATGCCCAACATCACGGCCACGGCGATGAGCACCATGGCGAGGCCACGGACGGGCAGCTTAGTGGCGGGTGCTGCGGCAGCGCCGGCATCAGTACCCGCAGCGACAGGCTCGGCGGCTGGCGCCTCAGCCGGTGCGGCAGCTGGTGCGGCAGCCGATGCAGTAGCCGGTGCGGCAACTGGATCTCCAGCGCGAGCATCAGGGTTGACGCCAGCTGCAGCAGGGTCGGTGGAATCGGCGGCGGGGCGCGCGCCGTTAACGGACGAAGCAGAGTTTTCCGGATTCACATTAGTCACACAGGAAACTCTAGTATCTGCAACGGGCGTAGCGTGGATTGCTTAGCGCGGCGCGGCGCGGCGAACGTCCTCGCGGGCATCCCGAAGCCGGCGAAGGCGCGTGACGAGGAGAGGGTGGGACGCGTGGGCCGCTGGGGCGTCGAGAAGCACATTGAGGCGCTGATGATAACGCACCGGTGACATATCCAACTGCGCGCGGATGGCCTCCTCCTTGGCACTGATATCACGCGGAGCGTGGGACTCGAACTCCAAAATGGCGGCGTCTAGGTCTGACAGGGACTGCATGCTTAAACTGTATGCCATGACTATTCGCCCCATCGTTATCCACGGCGACCCGGTCCTCCACAATCCGACCGAGCCCGTGACCGAAGCCATTGACTCCCCCGAGCTGCAGGAGCTCATCGCGGACATGCACGAAACCATGGACGCCGCGCACGGCGTTGGTTTGGCCGCCAACCAAGTTGGCGTAAACAAGCGCCTCTTTGTCTATCACTGCCCCGACACCGACGGGCCCGACGGCACCGAGCTGCCGGAGGGCGGCATGCGCCGCGGCTGCGTCATCAACCCCGTTCTGGAGACCTCCGAAATCCCAGAAACCATGCCGGCCGATGATGGCACCGAGGACGAAGGCTGCCTCTCCGTTCCTGGCGAGGGCTTCCCCACCGGCCGTGCCGACTGGGCGCGCGTGACCGGCAAGAATGAAAAGGGCGAAGACATCTCCATCGAGGGCTACGGTTTCTTCGCGCGCATGCTGCAGCACGAGACCGGCCACCTTGATGGTTTCGTCTACACCGACGTTCTCACCGGCCGCTACAAGCGCCAGGCCAAGAAGACCATTAAGCGCAACGGGTGGACCGAAGCGGGCCTGACCTGGGTTCCAGGCGAGGACGAGGATCCTTTCGGGCACGACGACTAATGTCCCGCATTTTCCGCTCCGACGCCGTCTCCGTGGGCGAGCGCGTTGTGGCCCGGCGCGATTTTGGCGGGGTTCACAGCGATGTCATTGGCCACGTGGTGAGCGTGGATCCACTGGTCATCCGCCCACAGGAGGTGGGCGGATACCCCTCCTCGCTGGAGGCAGTAGAGATCCCGCAGGAGCAGCTCAAGATTATTAAGCGCCTCTCGCCGCGCACGGTGCGCAATTCCGATATCCGCGCCGTCGAGGTCGCCACCGCCGCCGCCTTCCCGGGCAAGGAGCACACGTGGACCGCCGATAGCCAGTGGCTCATGCGCGCTGGTGACGGCGTGACGGGACGCTCCAACTCGGCCATTCCCCTGGGCCCCTCGGCGGGCTTTATGCCGGTGCCCATCGAGGAGATCGACGCTTTCTATGCCCGCCATGACCTGCCCACGCGCCTGGCCATCCCGGAGCGCATTGGCAATCCTGCCGAGAAGCTCATCGCGGCTTCGCCCGAGGCGTGGTCCTTGGAGCCGGAGATCCTGGTCATGGTGCGGGAGCTCGGGGAGTTGCCGGAGCTTAGCGACGTCCACTTTGTCGTCGACAAGCAACCCGACCCCGAGTGGCTCAGCCTTTACCATTTCCGCGGTCAGTCACTCCCACCACTGGCGTTGGAGTATCTGCGCAGCCACATTGACGGCACGATGGGCTTTGGCCGCCTGCTGTCCGACGCGGGCGAAACAATTGCCATTACGCGCGGCACGCTCACCGAATCCGGCGATGGCACGCTGTGGTTAGGCTACTCGGCCGTTGAGGTGGCTGAAGGCTGGCGGCGCAAGGGGCTGGGAACAGCGCTCGGCGCGCACATGCTGGCGTGGGGCAAGGAGCACGGCGCACAGAAGGCCTACCTGCAGGTCGTGGCGCACAACGTAGCCGGGATTGGTCTCTACGAGAAGCTCGGCTTCCTGGAGCAGCACCGCCACCGTTACGCCTGCCGCGTTGCTCAAGTACCCTGATTCACATGCGCATCGCTTCGTGGAACATCAACTCCGTCCGCACCCGCGTCGGCCGCGCGGTGGATCTGCTGGCCAAGCACGATATCGACGTGCTCTGTCTTCAGGAAACCAAGGTGTCGGATGAGAAGTTTCCCCGCGCGCCCTTCGAGGAGGCCGGCTACCACGTCACCAGCCACGGTCTGAACCAGTGGAATGGCGTAGCCATTGTGTCCAAGGACGAGCCGGACGAGGTCCAGACCTTCTTCCCCGGCCAGCCCGGGTTTCACAAGGACCCGGCACAGGAGCAAAAGCGCGAGGCCCGAGCGGTATCTGCGCGCATCCGCGGAATCGAAATCTGGTCGCTCTACATCCCAAATGGGCGCGAAATGACTGACCCGCACTACGACTACAAGCTGCAGTTCCTCTACGCGCTCGCGCGCTATGTGGAGACCCGCGCGCAGTCGAAGCTGCTGCTCACGGGCGATTTCAACATTGCCCCACGCGATGAGGACGTGTGGGACATGAGCCTGTTCCGCGGCAAGACTCATGTCACCGAACCGGAGCGCGCGGCCTTCCAGATGCTTGAAGAGGCCGGCTTGGAAGAGGTCACTCGCCGCTTCACGGAGAAAGAGCGTTGGACCTACTTCGATTACAAGTCCCTGCGCTTCCAGAAGAACGAAGGCATGCGGATTGACTTCCAGCTGGCCACCGCCCCCTTGGCCGAGCTCGTGCAGGGCGCCCAGGTGGATCTGGTGGAACGTGCGGGTGATAAAACCTCAGACCATGTGCCACTCATTGCTGATTTCGACGTTCCTGATTTCGACTCGGTGCGGTAGGCAAATATGAGCCTGAATATTGATCTCTCTGCATGGCAGTTGGCGTTGCTCATCCTTGACTATGGCATCAAGATTGTCGCCATCGGCGTCGTCCCCGAAGGCCGCCGGCCATCCAGCTCTACCGCCTGGTTGCTGGCCATTCTCGTGCTGCCCATCGTAGGCCTGCCCCTGTTCTTGCTCATGGGCTCGCCCTACATCAACCGGCGGCGTCACCGCATTCAACAAGAGGCCAACGCGCTGATAGCTGACGTCACCGCCTCCACACCGAACCACCCGAAGGGCAGGTTGTCCCCAGAAATCGAGTCACTTATCCAGCTCAACCGCAACCTCACCGGGCACCCGGCACTCATTGGACACAACAAGGGGCTTCATGCTTCCTATAACGAGGCCATCATGGCCATGGCACGGGCTGTGGATCGCGCCGAGAAATACGTGCTCGTTGAGATCTACATCCAGTCCTGGGACGAGGTCACGGATGTCTTCTTCCAGTCCCTCAAGCGCGCCCGCGAGCGCGGCGTGGAGGTCAAGCTGTTGCTGGACCAGATTGGAAGCTACAAGTACAAGGGCTACTTTTCCCTGGGCAAGCGCTTGACGGAGATTGGCGTGGAATGGCACCTCATGCTGCCGCTACAGCTACACAAGGGCCGTTTCCGCCGCCCCGATCTGCGCAACCACCGCAAGATCGTGGTCATTGATGGTCACACGGGTTTCCTCGGCTCGATGAACATGATCAAACGCCAGTACAAGACCAAGGACCGCGCGTGGATTGACTACATGGTGGAAATCACGGGCCCGGCAGTCACCTCCCTGGCCGCCGTCTTCGCGGTGGACTGGTACTTGGAGTCCGAGGAACAGCTTTCCCTGGACATGCAGCCTTATGACGATGCTGTGACGCCCGATGCCAACCACCTCCAGCTTGTCCCCTCCGGTCCCGGTTACACCACTGAGCCGAACCTGCGCATGTTCAACTCTGTGGTACACCATGCCAAGGAGAAGCTGGTGATGTGCTCACCGTACTTCATCCCGGACGAGTCCCTGCTCGAAGCCGTCACCACCGCCTGCTACCGCGACGTGGAGGTCCATCTCCTGGTCTCGAAGAAAGCTGACCAGTTCATGGTCGACCACGCGCAGTCCTCCTACTACCAGGCCCTTCTGGAAGCAGGCGTGCGCATTTTCCAGTTTCCTGAACCGTTTGTCTTGCACTCGAAGTTCATGCTGGCGGATCCGAACCTGCCGAACCGCGATCCGCTGTGCATGTTCGGCTCCTCCAACATGGACATGCGCTCCTTCGGCCTCAACTATGAGTCCACCATGCTCGTGGCCAAGGGCGACCTCATCGAGCATTTCACCCAGCTGGCCATTAACTACAAGAAGGTCTGCCACGAGCTGACCCTTGAAGAGTGGAACAAGCGCGGCCTGCTGCGCCGCTACGTGGACAACGTCATGCGCCTGACCTCGGCGCTGCAGTAGAGCGCCTTAAGCTGCTCAGCGCTCAGACACTCCCGCTAGGAACTACTGGCGAGCATGGCGTCATATGTCCACACCTCTGCGGTTATTCCGGTAGCTCGCCTGTACAGCTCCCGTTCCGTCAAAATACAAAGGTCTCCACCGCCGACCTGCTGCATCATCAATTCCACCATCGTTTGACCCGCTCGATGTTGTGAAATCAACTCAGTAATAAATTCCTTATTCCACTGAAAATCGTGCAGAATCCACGGAGCTTGCCGTTGCGCTGTCAGTTCGAGCATGCTCGAAAACTTCTCCGCAATATCGCGTCTTACCCGACCGTCCGAAAGCTGCGCAATATGATTTCCGGTTTCGATAACAGCAGTGATAGGCAAGATAAACCTAGAGTCTTCGGACTGACGCTGAGAAAAGTCGTACTTCACTTGTTCTCGATCCTGGCATTTTTTCGGAATCTCAAGCAGATTGTCCAGCACAGAAGTGTCGATGAAGTAAACGCGCATCAGCCAATCCCAAAAAGCTTATTCAGGTTGTCGAAGCTAGCCTTCGTATCGGTGTCATCGACCAATTCGCCGGCAGTTACAGCAGCTCCCAGACTGTGTTTCGAAATAGAATCCACGAAATCCGGTAATTCCACCAATGGTGAAAGTTCACTATTCCCGGTTTTCTCATCTCGGTAACACACCGCAACCTGACCGTTAGTTTCACCAGAAATCTGATCCAAAATCGCGGGGCTATGAGTTGTTACAAGAACCTGAGAGTCATGCTTGTGTGCTGATTCGTTAAGCATGTGCATAACTCTTTGCGCCTGTGACGGGTGGAGACCGTTTTCCATTTCCTCGACGACGATTTGCGCTACGGCGCTGTCCACATCATCTCCGCTTGAAAGAGGCTGCTCGATATCCAAATCTCTGGGAGCTGTTTTTAATGCCGTTGCAATCGCCAGGAATCGAAGAAGCCCATCGCTCATTTCACGTGCGGGTGTGCTTTCATGCCTTCCATCCGCAAAGTGCTCGACGAGAGTTAGCATCACTTCATCCAGCTGAGTGTCAATGAAATCCAAAGTAGAGTCCACGCCGGTAACGTGTGCCGCCAACTGCCCTAAATCGTGGAAGGTCTCAGGCGAATCTCTGCGTAATTGCCACAGTACCGCCGACAGATTTTCGCCACTACGTTTGAGCTGAGCGTTCTTCTTCGCAACGTAAGTGCGCATAAGACTTGGCACCGGGTCAAGGTGAAACACAGATCGAAGTGCAGTACTCACAATCGATGCGCCCTTCAACACTGAATTCTCCGCGCGGTTTTTCCCTGCAAGAACTGCATTTACCTGCCCTAGAATTAGACGGGAGTCCCGCATAAGGGTTGCTGGGTTCGCGCCACGCTTTCCGTTGAAAATCTCCGTATAAATTCCAGCAAGCTTATCTGCCGCAGGTTGAGTCTTGAAAAGCTCTGCTTCTTCAGTTCTGACCCCACTTTTTACGGAATACCCTGGCCCCACCAGGCTTTCCTTTAGCACTCGCAGTTCCGGAAGCACCTGTATTTCTACGTCAAAGCGAAAAACATCTTTTCCAGCTTCGACAGTGCAGCCCAACTCAAAACTATCTTCGCCGTGTGGTGCACAGCCACGGGAGCCTCCCCTAATTGGCCCTGCGTGCGTCATACGTCCATCAAGAGCATCGCTGAGCTCCGAGCCCAAAGATAACCGCGACAAAACCTCAAGCCCATCTAAGGCGTTCGACTTGCCGGAGCTGTTTAAACCTGTAAGAAAAGTCACCGGATGTAGCGTGAGTACGGCATCGTGAAAAGACTTAAACCTGCGCAGGCGCAGCTCGGCAAGGCGGGGAGCGGACATGCCGCACATGATACACATGTGCGCTGGCAATCATGGTCCTCAATGTGACTCTCGTAATGCGGCACGCGGAAACCCTCCACCACCAGGATCAATCGCGCCACGCCAAAAAAATCAACCAGCTAGGCGGCAGGAAGTACACAGTCCGAACAGAGCCACAAGGCCGCAGACCACCATGCCAAGTGCCATAGTCAGCGCCGGGTTAGAGCCGAGCCCCATGAGCGGGCTAACCACACTGGCCAGCAGGGATTGGCCAAACCCCATGATGGCGGAGACACTACCCGCGCGCGAGCGCATAAGCCCAGTGGCGAGGGCGGTGGCGTTGCCCATGATGAATCCTGTGGGCGCGATGCATGTGAAGAGGACGGCAAGGCTCAACCACACCGGCGCGTCCATGACAACCGTGAGCAACAAGAGCAGTGCGCTCACGACGATTCCGGACACACCTATCCGCAGCATGACGGCAGGTGACAGCGAGTCCATGGCCCGAGAATTCACCACGGTGGCAGCGAAAAGGCCGACGGAATTCATGCCGAAGATGAGCGAGTAGCCCAAGGGCGAAAAGCCCCATTGGTTTTGAAGAACGAAGGCGGAAGCGCAGATGTAGCAAAACATCGAGCAGAAGCCGAAGGCCATGGTGATGAGATAGCCCCATACCCGGGCATTCGTGATGACGGCCCAATAATTACCGGCAACAGTGCGAGCCAAGCTCACCCGAGATGACTCTGGGCCACAACGCGCGCTGACGGTCTCTGGAACGATGAACCAGGCCAGAATCAGTTGTAGAGCATGCAAGCCGGCAAGCACCCAGAAGATACCCCGCCATCCCAGTGGCTCCGCCAACACCCCTCCTAAGACCGGGGCAACAGCCGGGGCAATGCCCTGCAAGGCCATGATCAGCGAATAAGCTTTCGCGGCAGCAGCGCCATGGACAAGGTCCGGGACAATGGCACGTGCGAGCACCACGCAAGCCCCGCCGCCAAGACCTTGGAAAACACGGGTCGCGACAAGGACGGTAGCGCTCGGTGCCATGGCCGAGACGACGGAGGCAGCAAGAGCAACAGAGGCCCCGGTGAGGAGAAGGGGTTTGCGGCCTAAAACGTCAGAGAGCGGACCCACCAGCAACTGGCCGGCGCCCATACCGATAAAGAAACCGGAGATGGTCAACTGCACCATCGAGCGAGTGGTGTCGAGGTCAGCGACGATGGCTGGCATGACCGGCAGGTACATGTCAGTTGCAAAAGGCGCCGTTGCGGACAACAGCGCCAAAGATGCCACTAGGGGGAAGGGGATCACGCGTCGCGTTTCTCCAGAACCAGCACGCCGATACCCCACAGGATGATGGCCCAAGCGAAGAAGACCACTCCGCCCATGCCTACTGAATCCCAGGGGGCGCTGTCCTCCACCATGTCCATGGTCCAGTTGGTGAAGGCGGTAAACGGCATGAAGTGGATAATGTCATCCCCCACCACAGGAAGGATGCGCACCACGTTTTCCAGGCCCATGTAGAGGATGAGGGCAATCGCCACGGTGCCGGCGGTCTGCCGCAGCAAAAGGCCCAATCCTTGGACAAACATCACCGCACCAAAGGCGGCCAGCGGCGCCGTCCACAGCAGGCGCTGAGCGCTGTCCTCTGAGAAGGGGTGGAACGCTTCCGCGGCGGCAGGATTGGTCGTCATATCGGCGAGGACAAAGATGTACACCTCACTGAAAAACATGATGAGCGCAGCAATGAAGCCATAGAGCACTAACTTCGCAACGGCCACTAACCACCGGTTGGGGTTGGCCATGTACGTCACCGATTGCGTCTTGTGGCGGTATTCCGTGGTCACCACCATGGCACCCTGGATCATGAGGATCGGTACGCCCAAAAGCAGCAGCACAGCTACAAGAGAATTGGGTTGTAGGGGGCTTATGCCCAGGACGGGCTCGCCCGCGTTAAGCGAGTTAATCAGCGTCCAACCTGTCGCAATGACCAAGATCAGGCCAGTGGTCCAGAAGAATGATTTAGTGGTGCGCAGTTTGGTCCACTCCGCATTGAGCATGTTGAGAAACATTAGTGCTGAGCTCCTTCTGCGTTGATGCCGGCACCGCTACCCGCGGCTGTCTGCGCCCCACCAGGCTGCGCCTGGTACTGCACCACATCATTGGTCATCGCCATGAAGGCCTCCTCAAGGGAGGCTCTGTGCAGCGAGAGCTCCGTCAGGGGCACGCCGGTAGAATAGGCCAGCTGGCCAATGTAGTCCGTGGTTTGCTCTGGAATAACCAGTGTGGGTCGGTTTTCCTCATCCACAGACGTGGTGAAGAACACCCCGGCCTCCCGCAGGACGGAGCCGAACTCGCCCAGGTGTTCTGAGCGAACGATGACGGAGGCAGTCGAGTTTTCCTTGACAAAGTCATAGGTGCGCTGGTTGGCCATGAGGCGGCCACGACCGATCACCACGAGGTGGTCAGCAGTCTGTGCCATCTCCGAAAGGAGGTGGGAAGAAATGAGCACCGTGCGGCCCTCTGCAGCAAGCGCGCGCACGAGCGAGCGCACCCAGCGGATACCTTCGGGGTCCAAGCCATTGACCGGCTCATCCAGAATCAGCACGCCTGGGTCACCTAGGAGTGCCGCTGCCAAGCCGAGGCGCTGGCCCATACCCAGAGAGAAGCCGCCGGCCTTCTTTCCGGCGACGTCGGAAAGCCCCACTAGCCCCAGCACCTCATCAACGCGCGAGGTGGGGATACCGTTGGACTGTGCCATCCACTTGAGGTGGTTGGCGGCGGAGCGGTTGGCGTGGACCGCTTTAGCGTCAAGAAGCGCGCCCACTTCCCGCAGCGGGTGCTTGAGCTCTCGGTAGGGCTTGCCATGCACCAAGGCTGTGCCCGCCGTGGGCCGGTCGAGGCCCAGGATCATCCGCATTGTCGTTGACTTTCCCGCGCCGTTGGGCCCCAAGAAGCCGGTCACCTGTCCCGGCTGTACCTGAAAGGTGAGGTCATCAACGGCGCGGACAGACTTATACTGTTTTGTCAGTCCGGCTACTTCAATCATGCACTACAGCGTGCCACAGCTTCCTGCCATGTGCCTGTATTAGCGGTTCAGCTCCCCACAACGCTCCACCAGCCCGGGCAATGCCTCCCGAAAAGGTGGAATGAGGTCCAACTGGTCTACCTGTGCAAACGGCACCCAGCGCAGTTCAGCGGATTCCTCGTTAGGAGTCGTTTCCAAGCGCTGGCCCGTTACTGTTCGCGCCAGCACCGTGGTGTAGGTCCAGCCGCCATCAAACGGCCCAGAGGTCACGATGGACTCGAGGACCTCCACATCCGCCACGGCGATGCCGGTTTCTTCCTCGGTCTCTCGCAGCGCAGCCTGCTCCGGAGTTTCCGGCTTATCGCGCGCCCCGCCCGGGATTCCCCACGTCCCGCCATTATTAGTCCACGTGGCACGGTGCTGAAGCAGCACCTCATCCCCAGCTACGAGGAAGAGCCCCGCCGCACCGAACTTGCCCCACACAGGCACCCCGTTCGGGCCCTGGGCCCATCCATCGCCGGAAAGTTCTGGGTTTACACGCGCACACATACCTCCAATCTATACCCACTTACGGGTGAAGAGCGCTATCCTAAGGGAATGACCGGCCCGGCCACCGAACTGCGCGAGCACTCCCCCGAATCGTGGGGCGATCACTGGCTCGATGACGTCCCCGAGCCCGCCGCACCAGCGTTTAGCCGTCCCACGCAGCTAGCCATGAGTTCTTTTGCTGGCCCGGCGCGCGTGGTGAGGCGCCTGTACAGCTTCGCTGCCACCACCCCAGGCAAGCTTTTTACCGTCACGCTCATCCTCACCGCGGCCCTCGCTGCGGCGGGTTTTTCCATGTCTTCATCCTCAGCCGCCCGCCATGACGACCTCGACGCGCTGTTGACCTCAACCGAGCCGATGTCGAATGCGGCGCACCATCTTTACACCAACCTCTCGCTCGCAGACACGGTTGCCACCACCGGCTTTGTCCAAGCAGGTGTGGAGCCGGAGGGCAACCGCAAGCGCTATAACGAAGCCATCGACGCCGCTGCCGTCGCCGCCACACAGTCCGTCGTGGGCTCTTCTGCCGAGGATGAACGCGTGCGCGAACTCGTCACGTTTATCCAGCGCGAGCTGCCCGTCTATACCGCTCTGGTGGAAAAGGCCCGTGTCAACCACCGCGCGGGCAATGCGGTGGCAAATTCCTACATGTCGAATGCCTCTGCGCTGATGCGCACCCGCATTCTTCCGGCCGCGGCGGAGCTGTTCACCTTGACTTCGGAAAAGGTCACCCAGCAGCAACAACGCCTTACCCGCCCGCAGTGGGTCCCGCTCTCCGGGCTGGTGGCGGCGCTCATCTTTTTGGGCTTGGCTCAATGGTGGCTGTGGCGCCTCACCCGCCGCCGCCTCAACCGCGGATTCGTCGTAGCCACGGGCTTGCTCTTTATCGCCTTGGCATGGGCTTCCGCCGCGAACTTTGCCACATGGGCCTCGGGCCACCAGGGCTTCGAAACGGTTTCGCGCCCCTGGGACTCGCTCACTGCGTCCCGTATTGAGGCCCAGCAGATGCGTACCTCCGAGACCCTCGCGCTGGTCCTACGCTCCTCCCAGCAAGACATGTCCGTGCACTTCAACTCCACGGTCTACTCCGTCAACCAGGCCCTGCGGAATTATGAAGAGGCTCTGGACGAGAGCTCCGATCCCACCCTCATACCCCAAGCCACGCAGGCAGTGGAGGATTGGAGCACCACGCACGAGGCCTTCATGGAGGATCTTTCCACGGGCGACTACGACGCCGCGGTGTACCAAGCCACCGCCATCGATCCGGATGGCGCCCCTACCGCCGCCAGCGCTTTCAATGCGGTGGACAATTCACTGGCCGCCCTCATCGATGAGGCCCGCGAGTCCATGCGCCAGTACTTGATGCGGGGCCTTAACGCCATGACCCTGGTGTCCACGGGTGTTTCGCTGGCGACGTTCGGCGCCATCATCGCGGTGTGGTTGGGCATTCGTCCGCGTCTGCAGGAGTACCTCTAATGAAACGCCTGTGCTTGTCAGCGTCCCTCCTGGCCACCTTCTCCCTCATGCTGAGCGCCTGCGAGACTACCCACACCACGGCGCCAGATCCCGTCCTGTCCACGAGCGCGGATATCCATTCCACCCCCGGCCCACCGCTGCCGGAGGATGCCATCATCGAACCGGCCGGTGTGGGCGAAGCAGCCAAGCCGAACGATGCGGAGCCCTATGGTTCCTACCGCCCGGATGACAAGACGCCGGAAGAGCGCGTGCCGGACATTATCAAGCGCGGCCGCCTCATCGTGGGTGTGGATCGCTCCAATAACCTGTTGAGCTACCGCGATACCGTCACCGGTGAGGTGCGCGGCTTTGAAGTGGACATTGCCCGCGAAATCGCCCACGATATCTTCGGTGACTCGTCCAAGGTGGATTTCCGCTTCGTGGAGGCCTCCGACCGCGCCAAAGCCCTCAATGATCGCACGGTGGATATGGTCATTCGCACCATGACGATTAGTCCGGAACGCCAGCGCGAGGTGGCTTTTTCCATCCCGTACATGAAGACGGATGCCCGCCTGCTCGTGCTCAAGAACTCCGGCATTCATTCCATTGAGGACGCCGCGGGGCTGACGCTCTGCGCGGCGAAAGGCTCAACCATGGTGGATGCCATTCGCAAGCATTCCCCGTCCTCCGACATTCTGGAGACCCACGCGTGGGGCGATTGCCTCATGGCCCTGCAGCTGGGGCAGACCGATGGCATTGTGGTCGATGATGCGCTGCTGTCAGGCATGCTGGCTCAGGATTCCTACACCGAGATCGTCGGCGATGCCCTGGAGACCCAACGCTACGGCGTGGCCGTGCGCAAGCCAGATGCCTCCTATGACTCCCGCCCCCTCATCCGGCAGGTGAACTCCACCTTAGAGCGCATCCGCTCCGATGGCACGTGGCTGAGGCTCTTCAACACATGGTTGGGAAATTACATGGATCGCCCCTCGCTTCCCGCGCCGAAGTATCTCAACGAGACACCGCCTGCCACAAAGTCCACCTCCTCGGAAGAGTCTTCCGGTGAGGGCCGCGCCACCAAGGGCGATAACAAGGCCGACACGACGGAGGAGAGACAACCGTGACGCACCGCTTCAGCGAAGACGAGCTCGATCACCTCACGCCCGAGGAGCACGAGCCGGACGCTGCGCCCTCAGCACGCCCCGCCCCCAGTGATGCCTCGCGCTACGACGACACCAACGACGCCACCGAGGCCGTTCCTTTCGACCCCTTCGCCGACGACGACTACGAGGTCAACAGCGACGTCGACAGTGAAGGGACTAGCAAAGGCAACAACCCTGCGGCTGCAGAAGAAGCCACGGATGCCACCGTCGCCGCCGTCCGCCCATCCAGCGCCCCGGGAGCAGCCGACGCCGGTGGCTCTGCCGGGGCATCAGACCCCGCCGAAGCTTTCGACCACACCGCGGCCGTTCCCTTCGATCCTTTTGCCGACGATGAGGACGATGGCGATGAAGGCAATGCAGACGGCGTCGTCCTGCCTACGCCCGCCCACCCCGGCGCGGGCGGTAAGGCCACTGGTCGAGCACCGCGCTCTGGTACATCCGGCGACGGTGACTACGTCGATTCCGACAACATCGCTGCGCTGATTGAGGAACTGGGCCAGCTGCGTGATCGCCGCAAGACTGAGGATCCTTCCCAGGCCTCACGCCGCCGCGCCATCGACACCTTCCGTCAGCGGCGCACCACCAAGCGCACCGACCGTGAGGTGGCCGACGGCATGGCCACCTTGCCCTTCGTTGTTCCCAGCAACCCGCGCGAGGCGCTCATTGATCCGGAGGATTCGCCACGTGTTGCCCCGCCGCAGCTTAAGCCCGGTGACATAGTGGCGGAGCAGTACGAGATTCTCGGCGTCCTTGCCCACGGTGGTCTGGGATGGATTTACCTGGCCAATGACCACTTCGTTTCCGGGCGCATCGTCGTGCTTAAAGGCATGCAGTCAGAAAACTCCGCCGAACAAACCGCCACTGCTGAATCGGAGCGCGAGTTCTTGGCGGATATTACGCACCCGAACATCGTCAAGATTTTCAACTTCATCGATGACGCCCGCGTGCCCGGCGGCTTCATCGTTATGGAATACGTCGGTGGCCCCTCACTCAAGAGCCGCCGCAACCACCAGGAGAATGACGTCTTCCCGGTCGATACTGCGATTGCTTACATCCTGGAGATCCTCCCCGCTTTGGATTACCTCCACGCACGCGGCGTGGTCTACAACGACTTGAAACCGTCCAACATCATCGTCACTGAAGACCAAGTCAAGCTCATTGATCTCGGCGCGGTCTCCGGCATCGGTGCTTTCGGCCATATCTATGGCACCCAAGGTTTCCAGGCCCCGGAAATCGCCACCAAGGGGCCCTCCATTGCCAGCGACATCTACACCATCGGCCGCACCTTGGCCTGCATGGTGCTCAAGCTGCCGGTCGAGGACGGCGTGTACAAACCTGGCCTGCCCACCCCGGCCGAGGAGCCGCTGCTGCGTCGCTATCTCTCCTTCTACCGCCTGCTGCTGCGCGCTACGGATCCGGATCCGGACAAGCGCTTCCACTCCGTGTCTGAGCTGCGCAATCAGCTCTTTGGCGTGCTCCGTGAGGTCATCGCCATCCGCGATGGCATCCAGCACCCGGCCCAGCACTCGGTGTTCTCTCCGCAGCGTACAACCTTCGGCACGAAGCACCTGGTCTTCCGCACGGACCAGCTCATTGACGGCATCGATCGCACCGTCCGCATCACCGCCCCCGAGGTCGTTTCCGCCCTTCCGGCCCCGCTCATCATGCGCTCCGATGTGGGTGCCTCGCTGCTTCAGGGCTCCTCCTACACGGAACCACAGGAAGCTCTGGAGACACTCCGCCAGGCCATGCAGACTCCCGAGTATGAAGAGTCCGCGGAGATTCCCCTCGGCGTGGTGCGCGCGATGATTGACCTGGGGTATATCGGTCAGGCCCGCGAATGGCTGACCTCCATCAAGGACCGCCTGGGCAATGACTGGCGTTTCCACTGGTATTCCGGCGTGGCGGAACTGCTGCTGGACAAGTACCGCGAGGCCCAGGCTCACTTCGCCCATGTCCTCGACATTTTACCTGGTGAAGCTGCCCCTAAGTTGGCCATTGGCGCGGTCAATGAACTGATTCTCCAACAGTTGGGGTTCTCAGAAGCAGCGCTTATCGACGCCTCCGTGGCCCGCGCCTGCGCCAACCTCACCACCTCACTTGCGGATCTACCCAACGAGGTTTTCGAGGAACAGCCGGGAATCTGGGACCACGTCACCGAGGAGCCAGCGCACCTGCGTTTCAATTCGATGCGCCTCTACGGAATCGTGTGGGCCACGAACCCATCGACGGTTTCCTCCGCCTTCGGTTTGGCCCGCCAGCTACGCGCGGAACACCAAGTGGAACTGGCCGTGACCACCTTGGACAAGGTCCCGAATGCCTCGCGCCATCACCGCATGGCGCGCCTGACCACGATTCTGCAGCTCATTGTCCATGATCTCTCCGAGTCGCGCATTCGCCGCGCTGCCCGCCGCCTTGAGGAGATTCCGCAGAACGAACCGCGGTTCCTCCAGATCAAGATTGCCGTCATCTCGGCCGCCTTAACTTTCTTGCGCGATGCCGACCTTGACGCTTCGGCTTCCCCCAACGACCTTTTCGAGTTTCCCTTTACCCAGCGCGGCCTGCGCTATGGCCTGGCCGATACTCTGCGGGCTCTTGCCCGCCAGGCGCCCTTCTCGCGCCACCGCTACGCCCTCGTAGACCTGGCCAACAAGGTCCGCCCGGTCACCCTTTTCTAGCTCCCACGGCATTCTAGCTCCCCTACGCGCGCCGAAACCCCCGAGAGAGGAACACCACTCTCAGGGGTCTGCCCGGAATCAACGCGTTGAACAGTTGAAAAGATGAAGCACGGACAGGCTAAGACCTAGTAAAGGCCCGCCTCACGTGCCATATCTGCGATGACCGCAGACTTCTGTGCAATTGCCAACTCCTCGTTGGTCGGCACAACGAAAACCTTGACTTGGGACTCGGCGGTCGAAATCATGCGCGGTTCCTTGGATCGCACCAGGTTGGCTTCCTTATCAAAGTCAATGCCGTACATATCCAGGTTGTACAGCGAATCCTGGCGGACCTCGGTGTCATTCTCACCCACACCGGCGGTGAAGGTGATGGCATCCACGCGGCCCAGCGCAATCATGTAGGAACCGATGAAGCGACGCAGCTGGTGGATGTAGATGTTGTACGCCAGCCAAGCATCCTGGTCCTCGTTGTTGATGCGCTCACGCAGCACGCGGAAGTCGTTGACACCCGCAATGCCCTTCACACCAGACTGCTTGTTGAGCAGGTTGTCAATCTCATCGATCGACATGCCCGCCTGACGCGACAGATGGAAGATGATGCCCGGATCGATGTCACCGGAACGGGTACCCATGGCCAGACCAGCCAGCGGGGTGAGGCCCATCGAGGTGTCAATCGGGCGGCCATTGCGGATAGCGGCCGCAGAGGCACCATTGCCCAGGTGGAGGGTGATTTGGTGCGTGTGCGCAGGGTCGCGCCCCAGCAAACCTGGAACCTGCTGCGAAACAAATTCGTGGGAGGTTCCGTGGAAGCCATAACGACGAACGTCATACTTCGAGGCCACCTCATTGTTGATGGCGTAGAGCGCAGCTGCCGGTGGCATCTGGTTGAAAAAGGCGGTATCAAAAACCGCGACGTGCGGGATGTCCGGCAGTAGTTTGCGGGCCACACGAATGCCATCGAGGTTGGCCGGGTTGTGCAGCGGGGCCAGCGGGATGAGGTCCTCAATCATGGACTCAATCTGGTCCACGATGAGCTGCGGCTCACTGAACAGGCGGCCGCCGTGAACAACACGGTGGCCCACGGCGATGACCTCGACGTCCGTCGGGCCCACGCCATGCTCGTGCATGATGCTGAACGCACGGTCGAGGCCGAAGGAGTGGGAGGGAATCTCCAGCTCTTCCTTGAATTCCTCGCCACCAGTCTTCACGGTTACCGCACCCTGCGGCTCACCGACCTGCTCCACCAAGCCGGAGACCAGCGGGGTATCGGTAGCGGTGCTTTCCGGATCAACCAGCTGGAACTTAACGGAGGAGGAACCGGAGTTCAGAACGAGTACGTATGCCATTTACTTCACTCCTGCCTGGATAGCGGTAATTGCCACGGTGTTGATGATGTCCGGAACGGTCGCACCACGGGAGAGGTCATTGACCGGCTTGTTGAGGCCCTGCAGGATGGGGCCGACAGCCAGGGCACCACCGGTGCGCTGGGCGGTCTTGTAGCCGATGTTGCCGGCCTCCAGGTCTGGGAAGACAAAGACGGACGCCTGACCAGCAACCGGGGACTCCGGGGCCTTCTTGGCGGCCACGCCGGGGTCACACGCGGCGTCGAACTGCAGCGGACCGTCCACAGCCACGGAGGAATCGATGTTCTTGGCGGCTTCCACGGCTGCCGTAACTTTTTCCACGTCTGGGCCAGCACCGGAGGTACCGGTGGAGTAGGACAGCAGGGCCACGCGCGGGTCCAAGCCAAATTGCGCGGCGGTCTGTGCCGAGACGATGGCAATCTCACCGAGCTGCTCCGGGGTGGGGTTCGGGTTCACGGCACAGTCACCGAAGGCCCACAGGCGCCCCGGCATGACCATGAGGAAGATGGAGGAGACCACGGAAGCTTCCGGCTTGGTCTTAATGATCTGGAAGGAGGGCTTGATGGTGTGCGCTGTGGTGTGTGCGGCACCGGAGACCATGCCATCAGCCAGGCCCTTGTGGACCATCATGGTGGCGAAGTAGGACACGTCCTTCATGGTCTCGCGCGCCTGCTCCAGGGTCACGCCCTTCTTCTTGCGCAGCTCCGCAAAGTCCGCAGCAAACTCTTCTGCTAGCGGGGACTCCAGGTGGTTAATGACGTCCACTCCGGACAGGTCGATTCCCAAGTCCTGAGCGCGCTTCTCCACGGTGTCATCACCCAGGATCGTCAACTTCGCCACCTTGCCTTTGAGGAGCTCACCGGCGGCTTCAAGAATGCGGTCATCTTCGCCCTCCGGCAGGACGATGTGCGCGCCCACCTCGCGGGCCTGGTCCAGAAGCTGCTTCTGAAAGAGTTCCGCACACATATACGGCTCAATCTCCTCCAGTGAGGAGAGGGCACCGGGAACCGAGGAGACATCGGTCAGCGCGTCCACCACAGTCGCTCCCACGGAGCGTGCGTGATCGAGGGCAAGCTCCGCGGTGCGGGCAGGCGCGTTGGAGATGAGCACGAACGGCAGACCCAAGGCCGCTGCGGCCTTGGCATCAAAGTCCATGACACCCGTGCCCTGAAGGACTACGTTGCCCTCCGGGACGTTGTCGAGGACCTGGCTCAGTTCCGTGCCAAGGTCATCAACCTTGGCGAAGGTGGCGCCGAGCTCCTGCGCAACAGCCTCAACCCCCAAGCCGTCGAAGCCGCGTCCGATGACGCTGATGAATGCGGAATTACGTGAGGACATTGTGGGCATGAACAACCTTTCTCTCATGGGAAGGCGTGTAGCCCCGCTCACACACAGGGCACACAGTGACACCTTCACAGTACGGGAACATGCCGCGTTACGTCGCACCGACGTTTCCGGCCCCACACCATCTTCCCTGCACACACGCCCCTGCCGCACAAGGAAGTGCCCTATTACACACAGACTTGTTTAACGTGATGCGTGCGGAGTAGGCTCCAAAGCAGGATTGTTACTTCGGGCAAGACCTAGGCTCCCCACTCATTGCCGCGTGGGGATGGTTCGCTATGAACCATGACGGCCTAGGTCTTTTGTGGTTTTTATACTCCAGCCCGCTTACCCGCGAAAGGACTGACATGTCGACTGAAGTTCGCTCGCCAGCTGAAGCCATCATCGATGGCATCGGCGGAGCGGAGAACGTCACCTCGCTCACGCACTGCGCCACGCGCCTGCGCTTTGAGCTGGCCGACGCCTCCAAGGCAGATAAAGAAGCACTCGAGGCTAACCCCAAGGTCATGGGCGCTGTGCCGCAGGGTGGTCGCAACTACCAGGTGGTCATCGGTGGCGACGTCGCCACGGTCTACGACCAGATCATGGCCCTTCCCCAGATGAAGAACGCTGGCGAGTCTGACGGACGCTCCAACGATGACGTCAAGGCCGCCGCCCGCGCCAAGTCCAAGGGCAAGCTGCCATGGATGGATACCTTCTTCGAGTACCTCTCGGATTCCTTCCGCCCCATCCTGGGTGTGCTGCTGGGCGCTTCCCTCATCATCGCCTTCGCTTCGGTACTGGATGCCTTCGAGGTCGTGGACTTCCGCTCCCCGGACAAGCCGGCCTCCTGGTTCTTCGTGGACGCCATGTGGCGCTCCGTGTTCTACTTCCTGCCGGTGATGGTGGCCTACAACGCTGGTAAGAAACTGCGCATCGACCCGTGGGTCCCGGCCACCATCATGGCCGCGCTGTTTACTCCGGAGTTCCTCGATCTCTCGGAGAACCCCGCGGTCCAGTGCGTCACCAACGACACTCTGGGTGCTGAGCAGTGCTCCATCCCTATCTTCGGTATGACCATGCAGCTGCCGGAGTACGGCGGCAACGTCTTCGTGCCGCTCATCATGGCTGCCGTCGCCGCACTGTTCTACAAGGGCTTCCAGAAGATCATTCCGTCCGCGGTCCACATGGTCTTCGTCCCGTTCCTGACCCTGCTCTTCGTCATCCCGTTGACCGCTTTTATCATTGGCCCGTTCGGCGTGTGGGCCGGTAACGGCATTGGCGCCGGTCTGTCCTGGATGAATGACAACGCTCCGTTCGTCTTCGCTCTGGCCATCCCGATGCTCTACCCGTTCCTCGTCCCGCTGGGTCTGCACTGGCCGCTTAATGCCCTCATGCTGGTCAATATCCAGACCCTGGGCTATGACTTCATCCAGGGCCCGATGGGCGCATGGAACTTCGCCTGCTTCGGTGCTACCGCCGGCGTGCTGGCTCTGTCCATCCGTGACCACGACACCGTGATGCGCCAGACCTCTGGCTCTGCTCTCCTGGCCGGCCTGCTCGGTGGTGTGTCTGAGCCTTCCCTCTACGGTATCCACCTGCGCTACAAGAGGATTTACCCGCGCATGCTGGTGGGCTGCTTCGCTGGTGGCCTGACCGTGGCTCTGCTGACCCTGGGTACGAACGGCATTACGACCGACGCCTTCGTCTTCACCTCCCTCCTGACCATTCCGGTCTTCACCCCGATGGCCAAGTACGCCATCTCCATCGCCGTGGCTTTCGTCGTGGCCTTCCTGCTCATCTTCTTCACCGATTACCGCACCCCGGAGGAACGCGCAGAGGCTAAGGCCGCACGTGAGGCCGCCGAGCGCGGCGAAGCTAACGCCGACAATGCCGGTGACGCCGGTGACGCCACGCTTGCCGACGCCTCCCCTACCACCACCGAAACCGCCGGCGCTGCCGGGGCGGGCGCTGCAGGTGCTACAACCGCTACCGCCACCAAGAGCGACGCCCCGGCCAAAGCCGCTGAGCCCGCTGCTGGCACCACCACTGACATCGCCTCCCCAGCTGCCGGTGAGGTTGTAGCCATGGCCGACATCGATGACCCGGTCTTCTCCGCCGGCACGCTCGGTGATGGTGTGGGCATCGTCCCTGAAAACAATGACGTCTACTCCCCCGTGTCCGGAACCGTGGTCAGCGCCATGAAATCCGGCCATGCCTACGGCATCAAGACTTCAGACGGCGTGGAGGTCCTCGTCCACATCGGTATCAACACCGTAAAGATGAAGGGTGAGGGGTTCACACCAGCCGTCAAGAAGGGCGACACCGTGAAGAAGGGTGAGCTCCTAGCCACCGTTGACTTCGACAAGGTCCGCGCGGCCGGCTACGACACCACCATCGTCCTAGCTGTAACCAACACCAAGGCTTTGGCTGCCGTGTCTCCGGCTGGTCTGAAGCACGCATCTGCGGGCGACACGGTTATCACCACCACCCGTTAACAAACCTCCGACTAAGCTGGCTCGATGTTCCGCCATCGTGGCCAGCTTTGTCATATGCGGATCGAACCTTATCCTCGGGCCCCCAGGCCCAGTCGGCCTTTCTACACAAGAAGAGTCCTCCCACAAGAGAAAGGTGCCTCGTGCAACTGTTGCGTGTGTTTAACAACAACGTCGTTCTCGCACGGCGCGGTGAGGAAGAGGTCATCGTCACTGGCCGCGGTATCGGCTTCCAAGCCCACCCCGGATCACCAGTAGATCCGGACAAGGTGGCCAAGGTTTTCGTCCCCGATTCTGGCCGCGATCCCGATCACCTCGCCGCCATGATTGCCGGTATCCCCGGCGAGTACGTGCAGCTGGTCATTGATGCCATGCACAGCGTGGACATGTCGGAGGCCCTGCGCAGCAAGCTCACGCTCGTCGTGGCAGTTGCGGATCACATCCACGGCGCGGTCTCTCGGGGCACCGCAATTGCTTATCCCTTGGAGGCTGAGGTCCGCCATCTTTACGCCGAGGACTTTGCCCTCGCGCAGCATCTTCTGGCCGCCATTAACGATGGACTTCAGAACCCCCTAGCCCAGGATGAGGCTGTGGCTATTACCTTGCACCTTGTCAACGCTGGCTTCGCCGTCGGTGATTTGTCGGGCACCTACCGCATGACGGGCCTCATCCAGCAGATTTTGGCCGTGATTGGTTCCCACAATGACACGGAGCTCAACAGCGAGGACATCTCCGTCGCCCGTTTCATCACGCACCTGCGCTACCTCTTCGTGCGCATGGCGGAGCATAAGCAACTCGATTCCGATGACCGCCAAGTAGCCACTGCCATTTCGGCCCGCTACCCCGAGGCCGGCGAGACGGCCCAGATTGTTTCCAATCTCATTGAGCTGCGCCTCGATGACGCGCTCACCCCCGATGAGGTCTCCTACCTAACGCTGCACATCGCACGCCTGCAGGAGGCCTCTGTCTAGCTGCAGTCAGCCCCCCCACAGACGCAGCTAGACAGCACTGGATCCGATATTAGGCCGCCGGTACCTCAGCCGGGGCTTCAGCAGGAGCCTCAGCCGGGGCTTCAGCAGGAGCCTCTGCCGGCACTTCGCCTGCCCCTTCGACAGGCGCCACCGGCTCCGCCACGGTAATGATGTTGTCCTCGTAGCCCAGCTGGCCACCGACGAACTTTCCGCCACACGTAATGAGCACCAGGCGGTTCTCGCCCTCGGTGTCATTGACAACGTCTGGGAATCCTGCGCCCTTCGGCAAACGATACGGCGCCTCCGTCACGCGGAACATGCGCTCCTCGCCATCAATGTAAACCGTGAACTCCTGCCCCTGTTCCAAGGTGGTGAATTTCTCGGCAAAGCCGGTGCCCTGGCCCTGGTAATTGATGTGGCCAGTAATCACGCTGGAGCCCACCGGGCCTGCCTCGCCGGGAACTGCCGACGCCGAGTACCAGCCCAAACGCGACACATCACGCGGCGGAATCAACATTCCGTTCTCAGTGACCTGAATTGGGTCAACCGCTGCGATCTCCTCGTTGATGCCCAGCGACATCGCACCGAAGTCACGGAATTCACCCGGGGCAGCATCAATCTCTTGGTTCTGCTCACCCGAATCATCCACGAAGGGATCGTCATTCGTCGTCGGTGCGGCCTCCTCCGTGGCCGACGCCACCGTCGAAGACGCGCCTGCGTCCCCTGCGTCATCGTCGCCGTTACGACCGAAATACAACACCAGCTGGATAACCACCAGGATGATGGCTATCAACGCCAGGATGGCCCAGAGCGCCTTCTTACCGCCCTTCTTCTCACCATCATCCGGCTTCCTGTGTGCGCCACCGGCCGGCACCGATGCTGATGACGATGCCGCCGCGGCATCTGATTCCGCACCAGAATCCTGCCCGGGATATTTCGGGATTCCGTTCGTTTCTTCCGAATCAGACATAGCTGTTTACTCCTTCGTTGCTGCAGGCCACCGCAACACGCAGTTGACCTCGTGGTGCTCACACACTTCAATAATAATTTTTCTAATTAAACAATAGATGACAAATCCCCTCCAGTGTTCACTACGAACCCTGGAGGGGATTGCCCTACACAAGTTCTGCCCCTTCCAACCCCTGCCTTGATGGGCTAGGGACCGGCGGACGAGGCGGACTACTTGATGAAGTCCTTCATGCCAGGCTCAAGCTTGGTCGCACCGGACGGTACGTGCTTGATCTCGACACGCTCAGCGTTGGACGGCAGCGGCATGCCAGCGTCCTCCGGCGGGGTAGCGTCCAGGACGACAACCTCACGGTCATCGCGACCAGTGTTTTCACCAGTCTCCTCGGACGACTCACCAGCGTTGTCACCGGTGGACTCGCCGCGGTTATCGCCGCGGTCGTTGTCCTCGATGACCTCAGAGGTGCCCTTACCACCATCGTGGTCGCCACCATTGCCACCGTTGCCACCGTCGATAATGAGCTTGATGAGGCCCAGACCTGGGATGAGCAGCAGCCACCACGGCAGGTCA
>NZ_KV788241.1:0-38621 GCF_001807225.1 Corynebacterium sp. HMSC05E07
CGTTGATCAGTCTTTCCCCGCGTGAGAAAGTCTTACGACGATTGCTTCGCGATTCTGATTGGAACCCTTGTGGTGAAAAAGACGATCAGGTAGCGCTACGAATCTCCCTTCTAGTGCATGGAAAAATCAAGCTAGAGGTTTTCCCAACTGAAGAGAAGGTAGATTACCTCCGTGAGGATGAAATAGGTTATCGAACTGTATTTTGCCCTGACCTGTCCCAAGCGGTTGAACGTGAATTAGAGAGCTGTCAGAGCAGTTCGATTTCCATTAGTCGTCGCGTATCGCTTGTGATCAAGGAATATCATCAACGAGGAGAGCTTGCCCGAAGGGTTCGAAGTGTGAATCAAGCGCTCCGGGAAATTCCTCCGGTTTGTTGCTATTGGAATGGCGAAGCTGTTCAGAATTTCAGGGAGCCTAGGTCTCTGCCGAGCCAGCAAGACTGCTCAGCTCATGTTTTAGACTTTACTGAAGAGGAGGTCCTAGGCCCGGTTACTGCACGAGTCCTGTATTTTTTCTGGGCCTGTGAGCTCTTGAAAGCTGGTGGTCCGAATTCGCTCGAGACTCTCAACGGTCAAGATCTTGGGAGTGTAATGAAGCGTCGGCTTCCGCAAGGTTTAGAAAATGAGAAGTGTCGACGGATCGAGGGCGTTACCCGTCGCAAGATTGTGTCGGAAGTGGACATTACTAACTCTGCCGAGGGAGACACGAACCCCTCGAAGCTCTGCGAGGACCGAGAGTACACGCTCGCAGGTTTTGTCGAGCTGGCCTCTGAAACTATTGAACAGATAAAGTTTCAGACGCGAAGCGACGTTGTTATGACCAGGGGATTTCGGGAGATCGGGGCGCTAAGGAAGGCTCTTGATGAAGGGACGATTGAAGAGCTTTCCGGCTTTGACATGTACTCACATTACTGTTGGGTACTAGGCGGGGATCGGCATACTGAGGACGAGCTACACGCAATTTCGTCTCGAATGCGATACAACTCGTGGCATCTTCAGCCTTGGGGAAACACTTCGCCGGCGGAAATGTGTCCAATGAGGTATCACCCAGCTACTCTGCCAGATATTTCGTCTAACCTGGACTTTCACCATACTGGACACATTCGATACTCCGTAAGGCATGCGATTCGAGCCCCCTATTCCCTGAGCCATGGAGGAGAACAGCTTCTTGGTTTCGGTGATATTAGAGCAATGCGACAATCCGGAGAGCGCTATACCGATGAGGACCTCATGAATTGTGTCACGGCTTCGCGCCGAATGGGGGAATACCTCAGTGCGCTGTTGGAAAAATCATCTGTGACTGAGTTTTCGGCTGAAAGTTGTCGTTTACCTGAATCCTTGGGCGATCGGATAGCAAATGGTTGTTGACGCACGTGTGACGCGGCTGGCTCGATATAGTTTTGTGTTTGACTATTTTCTGTCGCATCTCGGATACTTCGCTGTGATGCCGATTCTGGCGCTCTGGCTTCCCGATAAGGTTTCTCCGTTCATCGCTGGTTGTGCGATGGCTGCCTTTGGCATTTCGGTAAGAGCATCAACCTTGGTGATGGGGAGACTCCTACGGTCGCTCCCCTTTGCTGCGGCCATGCAGATTGGTCTAGTTGCCGCGTCAGTTTCTTTCTTTGTTATCGGATTGCAGCCTAATGTGGTGATACTCGTCGTTGCCTTGCTCTTGGCTGGAGCAGGAATAAACATGAATGGATCGAGTATTCGGCACTACCTTGTTGAATCCGAAGCATCTGAGACGACTAAGTTAGAGATTTTTGGATCGATCAATATTGCGGTGAACGTCTCGGCAGCGGTCGGGCCGGTCATCGGCAATGTCTTGTTCTCAGCGACGTCGAATGTGATCTTTTTTTATACCGCTGCGTGCTACTTGGCCGCAGCAGTTGTACCGGCGTTGACGTTGTCATACAAGCTAAGACCTCGGAAAGCTGATGTCCGGGGTTCCTTTGCTCGTAGGGTAATTCAGCCCCTAGGCAAGGCAACTGTGCGATGGGTTGTTCTCGGCGTGGTGGTTGGGTACATGCTTTATAGTCAGCTCTTTTCTTCCATAGCGGTAGCAGTCAGTGCGCATTACACGTCGCCGGTCATCCGAGGAGCGGTATTTGCGGTAAATGCCCTTTCGGTGGTACTGCTTCAGCCTCTGGGCACGCGATTGATTAAGAAAGCACGAGACAGCGGACTATCGAATCAGACGTTGGTGCTGGTTTCTCCTTTAGTTTTTGTAATTGCCCTGGTCGCGGTCAAAATCAATCCTTTTCTTGGGATCTTTATTTTTTCTTTCGCGGAGACTCTTTTTATTCCGCTAGTGGATGCAGCGCTTCTTTCGTTACCAATGGCTGGTTCTTTAGAAGCGGTTCAGGCGCGACAGTTAGTGGTTGCCACTGGGGAAGGAATCGGTCTCGGGCTCGGTGTCATCGTTGCTCCTCAATGGATCGCGTTGTCTGCTGCCGTGCTTATTGTCTGCTGCTTTGTTGTTCGCTTAATGAGTAAAGGACGTGACGCTAAACAATGCGACAAGGTTCCATCCTCGGCTAAGCATTGAGAGCGCGGCTTTTGACACTGAAACTGACAAACCAACAAACAGATCAATGAAAAGGCGATGAATATGAAATTGAACGACCGCTCTGCAGATGGTTCCGGCAGCTCTCCTCGAACGCTGACGCTAGTGATGTTTGGCTATAATCACGAGGCCCTTTGCGCTCTTGCTGAGGCAGACACCAAATTCTGTGTCATCGTGGTGGAGGAGCGTTCACTGTATGAAAAGAAGGGACTCGAAAAGCGATCTGCTGACCCTCGAATTCGATCTGTTCTTTCGCGGTGGGAGTGGTGCGAATACCAGAACAATTCTCCTGCAGCCGTCGAGTGTATCCGTGAGATTCTAAAGGGTACGCATGTCGATGGCATCGTGCCGGGCTTGGAGTATGCCGTGAGCGCCGCTAATGCTGCAGCTCGCGCCGTCGGCCTGCCGCATGCAGGGGAAGATGCTCCCTTGCGAGATAAAATTGCGTTCCGCCGTTGTGTGGGCGGAGTTCAATGGACTGAGGTTAAGAGCGAAAGTGACATCTTAGAGCCGCCCTGTGTGATTAAGCCGGCGAACCGTCAGGCCTCACTTGGTGTCTCAATCATTCGTTCATCTGAAGAGGTTTCGAAGGCGTGGACTCATACGTCGACCGCACGCGAACCTCGCCAGGAAGCGGGCCGACCATGGGATACTCGCTACATTTGCGAGAGCTTGATAGAGGGAGATGAGACGTCGGCCGAATGCCTCGTAGTCGATGGTGATGTGGTGTTCTTGAACATTACGAGCAAAGAGACTAGCGGTGCTGTGGAATTAGGACACGAAGTAGGACAGCACAATCCTGGGGTAGAAGAGGCCATGCGGAACTTGGTGTCGCAGTTGGGGGTGCAGACCGCTCTACTTCATGCCGAATTCAAGGGCACCACGCCCATCGAATGCGCTGGCCGCCCACCAGGCGACCGAATCATGCTTCTCATTGATCGGGCGTGGGGAGTAAATCTCTATGAGCAGTGGGCGCGTGCAATGTGCCAATATGCGGTCTCAGTGCCACAACAACCTAGTTCTTCAGCAGCGATTCGCTTCATTCATGCGCCGCGGGGTTTGGTACGGAGCATTGAAGACCCTACGGGACACTGCGTTATTACAGCTGAACCGAATACTTGGGTCTCCGAACTAGCATGCTCGTGGGACAGAGTAGGTTTCGTAGAAGCTGGTACGCACGCGGATGCAGTTCGCCGCGCATCGCAGGTTCGTTTCAAGATGGCCAACGATGTAGTCCTCTATCTCAATCACCGGAGAACTGCCGCGGAATGGACACCAGCCTTCGAAGCATCTGATGGTGCGGTGCTTCTCACTGACAAGGAAGTTCGACCTGCCGGCATCGTAGAGACAGTGCAGCTTGATACCAATGACCAAGATGCTGTCACTGCAGCAGTGGATGAGTTGTCATCCCGCTACGACATCCGTGGAGTTGTCACTTTCAGCGACCGTGATGTAGAGACGGTGTCCTTGCTTGCCGATAAACTCGGCCTTCCTGCACCATCGCAGGCCGCTGCTCTGAAGGCACGGAACAAATTTGAGATGCGAAAGGCCGTGCAAAGTATCGCACCGCAGATGGTTCCTTCGTTTTCGTTTATTGAGCCGGGGGATAATGCGCAATCGGTAATGGAGAGTGCAGGAATCACGGTCCCGTGTGTGGTCAAGCCAGTGGATGCGTCTGGGTCTCGAGGGTTTTCATTGTGCCATACGGCGGAGGAAGTCACGGCTGCGGTGTCCCGATGGGGCGGCCCGATGGTAGTGGAGGAGTTACTGACCGGAAGTGAACACAGCGCCGAGGGATATGTGTACGAAGGGGACGTTCATCTCATAGGCGTGACAGATAAAACGACTACAGCTAAGTTTCGATTGGAGATTGGACAGGTTTTTCCATCGGCCGTAGAGGGAATTCAGGATGCGGTGAAGCCGCTTCTGCAAGCGACAATCAAAGCCCTCGGAATCAATAATTGTGCCTTCCACATGGAATTCTTCTTTGACGCTAGAACATCAACAGTTAAATTGGTCGAGATTGCTGCTCGACCAGGTGGAGACTACATTGCCTCCCACTTGGTACCGCAGGTAACTGGTGTATCCTTCGCTCGCGATTTGGTACGCATTGCAACGGGGCAAAGACCTTCATTTGCGGTGCCTCGCGATGGCTATGTGGCGGCAACACTCAAGCTACATACTGAAAAAGAGGGAATACTTAAATCTATGGGTCAGCTTCCTACAGCTCCTATCGTCGTAGAATCCCAACAACACGTGCACGTCGGCGATGTGATTACGCAACCCCCTGCCGACACATTGAGTTCAATCCTTGCGGAAGTTGTAGTGGTGGCGTCGTCCCGAAGAGAGATAGAAGCTTTTGAATCGAGACTTCGGGACGTGGAGGTAGTCGTTGAATAAGCAGCGAATCGGCTTGGTTGGGGCATTTCCTCGGATGTCGCACGGTCATCATCAGCTAGGCATGCTTCGAGATGCCGCTGCTCACCAAGGCGTAGAGCTCATCGAATTAGACGGGAAGAACCTCGACGAAGCGCTCGCTCGGAAGGAATCAACTGGATACAGTGACTGTGAAGGCTACGTATGCTTCCGCGAAGACTACACATATCAGACCGCTCTTCTCGACGATTGTGGTAACGCTCCAGAATGCGTAGCTAGATTGAAGCGGAAGGATGAGGCTCGTCAATGCTTGCGCGATGCTGGCTTCGAACAACCAGCGACGGCAGAGGATCCGAGGGACATTCCAGGTCCTTGGGTCGTGAAGCCCCGCAGCGGATCAGGTAGTGCTGGAGTGAGTGTTCACACTGATCTCGAGAGTGCGAGGGAGGCGCTCCAAACGCTGTCGGACGGCTTCGTCGAAGCATTCGTCCAAGGAACTGAGTTTTCGGCGGAGGGATACTTCTACGCCTCCGAACCTGTCGTAGTCGGTATCACTGATAAGCGGCTTGAGGGTGTGGTGGAAATCGGACACCGTTACCCTAGCGTCCTTCTTGCGGATCATGAAGAAGAGATAGCCGCATCTGTCATTTCTGCCCTTAACGCATGGGGATTAAGTGCGGGGCTCTTTCATGTCGAGGGCTGGTGGGTGGACGGCCAGGGGGTGGTTTTAGGTGAAGGGCATGTGCGCCCAGGCGGCGACTTCATTCACCTACTTGTCAGTTCTGTGCACGGTGCAAACATTTTTGATCCTCTCATTGCAGATGCTTTGCGCCAGCACGGTAGAAAAAACGCTCTTAACGATGGATTTGTCTTTCCTCAACGGCGCGATGGTCACAGTAGCGCTGTCCGCTATATCCAAGTTCCCTCCGGCACCATCACAGCCGTTAGTGGGGTCGAAGAAGCGCTATCGGAGCCAGGAATCCTTGCCGGCTATTGCACAGCGGAACCTGGGTTAAGGGTGGAGACTGCGAGCTCTTCAACAGAGCGACTTGGTTGCCTCGTAGCGCATGCCTGCGGTGGAGAAGATCCGGAAGATATTCTGGATCGCGCAATGGGTAAGTTGCGGATTACCGTGAGCGATTAGGCACGCGAGCGGGAAGCAAAGGCCGCGATGCCGCGCCAGCCAAAGAGCAGCAGCGCGGACATCACGGTGGCCACGATGAGGAATGACCAGTGCGGCAGGCGGCCGTTGACCAGCATCCACAAAGCCATGCCGCCAAGGATGGCGCTGACCCACACCACGGCTCCCTGCTTCCACAGGCCGCCAAACTTCGTGGCCATGATGATAAGCCAGCCCACAATCGCTCCCGAAGTCCACGGCCAGAAGGCATCGAACCATGTGCTCACGCTCAAACCGCCATGCGCCAGGCGGGCGAGGATGGCGAAGAGGGCGAGGGCGAGGACGTCGATAAGCGGGGCAACGCGCATTTAGGATTCCTTCTGGTTCAGCGCCGCGTAAGAGAAGCCATCGCGGGCGTAGTGGGCGAAGTAGATGACCCATCCAATGATAGTGATGAGCGCAAAGGAAATAAGCCGGTAGATGATGGCCGCCGAGGTGGCGTGCACCACGGTCAATCCTGTCGCCACCAGCGGGGTGATGAGGGCGGCCTCAACCGTACCCACACCGCCCGGGGTGACCTGCGCGGAACCGGCCAACTTCGCGGCAAGGAAAGCCAAGGCCACGCCAGCAATGGTGGTGTCATCAGCACCGGCGCGCAGCCACGGGATCTCCCCGGTCACCGCCCACACCGACGCCCACAATGCGGCCATATCGGCCAAACGGTGCACCAGCGACGCCCCGGCAACAACGGCAAAGGGACCACGCGAAAGGTGGACCTCGCCCAAGTTGCGAACTTCCTGGATGACTCGATCCCGCTTAGGCCCGGGCCGCAGCTTGCGCAGCCAGCCCTCGAGGGTCGCCGGGTGCGAGGTCAGCCAAAAAATTCCGCCGAGTGCCGCGAGCATGAGGACAATCGTTGTGATCAGCGAACCCAGAGCCATATCGGCGTTGAGGAAAAATACCCCGCCGAGCCCAATGAGCGCGAGGAACATCGAGCTAATGACCGAGGATAAGAACAAAAAGTAGCTGCACAGCGCCACCGACGCGCCCCAGCGGCGCTGCACCTGGAAGGTCAGCACCGCGGAAAACGCCGGACCGGCGGGCAGGGTCGTGGACCACGCGTTGGAGGCCAGCGTGATGGCGTAGGTCTCCCGCAGCGGGACGTTGACGCCGCCGGCGCCAATGAGACGCTTCATCACCTCGGCCATGCCGGCGATGGAGAGCAGCGCAAAGACCACCACCAGCGCCACCGGGAAAGGCTCCGCGTGGCGCAGGCGGCGCAGGCCTTCGGTGATGAAGTCGAGCTGGTCGCGGAAGAACCACGCCAGCGCGGCCAGGATAACCAAGGAGATTATCCAGGTGATCCACTTCTTGTTCATCGTTGATCCGTGGAGTTCAGGCGCCGCATCAGTTCGGTGAAGGGGATGAGTTCCTCGTCCGTGTCGGCGCTGCGGTCACCTCGTACCGCAGCTTCGCTCGCGCTGCTTGGCGACGCCCCCTCCTCAGCCGGCGCCTGGCTGGCTGCAGGTGTTGGCGCCGGGCTCGCGGCGGCAGCAGGCTCCGCCCCGGTAGGCTCCGCCACGGTAGGCTCCGCCCCGGTAGGCTCCGGCACAGCAGGCTCTTGTGCAGCGGCGGGCTCGGGGGAGTCGCCGCCAAGGCGATGGGTCAGGCCAGTGAGGAAGCGCGGGGCCCACCAGTTGTCCTCACGCAGTAGGTGCATGACGGCGGGGACGAGGAGCATGCGGACGATGGTGGCGTCGATAAGCAGCGCGAAAATCATGCCGAAGGCGATGTACTTCATCATGACGATGTCGGAGAAACCGAAGGCGCCGGCGACGACAATCATGATGAGCGCGGCTGCGGTAATGATGCCGCCGGTGTGCGCGGTGCCCGCGGCGATGGCCTCGTCCGTGGAGGCACCTTTCCGGCGGGCCTCCACCATGCGGGAGACCAGGAAGACCTCGTAATCGGTGGAGAGGCCGAAGACGATGGCGATGATGAGCACCAGAATCGGGCTCATGAGTGGGCCGGCGGTGTAGTTGAGCGCCCCGGAGCCCAGGCCGTCGACGAACATGAGCGTCAAGATGCCTAGGGTGGCACCGAGGGAGAGCAGCGTCATGATGATGGCCTTGAGCGGCAGGATGAAGCTGCCGAAGACCAGCGCCATGAGGATAAAGGTGGCCAGCACCACGTAGAGGGCCATCCACGGCAGGGTGTCAAAGAGCGCGTCGAGGGATTCGACCTCCATGGCCGGGGTGCCGCCGACGTAAAGCTCCACGCCCTCGGGGGCCTCGATGTTCTCGAGCTCGTGGACGATACGCCCGTAGTCCTCGCGGTCCTGGATGCCGGCGCCGAGGACGGTGGTGCCGTCGACAGTCGCGGTCTTCGGGCCCATCGGTTCGGTGAGGCCCTGGATGGAGCGGGCTTGCATGACGACGTCCACAAGCTGCTCATTCGTGGCATTCTTCACCACGAGCTTGACCGGTTCGGTGCGGAAGGAGGGGAAGTCCTCGTTGAACTGGTCCTGGGCCACGCGCACGTCGTTATCCGGCGGCAGGTAGGTCTCGTTGATGCCGCCAAATTTCACGCCCAGTACCGGCAGCGTCAGCGCGATGAGCAGGGCGCAGATGGCGGCGGTCATGAGACCTGCGCGGCGCATGGCCCAGCGCGGCAGCTTGTACCACCACGTGTCCTCGATGCGGCGCCCGCGGCGTGAAGTCTTGCGCACGGTCCACTTGTCAATATTGTGGCCCAGCATGCCGAACAGTGACGGCAGCACCATAACGGAAAGCAGCGCGGCCAGGCCCACCGCGGAAATGGAGCCATAGGCCACGGACTTGAGGAAGGCCTGCGGGAAGAGGAAAAGCCCCGACAGGGACACGGCCACCATGGCGGCGGAAAAGACCACGGTTTGGCCCGCGGTGGCGGTGGTGATGGCCACGGCCTCCTTGGTGTCGCGGCCCTTATCCAGCTCCTCGCGGAAGCGCGAAACCATGAAGAGGCCGTAGTCGATGGCCAGGCCCAGTCCCAGCAGCGTGACGACTGCCTGGGCGAAGACGTTGACCTGCAGGAAACCGGCCAGTACGGACAGGATGCCGAGGGAACCCAGAATGGACAGCCCGCCCACGACGAGCGGCATAAACGCCGCGACGACGGAACCGAAGACCACAAGGAGCAGCAGGCCCACGAGTGGCAGGGCGGCCTTCTCCGCGCGGGAGATGTCCTGGGCCATGCCCTCATCAAGCGCGTCAGCCACGGCGGTGGCGCCTGCTACCTGCACGGGCAGGTCGCTGGCGTGGAGCGAGTCTTCGATGGCGCGGAAGTCCTTGAGGGTCTGCTCGCCGTCGCCTTTGAGCCCGATGGCGGCGAAGGCCGTGGAGTGGTCCCGCGTAACAAGGTTCGGGTTGTGCTTATCAAAGTAGCTGGTCACGGAGTCAATCTGCTCCGGATGCTCAGCTTTGAGTTGGTTTAGGAAGGCGGTGGCCTCGGCGGCGTGGGCATCGGGATCCTCGAAGAGGAGGATGACGTCGCCGGAATTGTCACGGCCGAAGGTGTCGAGCTCAATCTGTGCCGCGCTTGTCGACGCCGCCCCCGGATCCTCCCAGCCCTCCTGGCTCATCCGGTCGCTTAAGCGGGTGCCGAAGCCGAAGAAGAGCACCAGGATAAGGCCGACGAGAACTAAGGGAATGGCTTTGCGGTGCGTGTAGGAGAAGCGCCCCCAGGAATAAAACACTGTGGCTCCTAACTGTGCTCGGGCCCGCGCTGCAGCAGCGCGGACAGCGGGCGGAAGGGCTGCAGCCAGGCACCGCCTGGGGGCAGGTTGTCCAGGTTGACGCGCGGCAGCGGCTCGCGGAAGACACCCTCGATGTCTTCGAGGTCAACAAACTCGATCTCCGGGTGGGTTACGGCCCACGAGGCGTGCTCGTGGAAGCCCAGCACGCAGGTGGGCAGGCCGGATTCCGCGAGCTGTTCCAGCAGGTGCTGGAAATTCTGGCCGTCGGCAGACGCCACGATGACACCGGAGAGGTTCTCGCGGTTGGCCTTGATGTGCTCCACCATGTCCGGATCGACGTCATCGTCCTCGGAGAGCTTGGGCTTGGCAAAGACGGCGAAGCCGACGTTGCGGATGGCCTCCACCCACGGGCGGATGGCGTCAGCGCCGCCGGGGCTGACGTTGGTGAAGACCGCGGCTTCCGGGGTGGCGTCATTGTCTCGGGCTAGCTCGGCGAGCCAGCGGCCAATCGCATCAAAGCGCGGACGGTGTGCGGAGGTGGGGCGCCCGCCCAGGATGGCGCCAAGCCCCATGTCCATGTTGGGGGCATCCCATACCAGGAGATAGGTTCCGGCCATTACTTCTTCTCCCACAGGTACTCGGTGATGACGTGTTCCTTGTCTAGACCCTTGCCCTCAAACTTGGTGATGACCTGGCGGTCGGTGAGGATGGGGCACTCCGCCCAGGGCCAGCCCTTGTAATCCAGGGAGGGCTCGACCTCGACGAGCTCATCAATCCACTCGGCATAGCCAGCGTGGTCGGTGGCCACGTGGAGCACGCCGCCGGGTTTGAGGCGGGAAGCAAAGAGATTCAGCGTTCCGGACTGGATGATGCGGCGCTTGTGATGGCGGGCCTTCGGCCACGGATCCGGGAAGAAGATGCGGATGCCGTCAAGGGACTCCGGGGCAATCATGCGCATGAGCACCTCGATGCCATCGCCGCGCACCATACGGATGTTCTCAATGTCATTGCGCACGATGGAGCCCAACAGCTTGGCCAGGCCCGGCTTGTAAAGCTCCACCGCGATGATGTTGGTGTCCTTCTCCAGTGGCGCCATGGCCGCGGTGGAGGTACCGGTACCGGAGCCAATCTCCACGATGGTCTTCGCGCCGTCGTGGCCGAACCAGGAGGGGATGTCGAGGGGGACGTCGGAAAGCATCTGCCCAAGCTTGGGCCAGTGTTCCTCAAAGAGGGCATTCTGGTTGTCCGTCAGGGTGCCGCGGCGGAAGGTGACGTTGCCTAGGCGTGGGTAGTCCAGATCGTTGTCGAACTCGGTGTTGAAGTCCGTCTGGAAGCCGCGGCCGTGGGGCATCTCGGCGGCGGGATTCGGGGAAGAGTCTGCGCTATTCATCGGCTTATATCTTTCCCTTAAGCAGGTGTTTGAGGCAACGTGCCGCGCCGTGCAGAAAAGTCCGATGATGCCCGATCGGACGCGCCGGGGGTAAAAGTACGCCCGTACGGGATGTGCTCGTGTGGGAATTTTTACCCCCATGAAGGGGGATTTCCCGCAGTGTTATGCCCTATTCCACAGTCCTTTATCCTCGGCTAAAGCGGTCTGAGCTGGGTGGATATAACCAGCGTGGCCTTTGTTACACATCCTGGTAGCACCTGTGTCCGTACTCTGGTTGGTGAGACGTCGATGGAGGAGCGTTCTCCACCGGCGCCAAGAAGTGCCCCGGCCTACCGAACACAGGAGAATGTGAAATGACCGCAACTATTCCAGGCCTTGTAGGTGAACTGCCCACGAAGAATGAGAAGCTCATCTCGTGGATCAGTGAGAACGTTGAGCTCTTCCAGCCGGATGAGGTCGTGTTCGTTGATGGCTCGCAGGAGGAGGCTGACCGCCTCGCTGCCGAGCTCGTAGAGAAGGGCACCCTCATCAAGCTTAACGAGGAGAAGCGCCCGAACTCCTACCTCGCGCGCTCCAACCCGTCGGACGTCGCCCGCGTGGAGTCCCGCACCTTCATCTGTACCGAAACCGCTGAGGACGCAGGCCCCACCAACAACTGGGCCCCGCCGGCAGCGATGAAGGAAGAGATGACGGAGGCCTTCCGCGGCTCCATGAAGGGCCGCACCATGTTCGTCGTCCCGTTCTGCATGGGCCCCATTAGCGACCCGGACCCCAAGCTGGGCGTGCAGCTCACCGATTCGCCCTACGTCGTGCTCTCCATGCGCATCATGACCCGCATGGGCCAGCAGGCGCTGGACAAGATTGGTGAGAACGGCGAGTTCGTTCACGCCCTGCACTCCGTGGGCGCTCCGCTGGAGCCGGGCCAGGAGGACGTCGCTTGGCCGTGCAATGACAAGAAGTACATCACCCAGTTCCCGAAGACCAAGGAAATCTGGTCCTACGGCTCCGGCTACGGTGGAAACGCCATCCTGGCCAAGAAGTGCTTCGCGCTGCGTATCGCTTCCGTCATGGCGAAGGAAGAGGGCTGGATGGCTGAGCACATGCTCATCCTGAAGCTCACCAACCCGGAGGGCAAGAAGTACCACATCGCAGCCGCCTTCCCGTCTGCCTGTGGTAAGACCAACCTCGCCATGATCACCCCGACCATCCCGGGCTGGAAGGCTGAGGTTGTCGGTGACGACATTGCCTGGATGCACCTGCGTGAGGACGGTCTCTACGCCGTCAACCCGGAGAACGGCTTCTTCGGTGTGGCACCTGGCACCAACTATGAGTCCAACCCCATTGCTATGAAGTCCATGGAACCGGGCAACACTCTGTTCACCAACGTCGCGCTGACCGACGACGGCGATGTCTGGTGGGAGGACATGGGCGAGGCCCCAGAGCACCTCATCGACTGGCACGGTAATGACTGGACTCCGTCTTCCACCACCAAGGCTGCCCACCCGAACTCCCGCTACTGCGTGCCGATTACCCAGTGCCCGTCCGCTGCTCCGGAGTTTGATGACTGGAAGGGCGTCAAGATTGACGCCATCCTCTTCGGCGGCCGCCGCGCGGACACCGTTCCGCTGGTGACCCAGGCTTTCGACTGGAACCACGGCACCATGATCGGCTCCCTGCTCTCCTCCGGTCAGACCGCGGCTGCTGAGGGTAAGGTCGGCGCTCTCCGCCACGACCCGATGGCCATGCTGCCGTTCATGGGGTACAACGCCGGTGACTACCTGCAGCACTGGATCGACATGGGCAAGGGAGGCGGCGACCGCATGCCGGAGATCTTCCTGGTCAACTGGTTCCGCCGCGGTGAGGACCGCCGCTTCCTGTGGCCGGGCTTCGGCGAGAACTCTCGCGTTCTCAAGTGGATCATTGACCGCATCGAGGGCAATGTCGAGGCCGTGGAGACCGTCGTGGGCCACACCGCCCGCCCGGAGGACATCGACCTCACCGGACTGGACTTCGACATCGAAGACGTCCGCGAGGCCTTGGCTGTGAACCCGGCCGACTGGGCTGGCGACATGGAAGACAACAAGGAGTATCTGCACTTCCTGGGCTCCCGTGTTCCGTCTGAGGTCTGGGATCAGTTCAAGGCCCTCAAGGAGCGCGTTGAGGCTGCCAGCTAATTAGCCTCCCTGCGCTATAGGCTCCCCGCTGAATCTGCGGGGAGCCTTCGCCGTTTTCACGGCTCGGCCCGCAGGACGAGGACCAGGTTGGAGGTCAGGAACTCGCGCACTACTGGCACTTTGGTCACCCACCAGGCCCACCACGGGTGGTAGCGCGGAAAAGCTGCAACAAGCTTGGCGCCGCGTGCACTCACGCGGCGCGCCCAGTCCAGGCCCTCGCGGGCGGAGAGCGCAAACAGTGAGGTGCCGAAGACGTTCTTCGGTGGGTGGCCGTGGCGGCGGGTGTAGCAGTCACGGGCAAACTCACCGCCCACGTAGTGCTCCCAGAGGCCGGTCTCATGCCCGCCGAAGGGCCCCAGCCACACCGTGTAGCTGAGGATTACCAGCCCGCCGGGCTTGGTCACGCGCAGCATCTCCTCACCCATGTCCCACGGGTGTGGGATGTGCTCGGCCACGTTGGAGGAATACGTGATGTCGAAGGTGTTATCCGCGAAGGGCAAGCGGGTGCCATCGCCGCGCACGGCATGGGCTACCTCAATACCCGCGGCTGCCATCTCGCCCGCGTCCGGCTCCAGCCCCACGTAACTGGCCCCGCGCTGGGCAAAAGCTGAAGCGAAATAGCCGGGCCCGCCGCCGACGTCGAGCACGCGCGCACCGTGAAGGGAGAGGGAGTGGTCGTGGCAGAGGGCGTCGACAAGCGCGGCGGTGTCCTCAGCCAGACCGCCATAAAATACCGCGGGCGCAGTCTGTTCGAAGCGGAAGGAGCGCAGCAACCGCCACGAGCGGCGCAGGGTGGCCATGGCACGGGTGCGTTTCATAACCCACTAGGCTAGTTCCTCGACATGAAAATCCTTCTACTCTGTTGGCGCGATTCCACCCACCCGCAAGGCGGCGGATCCGAGCGCTACCTTGAGCGCGTGGGCGAATACCTCGCTGCCCAGGGCCACGAGGTGGTCTTTCGCACCGCCCGCCACATGAATGCGGCCAAACGCGAGCGCCGCAACGGCGTGCTCTATTCGCGCGCCGGCGCCAAGTTCAGCGTGTACCCGCGCGCGCTGCTGGCGCTGCTGTTCGGCACGCGCGATATGCGTGGCATTGACGTGGTGGTGGACACTCACAACGGCATTCCGTTCTTCGCACGCCTGGCCACCCGCGTGCCTGTTGTCATCCTCACGCATCATTGCCACCGCGAGCAGTGGCCGGTGGCCGGGCCTATCTTGGCGCGGCTGGGCTGGTTCCTGGAATCCCGCGTGGTGCCGGTGCTCTACCGTGGCAACACGTGGGTGACGGTGTCGGAGGCCTCGAAGCGCGACCTTGAGAAGTTGGGAATTCACGGCGCGCACATCATTGAAAATGGCGTCGATCCTCTGCCGGAGCACGTGCCTACCCTAGAGCGCGAGGCTGACATCCACCTGGTGACCTTGTCACGCCTGGTGCCGCACAAACAGATTGAGCACGCCATGGACACCGTGGCCAGGATTCCGGGCGCGCTTCTCGACGTCATCGGTTCCGGCTGGTGGGAATCCCACCTGCGCGAGTACGCCCGGACCCGCGGCGTGGAAGACCGCGTGCGCTTTCGCGGACAGGTCACCGAGGACTACAAACATGCACTGCTCGCCCGCGCTGATGTCCACCTCATGCCCTCCCGCAAAGAAGGCTGGGGTCTGGCAGTGATGGAGGCGGCCCAACATGGGGTTGCCACAGTGGGGTATGCCTTCGGCCTGCAAGACAGCGTCATTGATGGGAAGACCGGGGTGCTGGTGCAGCGCGAGGCGGAGTTCGCGCCAGCGGTGCGCGACCTTGTGGAAGATTCGGCGCGCCGAGCCCAGTTGGGTGCTGCCGCGCGGGAGTTGGCGGCTAGGTTTTCGTGGGCGGCAACCGGCGCTCGGTTCGAAGCGCTGCTAGAAGAGGAAGTGCGCACCACGCAGCGCTAAGCCCCCACGGTACGGGTGAAGGTTTCGCTTCTGTGGTGGCCACGATGCGGCCGCCCTCAACCACTACGCCCACGCCAAGCTCCTCCAGCCGGTCAAGGTCGCGCTCCGCCCACGCTTCGGCGGCGGCCAGGTAGCGGGGCGAAGGGTGGTCTACCACGGTGCCGTCGACGGTGAGCGCGCCGGAATCCAGCTTGTTAGTTGCCTTGGAGTAGGGGTCGAGGGCGATGCCGCCGGGGACCTCGACCATGGCGGGGCGGTCGGCGAAGAAAGTAAGTCGACCGTCGAGCTCCTCCACGAGTTGGTGATCGATGCCAGTCTCGTGGGGCCGCAACACGGCGAGCTCCCGCGGGGCGTCCGGTGCCTGGAGCAGGCACGCACACAGGGCCAGCGCGGCGGACAGGTGGCGCAGCGCCCCGATGCCCGCCACCGCCAGCGGAAGGGCGAGCAGGGTGAGCTTGGAGGAATCACGAAGAAGGCCCGCGCCGGGGATATGTTCCACGGCGAAGGCGGTGACCCCAGGTGCAATCCCGCCGAGGATGGCCAGGCCCATGCCCACCGACGCAAGCACCGCGAGTGGGCGCAATTCACCGCGATCAAGGCTGGAAGCACCCAGGACTGCCAGCACGGCGACCACCAATCCGACCAGCGCGAAGCCCGCCTCGCGGGAAGCCGGCACCGCCGCGGCGTTCCAGATGCCACCAAAGCCGAGCAGCGAGCCGACCGTCCCCGCGTAAGCCTCCGCGCGTGGAGCAAAGGCCGCGGCCTGGGACGCCGGATCGCCCGCGGCGCGGGAGCTGCCACTGAGGAGGCTGGGGACCGCCCACGGCAGCCACAGGAGAACTGACCCGCCGGCGAAGAGCCACCGCCGCCGCCCTTCGCGCTCACAGAGAACCGCACTCAGCGCCCCGAAGACTCCGCCGGTGGGCGTCAAGGACGAGGCCCACAGCGCCAGCCATGCCGTACGCGGATGACCGCGCAGGCACCCCCACGCGATCACCGGAGCCAACCACGCCGCCACCACCAGCGACCACTGGCCCTGCAGGAGCCGCTCAATGACGAAAGGATTGGCCACCGCACAGGCCATCGCGGCGCCAGCCGCCCAGGGGCTGGGGTGGGCGCGGCCCAGGGACCAACGGCACGCTGACCACGCAGCAGCACTGGCTGCACCAAGAACGAAGACCCGCGCCATCCACGCCCCACCGACAAGGGCCAGCACGCCATCCTGCGGGGCATTGCGCGCGGGCAGGTCACCGGAACCGAAGGCGGAGGCGGTCAACGCCGGCCGGTCAAGCAGCACCATATCGCGCCACACAAACTCACCGGGCAGCAGAAAAGGCCAGCACACCGCGAGAACGAGCACCACACCCCAGACCCGAAGGGCCCAGTGCACTGCGCTGCTGGCGGACACGCCCCGCGCCACCTTAAGCGCTCTGGGCACGGCGGCGCATAAACATCGCGGCCGCAATCGCCAACAACACCACGCCACTGGTCTTGCCCAGCCAGCCGACAATACTTAACACTTTGACCGTCTCGATGACGCGGCGCACCGCATCAAGGCGCTCGGTGCGGGTGGAGTCGGGCCAGGTGAGGGGGACGTCGAGAAGCGCACGCTCCTTTGTGTCATCGGCCTCAACCATGGCCTGGGCCTGGTGGGAATCCGTGGCCCAGAAGATGCGCGGATGCTCCTCCTCATTGACAATGGTTCCGGTGGTCGGCTCCACCCACACGGTGCGGCTCACGGCGTAAAAAGGCTCGAGGATGACATGGGACGTTGGCTTGAGGTTATAGCGCTCGAGCGACGACGGGGAATAGAAATCGCTGGCAGGGCCGGCTTGGTGGGCATCGAAGGAAAAGACCTCAAGAAGTGAGACCGGGGCGACATCTTGGTAAAAGACGTAGGTGGGGATGCCGTCGAGCTTCTCATCACGCACAAAATCGATGGGGGCGGCGGCCTGGGCCAGCGGGTCGAAGATAGGATAGGAACGCTGCTCTGCGCCGGCGGGGAAGAAATAGCTCATGCCATCGCGCTCAATGCGGTCCTCTACCTGGACGTCGAAGGCGGGAAGCTCGATGTGCTGCGTCGTGTTCGGGCCGGCTACCGGGTAGGTGGATTCGCGGTTGAGCAGGGAATCCTCGGTGATGTGCGCGATGGTCTCGCCATCCGCGACGAGATCCGTGGTGGACTGCGCGCGGGTCACCGAATCCTTCTCTGCCGGGGAGGTGGTGGTGTGGCGGGTGAACTCGACTCCGTCCTGCTCCACGCGGACCTCGAGGTTGAGGTTCGTGGCCAGGGGGCGTGCCTGATTGTTGTAGAGCGGCGGCAGAACAGATCCGAGAATGAGGAAGACCGCAGCGGCAATGGTCACCTGCGCTAGGCGGGAGCGAAGGAACACGTCAGCTCCGATCGGTCGAAGAGAATCACTGCAGAAATAGTATCGTAGTGGGTCATGCGCTTTCTCCCCGAGCTCGAAGGCGTGCGTGCGCTGGCGGCCCTGGCGGTCGTGGTCACGCACGTGTCCTTCCAGACGGCCACCGGCTGGGCCTGGGCCGAGCGCTTGGACTACGGGGTGGCGGTTTTCTTCGTGCTCAGCGGTTTTTTGCTGTGGCGCCGGCGGCATGCGCACACGGTGGGGCAGTATTTTCTTTCCCGTGTGGCGCGTTTGGCGCCGTTGTATGTGGTGTGCGTGGTGGCGGTACTCGCCTTGCTTCCCGACGCCTCCCCCCTCTCCCTCCCTCAACTCCTCACCAATCTGACCGGGATGCAGCTGTATATCGCCGATGGGCTGGTTCCGGGGCTCACGCAGTTGTGGTCATTGAGCGTGGAGTTCGCTTTTTACGCGGTGTTGCCGTTTGTGGCGTGGCTGCTGGGTAGGTTTTCAGCGCGTGGGCGGGTGGTGCTCATTGCCGCTGCCGGCGTGCTGAGCCTCGGGTGGGGCTTCCTGCCCTTTGTGGCCTCGTATGAATCAGGCCAGGTCAACACGCAGATTTGGCCGCCGGCGTACTTCTCGTGGTTCGCGGTGGGCATGTTGGCTGCGGAGGCGGAAGCGGCCGGGGTGCGCCTGCGTGCAGGGCGCATCGTACGTCCTGCCTGCTGGGCGGTGGCTTTGGGCTGCGTGTGGCTGGCGAGCCGCGAATGGTTTGGCCCGCAGGGCCTAGTTCACCCGGCCCCGGATGAGTTCGCGCGCCGCATCGCGGTGGGGGCTGTGTGCGGGGCCTGCATCGTGGTGCCGGTGGCGCTCGCGCCGCGTGAGAGCTGGCTGTCTTCCGAGTGGATGCGGGCGCTGGGCCGCTGGTCTTACGGGGTTTTCCTGTGGCACGTGGCGGTGCTGGCCATCGCCTTCCCGCTCTTAGGCGTTTCGGCTTTTTCTGGTTCTGCCTGGGACTTCGCGGTGGTGCTGGTCTTTACGGTGGTCGTGAGCTGCGCGCTGTCTGCCGCGACTTATGTGCTCGTCGAGGTCCCCGGCCGCGACCTCATCCGTTCCCTCGCCCGCGGCCGCATCACCGTCCCGCGCTCGTTGCCGCGCCGCGCCGCTGATTCCGCGAGCTCTGCTGGTTCTGAAACCTCCGTCAGCGCCGCGGACTCTACTGATGCCGTCGGTTCGGTGGAGTCGTAGATGGTACTTCACGCATGCCTTCCCAGAAGGTTCTGGCCAAACGGTTTTCTTGCCCCCAAACAAACCTTGTGTGCCTCTACGCATGGTTCCTTTGCACCCAAAGAAACCTTCTGACTAGTGCCTTGTGAGGGAACCGGCACCAAAAAACGCCAGGGGGTCGTGCAAATCCGAGAAGTGCAAATGGAGCTATCTCAACGAATCGCGGGATGTGCGTCGCCGAGAAAGGAGCCAGGACGTATCTCTCTACTCTGCACGGAGTTCGTATAAGGCCCAATGGTGCTCTGGGCGGCGTCTGCTGGAAAAGGAATTTTCGGGTACCTGCATGAAAACGATGCTTTAGCTCGGTCGGAGATTTGGTGTCATCGACGGAGGAGTTCTCCGTATGGGTGTTCAAACCCCGATGATTGAGCTTGGGAAATTTTTGGAGCGAACCAACAACGGAACGATCCAGTCGTTCGAAATCGGACCACCAGTCTGTTTCTTCCATGAACTATTTGGCCGCCTAGCGCAAGATATCGCGTTCTTCTTTTAGCCGAGCGTTTTCCTGCTGGAGCTGGCCATCTTTTCTGCATCAGTCAGCTGCTTGGCACGATCAGCACGTCGAACCGGGGCAATCTTGGTCTTTGTGCCGGTGCCGTACGTGTCGGTCCACGTGCGCAGCGTGGTGCGGTTAACCCCTAAGACCTCGGCTGCGGCCTTGAGCGAAACCCGTGGGTTGTTCTCGTGCATCGCGGCCGCGTTGCGCTTGCACTGGTCCGAATAAAACTACCTAGGCATACAGGTAGATCACCTTTCCCGACCCGACACGGCCGGAACCAGAGGGGGCTACCTCTGGGCCGCAGTCGGCGCTTTACGCCGAGATCTTCCCAGCTTCAGTACGCCTCTCCGGTCTGAACATTAGTTACGCGCTCGGCTCCATCATCGGTGGCGCGTTCGCTCCGATGATCTCCCAAATGATCCTGGAGCAGACCGGCAACGCGATCTACTTTGGCGTGTACATCGCGGTGCTCTGCGTCTTCTCCATGCTCGCCGTGGCGGCTGTACCAAAGGGGATCCAGGGGCGGAGTCTGAGGCAGTAGGCGTGCGGGGGCGTTACAGCCCTGACTCCTTCAGTACGTCTCGGATGATCTCGGCAATGTGCAGTGCTTCTTTTCCAGTGCCCTGCTGCACTTGCGTGCGGCAGGAGAACCCGTCGGCAGCCACGATCCCGTCGTGCTCACGTACCCTCGGGAAAAGCTCCCTTTCGCCGAGCTCGAAAGACATCTCCGCATGGCCGTCTTCATAGCCCCAGTTCCCAGCCAGTCCGCAGCAGCCAGTCTGGATTTGATCTTGGTCGTACCCCAACGCGGCGAGGATAGCCGCAGACTGTTGTGGATCACCGAGAGACCTTTCGTGACAGTGAACCTGGGTCAATACTGATCCTGCCTGTGGCTTGATTTGGCCTTCTGCCACGAGTGCCTCGATCTTGGGGGCAACAACCTCGGAAAACGACTTCATTGCTGCAGCAAGCCGGGCGACTCGCGGGTCGGAGGTCTGAGAGACAGCGTCGTGCTGCAACATCGTTGTACACGAAGGCTCGATAGCCACCACGTCTAACCCTTGGGCAATATAGGGCTCAAACACCTTGGCCGAATGCTCGAGTACTTTTCGTGTCATATCGAGTTGTCCTGTCGAGTGCCAGGTCAGTCCGCAGCAGACAAACTCTTGGGGGATGATGACCCGGAAACCTAGCGCCTCTAGGACCTCCACTGCGGCTTGCGCAGGCTGCGTATTGAGCTTGGAATTGAAGGAATCCGGCCACAACACGATCGGCTCCCCGACGTACTTCGGAGCGCGCTTCTTTGCCCACTTCTGTAGGGACTCTGGGGCGAAGCTAATCAGCGGGCGACCCGCGTCTACCCCACCAGCCTTCGCCATCACCTTCGCGGGGATGCGGGATTGCATGAGTGTGCCCGCGATGCGTGGGAGAAGCGGGAGTCGGTGTGCAATCTCGCTGAGGATGGGCAGCCACCCCATAAGGTAGTGAACGCGCGGCCGTAGTTTTCCGGCGTAGCGATCGTGCAGAAACTCTGACTTGTAGCTCGCCATGTCCACATTGACGGGGCACTCAGATGCGCAAGCTTTACACGACAAGCAGAGGTCAAGAGACTCCTCGACGTCCGAAGGCTCTACTGTTTCCCCCCGAAAAAGTTCAGAGAGTACACGAGCACGCCCGCGGGTGGAATGCACCTCGTCGTGCGTGATCTGGAAAGAGGGGCACATTGCGCCCTCCATCGAGCGACAAGCCGAGACTCCTACGCAGCGATTCACGGCGTTGGTGAAGCTACCCTTATCCTGCAAAAACAATTGCGTGGGTTGGATTTCGTTGCGTCGTTGCTGCGGCTCCATGCGTAGCCCTTCGGTGACCGCATCAGCCCACACCAGAACACCAGGATTCATTACTCGTTCTGGGTCAAAGAGGAGCTTGAATTCTTCAAATACGGAGCGAAGCTCTGCGCTGTACATCGCCGACAGCAGCGACGATCTGGCTCGCCCATCGCCGTGCTCGCCGGAAAGGGAACCACCATACTTGCTCACCAGCGCTGCTGCCTCGTTCATGAAGCGCTCAAAATTCTCGATGCCCTCTTGGCTGTGGAAGTCGAAGCTGATACGTACGTGCACGCAGCCTTCGCCAAAATGCCCGAAGGGGATGCCGCGGTACTCGTACTTCGCCATCAGCGCGTAAAGCTCTCGCAGGTAGTCGGCGAGATTCTCGGGAGGAACAGCGGAATCCTCCCAATTTGGCCACGCTTCACCGCCGTCTGGAAGTCGGGTGACAGTGCCAGCCGATGCCTCTCGGATGCGCCATAGCGCTCGGGCCTCTTGAGGATCGCTGACCACGACGGCACCTGTATGTTCGATGGACTCGGTCAGAGCATTTGCGACGGCGACCGCATCCTCTTGTGTATCGCCAGTGGTCTCGCAGTACAGCCAGCCGCCCGCGTGTGGCTGACCCGGGAGGTTATCGCCGGCGTTTTCCTGCCCATTCTTTGACCGCAGTGCGGCGAGCAAGTCCCCGCCCATGCCTTCAATGGTTGCAACGCCGGGCTGGCGTAGAAGAGGTGCAGCGGCGGCAGCGGCAAACACGTCGCCAAAGGACAGTACAGTGAGTGCCGTGTGCGCCGGTTTCGGGATAAGACGGACCGTCATCTGCGTGATGACACCAAGGGTGCCTTCCGAACCCGCTATAGCTTTAGCTACATCGGTGCCGAGGTAGTGCAATCCGTAACCGGATACCTGACGTGGGAAACGGCCGAGCTCCTTGTCAATGAGGTCCTCGTGTTCGGCGTAGAGGTCCTTTATTGCCTGGTCAAGATCTGGATCGTCGCAGCCCGATTCGGAGAAAGTCACCTGCTTCCCGTCGGGCAGCGCCAGTGTGATGTCTATCAGATTTTCGGCCGCCGTCCCGTATGCAACCGAGTGCGAACCACAGGCGTTGTTAGCAACCATGCCGCCGATGGTGCAGCGGGAGTGCGTTGAGGGATCCGGGCCGTAGGTGAGCCCGTATTCCGCCGCGGCTTCGCGGAGCTGATCGCAAACGACGCCAGGTTCCACAACGGCGGTTTGTGTCGATGGATCGATGGAGAGGATTCGGTTGAAATGCCTGGATGTGTCGATGATCAACCCATCACCGATTGCATTTCCGGCTACTGACGAACCTCCGCCGCGGCCTACGATCGGCCATCCCTGCTGTTGGGCGTATGCGATGGCTGCAAGCACATCTTCCACCGACTCCGGCTCGAGCACCGCGGCCGGAACACGGCGGAAGAGTGAGGCATCTGAGGAGTAAGCCGCGCGGGTTGGCATATCGCGGCGAAGTTTCTGCAGGAGCGAAGGTTGAGACTCGGGTAACATTGTGTTCCTTATGACGAGAAAAGCGGATGCGGTGGTGGACTACGTTCGAGGTGCCATTCAGTCAGGGGCCATGAAGCCGGAGGAATGGTACAGCGTTGCGCAACTGGCTGAAGCACTGGGGGTTTCGCGTTCTCCAGTGCGGGAGGCACTGCTGAAACTGCAGGAAGCAGGGCTTGTCAGATTCGCGAAAAACCGTGGATTCGAAATTATTGAGACGGGTGCGAGCGATGTGGCTGAAATTTTCGCCATCCGCCTGGGACTCGAGCCGCCTGCGGTGTACCGTGCTGCGCGTCTGCGCACTCCTGAACAGCTGGCGGACGTCTACCGGCTGATGGCGGAGATGCAGAGGTGCGCTGACAAAGGGGATGAAACGGAGTTTTTCGTCTATGACAGGGCGCTGCACGTCCAGCTCTACGTGATGAGCGGTTCGCGGTACGGGCAAGGCGTGATGGAACGGCTCAGGGACATCACCGGGATTCTGGGGCACACCACTGCTGGCACGTCGAGGACACTGCACGACATTCTTAACGAGCACCGACCGATCATCGAAGCGATCATCGCAGGAAATCCCTTGGAAGCTGCAGCCACGATGCGCGAACACCTCACGATTACGGGAAAGCTGCTGACACGCCAGGCGCTCCTCGCGGATATCGACGAGGAGCAGGGTGAGCTGGCAGACAGCTTGATTACCGAAAAGGTCGAGGCGGTCTGGTCGAACCACGTGATTGATGTCTAGCAAACTATTCCTTTGACTGTTTGCGTTCCTGCTCAATTTCACGCTCTTTTGCTGCTTGCTCTTTCCGGGCCTGCCTTGCCTCTGGCCGGTAGCCGAGCACGAATGCCGCGAGGGCGCACAGCGTCGCAGCGCCAAACACCCATGGCGCGAGCGTGTCATTGACCCCGGTCACTACGTCGCCGCTTCCCATAAACAAGCCAATTGCTTGTAGGCCGACCAAGACGAAACCTCCAATGAGGAAGGCCGCCAGGAACAGGTAGAAGAGGACACGGAAGATCTTAAAAATGGCAGACACTTTAAACTCCTGGGACGTATACCGGTAGGATGCCCATGCCAACGAGCCACGCGAGCAGGATCATTGGAAGGACGAAGTACATGATCAGCGGAACAAACATCTTGGTCGGGTTGGTGTCTGCCATCGCGGCGGACAAGTAAATCGGCGCGCCAACTGGAGGGGAAGCGCCTTCGGTTGCGGTGCATAGCAACACGGCCACGATTGCGACGGTTGGGTCAATCCCTACACCGGTCAGTGCGGCGACAGCGGGAGCGCCGACCGCAGCAGCAGTGGCAGTAGAGGAAAGCGGCGTTGCCACGATGACAGCAAGAACGCCGACGACGACGAGCATGGCCCACTTTGGCAGGTCGAAAGCGCCTAGTGTGTTGGAGAGTTGGTCACCGACACCAAGTTCTTCCATAATCGACGCAGCAGCGAGTGCTGCGAAGAGAGAGATGCCCACGGTTGCGAAGCTCGGCAGGTCACGCACGATCTGAGCGCGGAACTGTGCATTGTTGCGTCGGATGCGGCCAGCGCCTTCGATAAGCGCGATAGCGGTGATGAGAATGGGCACCCAGACGATGATCGAAATGGCTTTGACGCCATCTTCGCCAACGCCGGTCGATTCTTTGAGCCAGGACGCGACGGGACCAATGGTCAGCATTACCGGGATGAGAATGCCCAAGAAAATGGACGGGGAGCGCCAGCCTTGTCGCCATGCACTGCTGAAAGACACGATGTTCTCTGGGGGAGTCCGCGGAATGTTGTCCTTCCGCGTCCAGTACCACACGACGACCAGCCGGTAGAGGACTGCGTAGGCGCCGGCGCAAGCAAGGGTGACGTACACCTGGCTAGCAGAAGAGGCCGCTGCGGCCGGCATTGCCAGGATGATAAACATTGTGGAGTTTGGCGGAAGTGCAACACCCAGCCCAGAATTGCCGGCAACGAGAGTTGCAGCGCGGTTGGAGGAGAACCTAGTCTGCTTCATCCATGGGATCGTGACCGAGCCGACTGTTGCAGAGTTGCCCGCAGTCGATCCGGCAATGAGCCCCATCATCGCGGAAGACAAGGTCGACACGTAGCCTGCGCCGCCCCGAAGCCTTCCGAAGATCGAGTTCAGGATGGTAATCAAGCGGTCGATCAGGCCAGTGGATTGAACGATCAGGCCCATGAAGACGAAGGCCATGCCGGCGAAAGTGACTTCTGAAGAAATCGCGCTGGTGATGCCGTGCCAAAGGAGCTGGGGTGCGTCTTTTCCTCCGAAGAGGGCGACGCCGAGCAAGCCGAGAAGTAGCGCCTCAGCAATATCGCGCTTGAGCACAACATTGATAAGCACCGTGATCGCGATGAACACGAACAGTGCAAGTATGCCCATGGCTGATTCCTTTCAGGTAGCAAAAAGTGACGTGAAGCACGTTACCGGTAACATGTTACAGTGCAGGAAATTCTGGAAAATTCCCCACATATGAGGGTGAAATCGGTGAATTAACGGGTAGCTTCCGTGGTTTTAGGGAGGGGTGCAGTGGATTCGCTGGCCCGTTGATGGTGCGTTGGGCGAACGGAATACTTGGGGTGGGGCAACGCTCCGTCGGCAAGCAAGCAGCCCCTGACTAGAATTGATTGAACGTTTATGCTTTAGCGTTATGCGAGCACTCGACCGATTTCGGAACTTCCTGATCATGGCCGGCGGGTTCATCGGGCCGTTTTGGGCCAGTGATTGTTGGTGTAAAGGGCTGTCCCTCCAAATGGAGCTAGCTCCATTTACTTTGGAACCATGTGTAGGGCGTTAAGTGCGGCGGGGCGGGAGGCAGGCGCAGGTAATCGCCGCGACGCAGAGTAGCTGCACCAGCAAAGAGTCGCCGGCATAGCCTTCCGTGGGCCAGGGTGCGCGGGCGAGCATCGCGCCCGCGGCCAAGGTGAGCGCGCCCGCCAAGTAGTCGGGGCGCAGCGTGGTCCAGCGGGTAATGACCCACGCCGCGGCAGCGGTGGCCACACCGGGCAGCCCCGCGACGAGTGTCATGGTTACGACAATGAGCACGATACGTAGGAGCCGAGCCGAGGGAGAAACACGGCCGGGGGAGAGCGTACTGGAAACAACGGAAGTGGTGGCGCTGTCGGGGAGGGCGGCTGGGCTGGTCGAGGTTGCGTCATGAACTGCGTAAGACACAGCCGCGACAGCGGTGGCGGAATGGCGGGGGCTGCGGGCCATGACGAGCAGGCACAGTGCGGTAGTGAGCGCGGCGAGCGCGCCGCCGAGGCCGAGACCGACGCGGTAGGCACGGTCAGCAACAAAAGCCATGTGGAAGGTGCCGCTGGCGCCAGCAGGGATGAGGAAAGCTTGCGTGTCGGCATCGATGGAGCACGGCTCAAGATCCAGCGGTTCCGAGCTGGAGGCCGGCGCTGAATCTTGTACTGAACCTGAGGTCGAGCGAAGTTCGCCACGCAGCCCCTCGTTGAAGGCTCGTCCGGTGATAAGGAGGCGGTCGTGGTCGGCGGGCTCGATGGGCTCGCCAGAGGCAAGCGGGGCATAGCCGTGGTTGACGCCGGATGTGGCGGCCGAGTCGGCGGCGGAACCGGATATGTCAGGAGACGAGGCAGGCAGGGGCGCGGGCAAGGAGGACGCGGTATCGGTCAGCGCGGCCCACGCGCCGGTGGTGCGCACGAGGTGCTGTCCCGCGGAGAGGGGGATGGTGGAGCCGGGGGCGTGGGGTTGGTCGTCGATAAGCACAGTGTTCTCACCGGAAATGCGCACCGTCATGGCGCGGGGAGCGGTGAAAGAGCGGATGAGAACACCTTCATTATCCTGCTGGAAGAGGAATTGCTCCGCACTGGGCGAGGTATCAGGCACCGTGACCAGGCGGCGCGGCGTTGGCTGATCAACGATGGACGCCTCCGCAATGCCCGTGCGGCGCTGAGGCTCGATGCGAATGGTGGAGGCCCGGGCCCCGGGCACACGGATATCGCGGGCGCGGAAGGCCTCCGTGGTGACGGTGACGGATGAGGCGCCGTTGTGAATGGTGACCTCGGTGCTGCCTGTGGTCATGAGCCTGAGCGTGGGCGCGGTCCACTCAGTGGCCGCGTGGAGCTCCAGCCAGCCGGAATCACCGGGGGCTGGCCACCAGGCGGTGGAATTCTCGCCGTCGACGGCCGCGGTCATTGAGCGCGCCGGGTTCGCACCGCCGAAAGCAGACGCATCCGCGGCTGACGACGACGCAGTCACGCGGCCATCGTGCTCCACCACCTGCGTGAGCGGGCCAGCGGAGGGGTAGTCGCGCAGGCGGTTGCGCACAGTCGACGGATCGGTCGGCGCCAGCGGCGCGGAGACTGGGCCGTCGAGCGTGCCGTAGTTGCGGTCACGCAGGGAGGGCGAGTCGGTGACGATGGAGGCATCTGCAGAGACGAGCTCGTGGGGGCCGTGAAGAAGCGCGAGGGATTCTCCGCCGCCTGCCACCCGCGGTGGGTGCGCAGGCGCCAGGTTCATAGAGAGATCGGAGTCGAAGACGACGACGTCGACCTCACCAAACGTGTGCACCGCGCCGGGAATTCGGGCCGAGGAACCGGAGATAAGGTCGTGGCGCACCGCCACTGCGCCGATGCCCAAGCGCTGGAGGACGTCCGGGGCAGTCGCGGGATCGCGTGAAATCTGCGCCATCGCGCCGTCGAGACCACGAATGGCTTCAGGCGGGATGAGGGGGATGGCGTCGCGCACGGCCCAGGGCACGCGGAGAAGTGGCTGCGCAGGCTCATCGCGCGTCCAGCCCCAGTCCTGCCGGGCAAAGGAAGCGGGCGGGTAGATGAGCACGCGCGTATTCAAGCTGTTCATGAAGTCGGCCGCCTCATGCCAGTAGGCGGGCACCTCCTCATACGCGCCCTTTGGCAGTAGCCGCCCAGACCAGGCGGGGGCAGTAGCACCCACCATGATCAGGCCCACGAGAAGGCCTGCCGCTTGGCGGCGCGTGGGATGCACACTGTGTGGCAGACCTATCCGTGACACCACCGCAGCAACGCCGAGCAGAAGCGGTATGCGCACCAGTGGGTCGAATTTGTGCACGTTGCGCAACGCGGCTAGCGGCCCATCCAACGCATCGAGGTACCACGCGGCATGCGTGCCCAACACGGCTACGCCGATCAGCAGCATGACACTCCATACGCGCGGCAGGCGCGCCAGGCCTACCAGCCCCAGGGCGGCCACGCCAACCGTGAACAGTACAAAGACGGGCTCGGTGGCCAACGCCGTGCCGGCGACGCGCTCGGTATCCACAAAGGGCGCCCAGCTTGTTGTGCCGCGCAGGATCTCCGCCAGGTTGAGCCAGCGGGTGGTTACCCCAGCGGACTCGATGAACTCGGTAAATGGCGGAGCGTAGCGTCCCAGAATGAGCAGCGGAACAATCCACCACGCGGAGACAGCAGCGCAGCCAGCCAACCAGGCCAGCCCAGCTCGGCCCGCGCGACGCCACACAAGAACCAAACCTGCGGGCAGGCAGGCGGCCAGCGTGGCCGTGGCGTTGACCGCGCCCATGCAGGCCACCGCCACGACCGAGGGCGCGGCATCCCGCCAGGTCAGCCGCCCGGCCCGAAGAAAAGGCAGCACCACCCAGGGCGCTAACATGACCGGCCACGTCTCTGAGGAAATCGCGCCGAGCGTCGTGAGCACGCGGGGAGAGAGCGCATAGAGCAACCCACCCGCAAGAGCCGCGTGGGCAGGTGCCGCGGGAAGCGCCGCGCGAACCAACCGGAAGAAACCCCCAAAGCCCACGGCCAGCACCAGAAACCACCACAGGCGCTGCGCTATCCAATCCGGAAGCGGGTCCGTCAGCAGGAAAAACAAGCCCTGCGGGAAGAGGTATCCATAGGCTTGGTTCTGCAGCTGTCCCAGAGTGAAGGTGTCCGTATAGGCATGCAGGGCACCGGCCAAGAACCCGGAGGGGTTGGCCACGAGGTCATGTTTGGTGTCGGCGGCGGTCAGCCCCCACGGCTGCACCACGACCACGAGGGCTAGACACACAAGCCCCCCGATGCGCGCGCGCACTGTTACTCGCGGGAGCCGTACTCCGGCCCGCCCATCACGGCGTCGGAGGCTTTGACGGAGCTAGTGCTCGGCACGGCGTCTGCCTGCGAGAATTGGGCAATCCCCAGGATGGTCACGACCCCCAGAGCCACGCCAACGACCGCGCTGCCCAGGGCCGGACCCAGGGTGCGCTTGTTGAGGGAATCGCTATCGAATGCCATGTCCGCAGATCCTAGCAGGTCGCTAGCGCGTTATGGCCTTTTCTTAGGCGTCGTCGCCGGATGCGTCGGAGTCATCGGAATCATCGTCATTCTCCGGCGGAACGATGAACACCGGCAGGCCCGCATTGCGCACGATGTATTCCGCGGTCGAGTTATTCCACAGCGAGCGGAAGCCGGTCAGCGCGCGGGTTCCGGTGACGATGACATCGACGTCAAGTTCCTGAGCGGCGTCCACAATCGCGCTTTGAATCGACGACACGGATTCCACCAGGTGGGCATGTCCGCGCAGGCCCAGGGACTCTGCCTTGGTGATGCCCCGGCGGCAAATCGCCAGCGCCTCCTCGTACGCGGGGTCGTCCTCGACGTGCTCAGAAGACACTGCGGACTGGTGCAGTCCGCTGCGGCTCACGGCACGCGCAGCCTGGCGCGCGGAGGTCTCCCATGCGGTGAGAATCTTCACGTCGGTGGGGCGTAGAAGATGCGCGGCGTATTCGAGGGCGCGGTCGGCGCGGTCGGAGCCGTCGTAGGCGATCAGCAGGGTTTCTCCGTTACTCATGTGACCATCCTAACAACCCCGTATCGCTCGCGCGGGCCCTTTGCGGCACACTGGTGGGCATGAGAAAAGCAATGCCCGCCCTTCTAGTCAGCATCGCTTGCGCCGTGAGCGCGTGCGGTTCGGAGCCTGTGCTTTCCGACGTCCCACCCAGCACCGCACCTCACAGCACCGCGCCGAGCAGCGCGGCATCCAGTGCCGCAGCCGCAGGCGAGTCCCCCGAAACCGAAAAAGCCGCGCCTGAGGATATTCGTGCCCAAGCGGCCGCGAAACTCATGCCACCGGCCCTGAACTATGAGGACGCCCGCGCCAAGCTGGAAGCGGGAGTCGGCGGATTGTTCATTCCCAGCTGGGCAGACCCCGAACTGCTCAGTGATGGGCCCCGCGGTCTCAACGCCCTGCGCGCGGAGATGGGCCGCGACTTCGAGGTCTCCATCGACTTCGAAGGAGGCCGCGTTCAGCGCTTTTCCGAGATTCTGGGCGAGTATCCCTCACCGCAGGCCATGGCTCAAGGCCACAGCCCGGAGGAGGTCGAGGCCATGGCCACGGAGATCGGGAACAGCCTGCGCGCACACGGCGTGACGGTGGACTTTGCCCCGGTGCTGGACGTTGACGGGGGAGACCTGGAGGTTGTCGGGGATCGCGCTTTTTCTACCGACCCGGAGGCCGCCGGTGAGTATGGCGCGGCCTTTGCCCGCGGGCTGCAGGCAGCCGGGGTCAAGGCCGTGTTCAAACACTTCCCCGGCCATGGGCGGGCTTCCGGCGATACGCACTTAGGTGAGGCGGTTACCCCGCCGCTGGAAGAGCTCTATGGTCACGAGTTCGTGCCATTTCACACAGCCCTTCCGCAAGCGCCCGAGGCGGCGCTCATGATGGGGCATCTTGTGGTTCCCGGCTTGGGTGAGGAACCGGCGTCCCTTAACCCGCGTGCCTACCAGCTGGCCCGCGAGGAGCTGGGGTTTGAGGGCACGATTTACACCGATGACCTGGGGGGAATGGCCTCCATCTCGGAGAACTTCAGCGTGCCGGAGGCGGTAGCTGCAGCGTTGGCCGCGGGGTCGGATATGCCGCTGTGGTCCACCGATGAGGACATCACCGCTGTCATCGATGCTGCCGCGGAGGTCGTGGCCCACCAGGAATCCGATCGCGCTGCCGACTAGGAAAAACTAGCTGGCAGACGATAGTCTCATACACGTGAAGAAGGCAATCGGACACAGCCAACACCGGCGAGACCGCAACCGCAGGGGACTCAAGGTCTTCCTCGGCGTGCTCGTCGGCCTCGTGCTCATCGCCGGCATCGCCTACGCGTGGGACGTCATGGCCAACCAGCATAAGGTGCCGCGCGCGACGTCGGTCGGCGGCGTGGACATCTCCCGCATGGAGCGCACCGCCGCCGTGGGCAAGCTCGAAAAGGAACTCGGGGATGTCACCACCCGCCCCGTTATTGTGCGTGCGGGCGAGAAAACATCTGAGTTCATCCCGCAGGATTCGGGCTTGAGCCTCAATTACCAGAAGGCTGTGGACGGCATCCCGGATGCCTCGCTCAATCCCTTCGCCCGCCTCTACAGCTTCATCAAACCCACCGAGGAGATCCCGGTGGCGGTCGACATCGATGAGGATCAGCTCTCCGGCGAACTTGATCGCGTCAGCGAGGAGCTCAAGGTTGAGCCGAAGGATGGAAACTTGGAGCTTATCGATGGCTCCCTCAAGGAAACCTCACCCGAATTGGGTCAGGCAGTGGAGAAGGAAGCGTTGCGGGGGGACGTCGAGAAGCACTGGCTCGACCCCCAAGGCGTGGAGGTCACGCCCATGGTGGTGGAACCACGGATCAATGACGCGGCGATCGAGGCCATGCGCACCGGTGATGCCGCCCGTGCGTTGGATAACCCGCTGACGCTCAACGGTGAGAACAACACTTCCGGTACCCTGCGCAAGCCGGAGATTTCCCAGTTTGTCTCCATCGCCGCCGAGGAGGGCGAGCTGCGCCTTAAGGTGGACAAGAACCGTGCCCGCGAACTGTTTGAGGAGCGCATGCAGGGCTCCGAGGTCCCCGGCACCAACGCCAAGATTTCCTTCAGCGGCAGTGACAAGCAGATCACGCCCTCCGTTGACGGTTCCATCATCGACTGGGAGAAGACCCTCGACGGTTTTGAGGATCGCGTGAGCAGCGAGGATGAGCGCGAGTGGGACGCCGATTACAAGCCGGACCCAGCCGAGTTCACCACCGAGATGGCAGAAAAAGCCACCTTCGATGACACCATCTCTGAGTTCTCTACCGGCGGCTTCTCCGGCGCATCCGGCACTAACATCCGCCTCGTGGCCCAGCAGGTCAACGGCGCCGTGGTCAACCCGGGTGAGACTTTCTCCCTCAACGGCTACACCGGCCCCCGCGGTACCGCGCAGGGCTACGTGGAATCCGGCATTATTATTGACGGCCACGCCGGCACCGCCGTTGGCGGCGGCATCTCCCAGTTCGCCACCACCCTCTACAACGCCGCGTACTTCGCCGGCATGGAGGACACCGCCCACACCCCGCACTCCTACTACATCTCGCGCTACCCCGCCGGCCGTGAGGCCACCGTCTACGAAGGTGCTATCGATCTGCAGTTCACCAACACCTCGAAGCACCCGGTGCGCATTGAGACCAGCTTTGGCAAGGACATCACCGTGCGCTTCAAGGGCGTGAAGACCGTCGAGGTGGAGTCCATTAACAATGGCCGCTGGGCCAAGACCGAGCCGCAGCGCATGTCGGTGGGGGAGGACTGTTCGCCCTCGGGCGGCGCGCCGGGCTTCACCACCTCCGATACCCGCGTGATTAAGGACCTCTCCGGCAAGGAGCTCTCCCGGGAGACCACCACCACGGTCTATGACCCGCAGCCCATCGTCACCTGCGGTTAATCCATGACGCGGCCGATGCACACCGCGGTGAAGGACCCCGCGGACGTCGATCAGCTAGCGGAGCATCCCGTGAAATTCGGCCGCGTCGCCGGCCTTTTTGCCGCCCACCGCGGCACTCTGCTGCTCGTCCTGGCCCTCATCCTGGCCACCTCGGGGCTGACCGTGGTGCAGCCCTTCCTCGTGCGTCGCACGGTGGATGACGCCATCCCCAACCACGACACCGCGCTGCTTCTGTGGCTCGTCGGCGGCATGCTGGCCGTCACTGTGGTTTCCCAGGCCATTGGTGTCATCCAGTCCTTTCTGTCCGCGCGCGTGGGGCATACCATCATGCACGAGCTGCGTACCCAGGTCTTTGCTAACCTGCAGCGCCAGTCCTTGCAGTTCTTTACCAATAACCGCGGTGGTGAGATTCAGTCCCGCCTGACCAATGACATTGCGGCCATGCGCGGCATGGTGACCACCACCGCGACGTCTGTGGCCAGCAACCTCACCATGACCGTGGCCACGCTGGTGGCCATGGTGGCGCTGTCACCTACGTTGTCCTTACTCTCCCTCATCGTTCTGCCGCCCGCAGTGTGGCTGACTCGCCGCGCGGCCATCCTGCGCCGCAGCCTCATGGAGAAAAACAGCCGGGCCCAGGCCGAGCTCCAACAGACCATTTCTGAGAACCTCTCCGTCTCCGGCATGCGGCTAGCCACCACCTTGGGCGCACAGGACCGCGTCTTCGCCGGTTTTGAGAAGACCTCGCGCTCCCTTATCCGCCTGGAGCTCGAATCCCAACTGGCCGGGCGCTGGCGCATGGCGTTGACCCAGATCATCTTCGGTGTCATGCCGGCGCTCATTTACCTTGTGGCGGGCCTGCGCCCGGGCATTACCATTGGCACCCTCATTGCCTTTTCCACCCTGCAGACCCAAATTCTCCGCCCCATCACCGGCCTGCTCAACGTGGGCGCGCAGTGGGTAGCCTCCATGGCGCTGTTTAGCCGCATCTTCGAATACCTCGACCTGCAGCCCGAGCTTACTGAGGCCACTGAGCCCGCCCTGCTTGCCGATGCCTCTCTCACCCTCACCCACGTCTCCTACCGCTACCCTGGCACGGACACCGACGCGCTTGCCGACGTCTCCCTTACCATCCCCTCCCACACCACCACTGCCCTGGTGGGGCACACCGGCTCCGGCAAATCCACCATCGCCGCGCTCATGGCGCGCCTGGCCGATCCAACCGATGGTTCTGTACGTCTGGGTGGCGTGGACCTGCGCGATATCCCCGCCGATCAGCGCTCTGCGGTCATCGGTGTGGTGTCCCAGGAGACCTACCTCATCCACGGCACGGTGCGCGAGAATCTCCTCTTTGCCCAACCCGACGCCACCGAGGAGGACATGTGGCAGGCTTTGAACGCCGCCAACGTGGCTGAGGTGGTCCGCTCCCTTCCGGAGGGATTAGACACCCTCGTGGGCTCGCGCGGCTACCGCTTCTCCGGCGGTGAGCAGCAGCGCATCTCTTTAGCCCGCACCCTCCTGCGCCGCCCGCAGGTGCTCATCCTCGATGAGGCCACCTCCGCCCTCGACAACGAAACTGAGCGCGCCATCCAGGAGGCCGTCTTCGGCGCGGAGGCCACTCGCTTGGTCATTGCCCACCGCCTCTCCACCATTTATGACGCCGACCAGATCATCGTCCTCGACCACGGCCGCATCATAGAACGCGGCACCCACGCCGAGCTCCTCGCCCGCAATGGCGCCTACGCCGCTCTTATCCGTGCCGCCGCCGATGACGACACCAGCCGCGGCCCCAGCCGTTAATGCTGTACTCTCAGCGCGATGCATAGACGCAATCTGGGAAATTTCCATAAACCTTAAGTCTTGCTGCCAGTGGGCTACGATTATGCTCGGAAGCTCGCTGTGAACGAGCAATAACCAGGCCAATTTTCACATTTACCAGGCCTATCTCACGATTAATTTATTTTCTATAGATGCAGTCCAGCGACGTAAACTGCAAGCAAAGTTAGAAGAAGCTTAGAATGCGGTTGGCAAACTGTGGATTCGATGCTAATCTACACGAGAAAGATTAAACGCCCCGCCGCAAAAGTTAAGGCTGCTGCAGCAAAACAGTCTTAAAACTTGGTGGGTCGCTCCCCTTAGTGGCAACCCAGCCATCAACCTTAAGGAAACTGTGACTACTCTCCCTCAAGAAAAGTTTCGGTGCCGTGCAGGACCTGCCAGCCGCGCAACACCGTCTAAGTCCTTGCACTAAGCGCGAGGCACCCCAAAATCAAATCCACTCTGTCTCTAGGGAATGTTCCCTATCCTAAGATTTCGAAAGAGAGAACTCATGTCCAAGGCTATCGCTGGCAAGAAGGCTGCTGCTTTCTCCGCCGCTTTTGCAATCGCTCTGTCCGCTGGCGTTGTAGGCGCTGACGCTACTGTTGCTCAGGCAGCGGAAACTCAGACTGGCGACGTTCAGCAGAACAACTCTCCGTACGCTGTCACCATCCACAAGTACAAGGGCACTGAGTCTGAAGACCAGGGCACCGGTAAAGTGCAGGACATGACCGGCAAGACCCCTGCGGAGGGCGTCAAGTATGAACTGCAGCTCGTGAAGAAGATTGAGAAGGCCTCTGACTACACAGAGGCAGTCAAGATTGCGCAAAGCGACAAAGAGCCCGAGGTCCTCAAGACTGTGACCCCGGAGAAGCCCGCTACCGACGCCAACGGTGTGCAGGAATTCAAGAACCTTGAGAAGGGTCTCTACCGCGTTGTCGAGACTTCCGTCGGTGACAACAAGGATCTCGTCATTGCTAAGCCGTTCTACGTCTTCGTTCCGATGACTGACCCTGACAACAAGTCCGAGGTTATCGACAACGTTCACGTCTACCCGAAGAACTCTGAGGTAACCATCGACAAGGAAGTCGATGATATGCACAAGAACGCGGGTCAGGACTACACCTACACCATCAACACCGCAGTTCCTGCCGTTGCTGAGGGAGAAGACCTCACCAAGTACTTCGTTGAAGATACGTTGGATTCTAACTTGGACGCGACCGTTGATGGTTCCTCTGTTGAGGTCTCCTACGGTGAAGGTGACGCTGCTCAAACCTTGACCGCCAACACCGACTACAAAGTAGTCCGTAGTGGTCAGACCATTTCTGTTCAGTTCACCGAGGCCGGCCTTAAGAAGCTGAAGGACTCGAACAAGAAGGTCCACACCAAGATCACCACCAAGACCCTGAAGCCGGTCAAGCACGTACCTAACGATGCAACGCTGATCACCAACCACCCACGCTTCGATAAGGAGACCACGAAGGAATCCAACAAGGTTCACACCTACTGGGGCAACATCAAGGTAACGAAGACGGCTGACTCTGAAAAGGGCGAGCTGCTCGACGGCGCTACGTTCCAGCTGGTTCGCTGCACAAACCAGGACGGTAAGTGGACCTTGGACACGGAAAACTCCAAGCCACTCACTGTGGCCGGTAAGAGCTCCTGGACCACCGGCGAAGAGGAGGGTGACGGCGACAAGGGCACCATCACCATCAAGGGCATCCACGCAACCGACTACGCAGATGACTCTGATGCTCCGGAGAAGCAGGCAAACTACTGCCTGCAGGAGACCGAGGCACCGGCCGGTTACGCTCTTACGGACGAGCTCTACCACTTTGACCTGAAGAAGTCTGACATCGAGCAGAACAAGGACAATGTTGAAGCTATCGAGTGGGAAAAGACCGTCGTGAACTACTCCGACAAGAACTTCCTGCCTAACACCGGTGGCGCTGGCTTCATCGCCATCGTCATGGCTGGTCTGGCAATCATCGGTGGCGGCTTCTTCGCAGCACGCCGCAACTCCGTTAAGGCCTAAGCACTAAGTGCTAGCCAGCTAAACCATTAGGCTCGGAAATTATTTCCGGGCCTTTTGGCTTGCGCCGCCCCCGCGGGGGGGGTGGTACAAAAATCCCCGCCGCTTTTATTGCCCTGATTTTTCCGGGGCGTTGTACAATTCCATATCGAATAACGTGTGCTGGACGCTCTCTTAAGCTCGGCCGCTTCCTATCTTCACTTTCTCTCCCTATATCCAACTAAATACATAGATTTAGAGGACCCTCAATGACCGAACAGATTGCCAAACCCCGCAAGACGGAAAACCAGTCCACGTTTAAGCGCGTATTCCTGCCGATACTCCTGGTCATCGTGGGTCTTCTCGTCATGCTGTACCCGGTGTATGCCACCCAGTGGAATAACGTGCAGCAGCAGAAAGTCGCCGCGCTCTACGAGCAAGACGTTAAAGAAATGACGCCCGAGGAAAAGAGCCAGGCCGTCGAGGAAGCCCGTCGCTACAACGACGAGCACGGGGATGCGCCGATTCTGGATCCGTGGCTTGCACGCGTGAGTGAAGACAATGTTGCGTATCAGGAATACCTGAAGCAATTGAGTGGAAGCTCCGCGATGAGCCAGGTGGTTATCCCGTCTATTGACTCGAAGCTGCCGGTCTACCACGGCACGGATGACAAGACCCTGCAAAAGGGCCTCGGTCACCTCTTTGGCTCGGCACTTCCGGTGGGCGGCGAAGGCCATCACTCCGTGATTACCGGTCACACCGGATTGTCCAATGCAACGCTCTGGGACAACCTGGTGGATGTAGAAGAAGGCGATGCCATCTACATTTCTACCTTCGGTGAGCAGCTGAAGTATGAGGTGCACGATATTGAGGTCGTGCTGCCGGAGGAAACCGATTCGCTGCAGCCGAAGGAAGGCGAGGACCTTCTCACCCTGATTACCTGTACGCCATACGGCATCAATACCCACCGCCTGCTCGTGCATGCGCATCGTGTGCCGATGGATGCGGAAGAGTCCCACGTCTTTGAGGACAAGGCTAGCTTCATGCAATGGTGGATGTGGCTGCTTATCGCCCTTGCCCTGGTTATTATCGCCGCCATGGTGTGGTGGCTGCGGAATCTGAGGAAAGCTAGCGTAGGGGAGACGTCGGAAAGCAACGAGTCTGAGGCCGAAGCTGGAAGCGCCTACCCAGTAAGCAAGGACGAGGACTAAGCTCCCCGTACCCCCAATCCCCATTCGTTTCTTCACGGGAAACGGGTGGGGATTTGTCTGCGTTAGAGCGGAGTACACGAACGAGTTTTTCCTGCCGAACCCGATCGGCGAATGGGTGTAAACGCCGATGGCGTAGTGCGTCTAGGCATGCTGTTTACGGGACGGATATCTGGGGAACCACGTGGCGTGCGCCATGAAGTGCGGTGCATCGAATCCAGTGAAGAGTACACGCTCAATCGTCTCTATGCTGGCACAATTGCCGACGAAGTTGCGGCTTCCCTCGATGATGATCACAGTAGGATGCCCAAGTGCTAAAGACGTCCCATTTTCTCTGTTCTCGCGACGACAAGCAACCACGTGCACAACGTTAGTGGCGTTGCGGCCGTGTTCTTTCTTGTCCCCGGCTGTCCCGCGTTGATAACTCGTTGCGGTGGTCGTCAGCTCACGCTATCGCTGACCTCGCTTTCATTTTCACTTGCTCGTGCTGCGTGATTGTGGTTGCTGCGGTCGAGGGCATCAGGGCCATTGGCGCGCGCTTCAGCCTAGGCGAGGTGGCTATCATTGCGTTGTTAGCAGTTCCCCCCGTCCCCGTGCCTCGCGGCCTTGGTAGCTGGCACGGTCATTGGGCTATTCAGTGAGAGTGGCCTCTCAGGCGCTGCGGCTGTGGTGCGTTTTCATCACCGCTTCTGCAATGGCCGTCATTTTTAGGGATGTGGCTATGTTCCGCGCGAAATAGTGCCCTAATGCCGGCGAGTTAGATCAGGGCGGGGCAGTATTGTCGTGTGCCTCGCTGCTTGACGAATGCCCTGCTTTTTACCTTACTTCTTTCTGTGAAAAGGCTCTGCCCTGGCTTGTGTAGCTGAAAAATGGTGGGTATAGTTTGTAGTAATCCTAAAATTTGCTAGGAACATGTTTAAGAATTGTGACAGTTCATCTGATAAGGACTGTTGCACGAGCTACCCCTCGATAACAAAGAAGTAGTTTATGAAAAAGCTTTATTCCCTTTCTTCCTCGGTGGTTGTGGTTGCGTTGTGTGCTGGTCTTGCTGGCCCTTGGGCTGGTGCGGATGAGCGTGTGATTTCCGGTAATGA
>NZ_KV788242.1:0-721 GCF_001807225.1 Corynebacterium sp. HMSC05E07
GCGGCGAACAAACAAGCACTCATTGACGCAGGTCTGCACTACATTTTGTCGGTGAAAACCCCCACCGTGCCAGAGGTAATTGAAACCTGGCGGCGGGAAAACCCCGGTGAAGACTACACCCACGGCCAGATCTGGACACAAGCCTCGGCAAGCGATGGGCGCAAACACACAACCCCGAATACGGTGACGCATTACCAGTACTCCCACGACCGGGCCAGACGCAGCCTGCGCGGAATCAAAGAGCAAGTCGCAAAAGCCAAACGCGCTGTTGACGGCGATATCGCTATCAAGCGTAACCGCTATATCGATCTTTCCGCTCCGAACAAGAAGGTCAACTACGCTCTTGCTGCCAAACACCGAGCCCTAGCCGGAATTAAAGGCTATGAAACCGACCTGACCGCTCTTGACGCCCAGGAGGTTATCGGGCATTACCGCAGGCTATTCAACATTGAGAAATCGTTTCGGATGTCGAAATCAGACCTGAAAGCACGCCCAATCTACGCCAGGAAACAAGACTCGATCACAGCACATCTCCATATTGTGATGGCAGCACTAGCCGTGGCCCACCTGATGGAGACCCGCAGTGGTCAATCCATCAAACGCCTCGTGAGAACACTCAAGAAATACCGCAGCTTCGAACTCAACATTGGCGGCGAAACCATTCACGCCGCCGTACCACTCCCGCCCGACCTCACCGCCACCATTCAAGCAATCACCGGCC
>NZ_KV788243.1:0-13605 GCF_001807225.1 Corynebacterium sp. HMSC05E07
TCCACCATGGTTGTTGGTGAAGAAGACCTGCTTGCAAGCCTCCAGCAGGTTGGTCTGGTTGATGGATTCCAAGGTGCCGTGCATCTCAGCAATCATCAACGCATCCCCAGTAATAGTCAGCGAGTGCGGGCCTTGCTTACGGTAGGTCATGCGCACCCCAGGCTTGGGCACACGCTTGGGCTTGAGCTCTTTTAACCGCTTAGCCGCCACGGCTGGAATGTTGTGTGCGTCGGTGCCGGCAAGTCTGAGTCTTAGATTCCAGGCATCCAGCTGATTCTTGAGTTTCGAAGTGTAGGACTCGATAAGGCTTAACGTGGCCACATCATGGCCCTGGTCCAGGGCACGCGCACGCGCGGTGCGTTGCTTACCAGTGAACTTGGTAGCACCGAAGTAGATGTGGTGCAGGCGTGCTAATTCGGCGGCATCGGCCGGTGCGGCACCGCGTGCGCGTAGGTGTTGTTCTCCTCCTCCCGCTTGCCCCACCAACGTGATCCCCGAGTTACGGAAGGAGAAATAGGTCTCTAAATCCCCCATGACCCAGAACACTAAACCAGCGACCCCCACCCCGCAACCGCAAAAGAAGAATCTAGAGCTTGATCATCGATTCCCAACCGAAGGGAATCTCATCCGAATCGACAATCTTGCGACCGAAGGGGAAGCAGGTTACCGGAATCATCTTCAGGTTGGCCCACGCAACGGGAAGGCCCACGATGGTCACGGCCTGGGCCGCAGCAGTCGTGACGTGGCCAATGGCCAGCCACAGGCCGGCGACGAGGAACCAGACGACGTTGGAGAACCGCGACATTCCACCAGTACCCTTGACCGGCTGAATGACGGAGCGCCCAAAGGGCCACAGCGCGAAGTTCGCCATGCGCATCGAGGCCACGCCAGCGGGGATAGTCACGATGGGGATACAGGCCAGGATGCCGAGAAGGAGGTAGCCCAGCGCGAGGGCAAGGCCACCCGTTGCCAACCAGATGATGTTCAAAATGATCTTCATACCACCAAGCCTAGCCGCGCGGCTGGCAGTGCGGGCACCACCAGATGACGCGCTCCAGTTCGCCGTCGTCGCCGCCGGCATCCACACCACCCAGCGTGGATTTCTCAATAAGCGTGCCACACCGCCGACAGCGCTGGCGGTTGCGTCCGAAGACATACGTGGTCTCCCCTGCCCGTTTCACGCCAGTGGTCACGCGCACCGGGGAGTCGCGGTTGGCCCAGATGAGGCGGCGGGAGAGGGTGAGGATCTGGGGGACGTCGACAAGCGCTACGGGCGTTGCAGGATGGATACCGGCCAGGAAGCAGATTTCTGCGCGATACTCGTTGCCCAATCCCGCCACATTGCGTTGATCCAGGAGTGCCGCGCCAATGCTGCGCTCAGGGCGCGACTCGATGCGCCGCACCGCCTCCTCAAAGCCGCCCTCTAACCACTCCGGCGCGAGGATGTCAGGACCCAAGTGCGCCATACGTTGCTCAAACTCGCGTGCCGGGAAAACCTCAACCAGCCCCAGCCAGTGGCCCACCAGCTCGATATCGCGCGGTGAATTCTCCAGTTGCAGCACCACACGCGCGCTGTGGCCGGGCTTGCGCCAGCGGTCCCCGGCGTAGTGGATGGCCCAGGTGCCCTCCATCTTGAGATGTGTGTGCAGAATCAGCTCGCCACCAAAATCCATGAAGAGGTGCTTGCCATAGGGCCAGACTTCCTCACACACCAGCCCATCGAAACGCACGGTGGCATAGCGCGGCACGCGCAGGGAGGAGGAGGTCACGCGCCGGCCTTCCATAAACTGCAGCCGGTTAGACAGCTGCAGAACGGAATCACCCTCTGGCACAGCAGAACCTCCTCACCAAACGGGTGCCTACTCTACCGGCGTGTGCTGCCCAGTTCCCAACGGCTCCCACGGGGTAATGACGTGCCGTCGCCCGAGATCCTCAATCTTCTTCACACCCAGCAGCTGCAGGGTGTTCTTGAATTCGGCAGCGAGCAGCTCGATGGCGCGGTCGACGCCTTCCTTACCGCCAGCCATCAGACCATAGAGGTAGGCTCGTCCGATGAGGACGAAGTCTGCGCCGAGGGCCAAGGCGATGGCGATGTCCACGCCGGACATGACGCCGGAATCGTAGATGATCTCTACTTCTGGGCCCACCTCTGCGCGCACGGCCTCAAGGGCCTGGAGTGTGTTGACTACGCGGTCGAGCTGGCGCCCGCCATGGGAGGAAACGACCACTCCGTCAGCGCCCAAGTCGATGACCTTGCGGGCGTCCGCCGGGTTGACGATTCCCTTGACGAAGAGCTTGCCCTTCCACTGCTGGCGTATCCACGCCAGGTCCTCGAAGTTGAGGCCGGGGTCAAACATGGTGTTGACCAGCTCGCCCAAGGTGCCGGTAGTGGACGTGAGGGAGGCGAAAGTGACTGGGTCCGTGGTAAGAAAATTGAACCACCATTCCGGGCGCCACGCGGCGTCGAAGACAGTACCGGCGGTCAGGCGCGGCGGGATGCGCATGCCGTTGCGGGTATCACGCAGGCGCTGGCCTGCCACGGGCGTATCCACGGTGACGACGAGAGTGTCATAGCCGTTGGCGGCAGCGCGGTCCATAAGGTCCTGGCACGCGGCGTGATCTTTCCACAGGTACAGCTGGAACCAGCGGCGTCCGCTCGCGCCTTGCGACGCCGCCACCTCCTCCACCGAGCGCGTCCCCATCGTGGAGAGTGTAAACGGGATGCCTGCATCGCGCGCGGCTTGGCAGCCTGCATCTTCGCCCTCGGCATGCATGAAACGGGTAAAGCCGGTTGGGGCAATTCCGAAAGGTAGCGCGGCGGGTTCACCGGCGATCTCGGTGCCGAGGTTGATGTCATGTGCACCGTTGAGCACGTTGGGCATAAGGCGCACATCACGGAAGAAATCACGGGATTCCTGGTAGCTCACCTCATCGCGGGCGGCGCCGTCGACATAGTCGAAGGCGGCCTTCGGGGTGCGGCGCTTGGCAATCCGACGCAGATCCCACACGTCTGCAGCTTCCGCCAGACGGGCGGCTCGGCGGTCAAAGTTGGGAGCCTCGAACCGCATGAGGTTTTTCAGCTCGGTGACGTTGGGCAGTTGTCGTTTTAGCCGCATGGAAAGCACGACTCCTTAAAATCTAATGGTCTATCGTCTTTCCACGTTAGGCCTTGCGCCGAGTCGCTGAGGAAGCATTGCCCCTTAAAATTCAGCGTCGACGGCGTCGCGGGCGGAAGCCACCCGGGCTTCCAGGTTTTCCGGGTGAACCAATCTCGCCCACGGTGCCAGGAGCTTCGTCATCCGAGTCGTCGAAGGAAAGCTCCTCGATGGCATCCACGGCGCGACGTCCACCCCGGCGAGCGGGACGGTGCGGCTCGGAGGGGGCTGCAGAAGATCGCGAAGGCATCACTGAGTTCGCGGAGCCAGTAATGCGCACACCTTTCGGTGTCAAAGCCGCACCGGCCGCGCGCAACTCACCGGCAAGCTCACCGTCAAAAATGGGACGGCCGTTAGCCTTCTCAATGACGAGCTTGCTTAGGCGGCCTGCGGCAACCAGCTCAGAGAGGCCCGCGAGAATGGCGGACACCACCTCGGTGCGCTCGATGCCCTCGGGCAGCGCCGCGAAGAACGTGGTGAGCGTCTTGCCGCCGCGGGTCAGGTGTGCGACGGGCAGGCCATCCATGAGCACCACCAAGGCACCGGCAGCGCGGGTGGGGCGGGCGGCGGAGTCAGAGGCATCGGAGGGTGGCCACGGCAGGGCTGCTCCGTAGGGGTTGGCCGGGTCGGTTGCGGCGAGAACGTAGGCCTGCGGCTCGTGGGTTCCGGAGGGCCAGCCGGTCACGTCTGGCGAATCCGCCAACCCGCGCAGGCGATCGATGACCGCGGGGGTGGAGAACTGCGCAGCGCCTAGGCCCTCGATGACGTAACCGCGCATGGCCTTGCCGGATTCCTCAAAGCCAGAGAGCACCTTATAGGCCAGGGCGAAACCACCGAGGACGTCCTCGGCCACCACGGAACCGCGGGTGAGCACGCCATAGCGATCCAGCCAAGCTTCGCCATGCGCGATGGACCGCGACGTCGCATCCGTGGCGGCGGGAACGGACAGGGACCAGCGTCCCACCACGTCGGGCGCGGTTGCCGCACCAGCAGCATTGTGGGACTGGGCAAAGGACGTACGCCCCATGCGCAGGCGGGACCGGGTTGGCCGGCGTTTAGCGCGGTGAGCAGCCCGCCCCGCGCGGCCGCCCGTAGCCAGGTGAGCACGGATCGGGGAGAAGGAATCGGGACTCACCAAGCCGGCTTCTACTAGGCCCCAGAGCGCTTCGCGAACCTCCTCGCTCGTGCCGCTCAAGCGCGGTTGGATATCGGAGATGAGGTAGCTGCCGCCGCCGCTTAAGGCTTCAAGGATCTGGGTTTGCAGCATGGACAAGCCCGCCTCCTCCGCGGAGACCTGGGGTGCGAGCTGCGCGGCGTAATCCACCGGCAGCAGCATGATCCAGGGGTCATTCGCACCCGCCCTGCCCGCGCCCACAATGAGGACCTCGCCACTAGCGGTGAGCTCATCCAGCATGGTCGGCGAATAATCCCCCACACGCGCGGGCAGGATAAGGCTCTCCCAAGCAGACGCGGGCAGGCGCACGCCCGCCAGCTGCTCAATAACCGCGAAGACGCCATCCACCCCGCGCAGCACCGGGCGCCGCCCCACCGCGGCCACCTGCTGCCACTCCGGCAGGAAACGCCCAAAGGCCGCGGGCGTGACCGGCTGCGTAGCCGCCCGAGCTGCCGCCAGTGAGCGCGAGCGAATAACTTTGAGTACGTCCGCCGCGCAGTATTCCTGCTCCTCCACGCCCTGGCGGTAGCGCCCGGCCAGTATGGAATCCAGACTGTTCAGCGTCGAGTGCGCCACCGCAGCCGAAAGGCCAAAGGCTTCTTGCACATCGCGCGCAATGAACGGCCCGCGCGTGCGCGCCCACCGGCTGACCAGCTGATCTACGGCATCGGTGATAGTGGCTTGCTGGGCGGGGATGCCGGGCGGGACGGGGATGCCCAGACCGTCGCGAAGCAGCGGCGCATCCACCGCTTGGGCTATGTGTTCGCGGCCGTTGATACGCACCCACATAATGCGCGCACCGAGCGCATCGAGTGCGCTCAATGGCACCGTGCAATGTGCGCCCAGCTCGTCGACGGGAATCGGGCCCAGCACGCGCAGCAGGTCTGCGACCTCCTCGGTGGTGCGCGCCTGACGCTCCGGGGTGGTGCGCTGCAGCTGGGCGTGGACCTCGGCGATAATGTTGGCGTCGAGAAGCTCGCGCAGCTCCACCGTGCCCAACAACTTGGCCAACAACGCCGGGTCCAGGGCCAAGGCCGCCGCGCGCTTTTCCGCCAAAGGTGAGTCGCCCTCGTACATGAAGGCGCCGGTGTAATTAAACAGCAGCGAAGACGCGAAGGGCGAAGGCTGCTCCGTGGTGACCTCCGCGATGCGAATGCGGCGGTGCGCCAGTTCCCGCATGACCTCCGTGAGCGCCGACAGGTCGTAAACATCCTGCACGCACTCGCGTACGGTCTCCAGGATGATGGGGAAAGAGGGGTAGTTGCGAGCGACGTCGAGAAGCTGCTCCGCGCGCTGGCGCTGCTGCCACAACGGCGCGCGCTTGCCCGGATTGCGCCGCGGCAGGAGCAACGCACGCGCCGCGCACTCCCGGAAACGGGAAGCGAAGAGCGCGGAGTTACCCACCTGCTCGGTGACGATGTCCGCGATCTCATCCGCATCGAACTGAAACAGCGAGGCATCCGGGTCCGCCTCGCCCTGCGGCAGGCGCAGCACGATGCCGTCATCACCCGCCACTGCCTGCGCGTCCATGCCCGTGCGCTCCGCCACGCGCTGCCCCACCGCCAAGGCCCATGCCGCATTGACCGGCCGGCCAAACGGGGTGTGCAGCACCACGCGCCAATCCCCCAGCTCATCAGTGAAGCGCTCCAGCAGCAGCGTCTTCTCATCCGGGATAAGCCCGGTGGCCTCCTCCTGCTCCTTGAGGTAGGCCGCGATATTGCAGCGGGCGAGCTCATCGGCGTCGCGCACGACGGACGGATCCGCATATGCTTCTCGACGAAACGCCCCCAACGCCTTGCCCAGCTCATAGGGCCGCCCCGCCTGGTCGCCGTTCCAGAAAGGCAGCCGGCCTGTGTGCCCCGGTGCGGGAGTAACCAGCACCTGGTCGCGCGTAATCTCCTCCACGCGCCAGCTCGTCGCACCAAGCGTGAAGATGTCCCCCACGCGCGACTCATAGACCATTTCCTCATCGAGCTCGCCCACGCGGCGCGGGGATTTCTCGTTGCCTCCCACGAGGAAAACGCCGAACATACCGCGGTCGGGAATGGTACCGCCGTTGGTCACCGCCACGCGCTGCGCCCCGGGACGCGGGGTGAGCACGCCGCTCACGCGGTCATAGACCACGCGGGGTTTAAGCTCCGCAAAATCCGTCGAGGGATACACGCCACTGACCAGATCCAGCACGGAATCGAAGACCTCGCGTGCCAGATCGCGGTAGGGCCAGGAGCGGCGGATGAGGGAATACCAGTCGTCGGCAAGCAGGCCCTCCTCCCCTGCCGCTGCCACAGCGGCCACCGTCTGCTGGGCCAACACGTCGAGCGGGTTACGCGGGGCGTGCATCTCCTCGATGAGGCCGTCCTCCATACGCGCGACAGTGAGCGCCGATTGCACAAGATCCGCGCGGTGCTTGGGATAGAAGGAGCCGTGGGAGACCGCGCCGACCGAGTGCCCGGCGCGGCCCACACGTTGCAGACCAGAGGCCACGGACGGCGGCGATTCCACCTGCACCACCAGCTCCACCGCACCCATGTCGATGCCTAGCTCCAGGGAGCTGGTGGCGACCACGGCCTTGAGTGTTCCCTCCTTGAGCATCGTCTCAGTCAGCGCACGCTCGTCCTTGGACACCGAGCCGTGGTGCGCGCGGGCAATGACGGCAGGGGCCTTTCCGGCGACGTCGACTTGCTTCATCAGCTGGGCTGGGTCGCGCCGGGTGGCTGGGCTTAAGGATTCCGGGTCGTGTTCCTGGGCGTAGAGCTCGTTAAGGCGGCTGGTGAGCCTTTCGGCGGTGCGGCGTGAGTTGACGAAGACTAGGGTGGAGCGGTGCTCCATGATCTCGGCGTAGAGCTCCTCTTCAATGAACGGCCAGATCGACCTCGCCGCGGGCAAGGCCGATTCTTGTGGGCCTTGGGTGATGCCCAGGGGGTCGTCGACAGTAGCCTCCCCGATGGTGGATGCGTGCTCCGGGGTGGGTAGATCTGACATGTCCTCCACGGGCACGTGGACGTCGAGCTGCCAGCGCTTCTTGGCCGGCGGCGCGATGATGTCGACGGGACGATCGCCGCCGAGAAAGTTGGCCACGGCACTGAGCGGCCGCACAGTAGCCGACAACCCAATGCGCTGAAACTCGCCCGCGATAAGGCCGAGGCGCTCCAGGGTCAGCGCCAGGTGCACGCCGCGTTTGGTGCCAGCCAGGGCATGAATTTCATCGATGATGACGGTATCGACGGTCTTGAGGATCCCGGCCGCCTTGGAGGTGAGCATGAGGTAGGCCGACTCCGGCGTGGTGATGAGGATGTCCGGAGGCTTGCGCACCTGGCGGGCGCGCTCTGCCTGCGGGGTATCGCCGGAGCGTACTCCCACAGTGATATCCGGCACGTCGAGGCCCAGGCGCTCGGCGGTGCGCGCGATGCCATTGAGCGGGGCGCGCAGGTTGTTCTCCACGTCCACGCCCAGGGCCTTGAGCGGGGAAATGTAGAGCACCCGTACGCCGTCGTGGGCGCCCTCGCGGGAAGGTTCATTGCTCAGCGGCAGGGCGGTCTGTCCTTCGCGCTCCACCAAGGAATTCAGCGCCCACAGAAAAGCCGCGAGTGTCTTACCAGAACCAGTCGGGGCCACCACGAGGGCGTGGGCTCCCTCGGAGATAGCCTCCCATGCTTGTTCCTGAACGGCGGTAGGAGCAGCGAAAACGTCCTCGAACCAGCCGGCGACCTGCGGGCGAAACTTTCCGAGAACGTTTTTGGGCATGCCCTACTGTAGCGCGCGCGGTAATCTGGGCGTTATGACCGTTGAGATTTCTGATTCCCGTCTAACCAACTCCCTCGCCGACGGCTGCGGCGAGATCCTCAAAGGTGTGCGCAACGGTGGCCTGTTGCGCGGCTTGGCGCTTGGTGATGCCGGCGATGAAGCCGCCCAGGAATGGATTGCCCGCGTGCTGGAGCAGCACCGCCCTCAGGACGGCGTCCTGTCTGAGGAAGCCTCCGATGACTTGAGCCGCCTGAAGAAGGAGCGCGTGTGGATCGTTGACCCGCTCGACGGCACCAAGGAGTTCGCTACCGGCCGCCAGGACTGGGCCGTCCACATCGCACTGGTGGAAAACGGAGTCCCAATCCACGCAGCCGTAGGTATGCCGGATATGGGAGTGACCTTTAAGTCTTCCGACGTACGGGCGGTGACCGGCCCGCTGTCGAAGAAGTTTGTCGTTTCTCGCAACCGCCCGCCGAAGGTGGCGGGTTATGTCGCGGACAAGATGGGCTTTGAGACCGTCGGCGTGGGTTCTGCGGGTGCCAAGGCCATCCACGTCCTGTTGGGTGACTATGACGCCTACATTCACGCCGGTGGCCAGTACGAATGGGATCAGGCTGCCCCGGTTGGCGTGGCTCTGGCGGCGGGCTTGCACTGCTCCCGTCTGGATGGCTCTCCCATCAAATTCAACAACGAGGACACCTTCATCCCAGATCTGTTGATCTGCCGCCCGGAGCTTGCCGAAGATATTCTCAAGCACGCCGCCGCCTACGCGGAGGCCAACGGCGGGTATTAGTTTTCCTTGGCCCCTTACAGCCAGTGAACATCACCGACGCACCGCGGTAACCGGGACGAGGCTGGCTGCCCAAGGGCGGACGCCTCGGCGCTGCATCGGGGCGGCTTCTACAGCCCCAATTCCATCACAAGCCGAGCAACCGCTCTGTCGTGGAACTCTGTGAAGTCCCCCAACGTATCGGCGCCGAAATACCCGAACACCTCAGCGTTAATAAGTCCGATTATTCGAACCCAGGCCTCCAACGCTTTTTCCATGACATCGGCGCTCAAACGCACCCCCATGTCCTCTGCAGAGGCATGCAGGTCACGCTCCAGCGTTGCCGTTCGTTGCTCCAAAGGTGCAACGTCGGCCGACTGCAGCAACGCCGCAATCCTCCGGCTCACTCGCGTTCCTGCCTCAACCGTTTCCTCAGCAGGAGCCTCATAGCCCAGAATAGGCGTGCCATAAATGAGCGCCCACCGCTGTGGATGCGCCAAGGCCCACTGACGCATAGCAGAGACAATGCCCACGAACCTAGCGCGGGGCTCAGCTGTGGCACGATCTGCGTAAGCGGTGGCGTCGTCAAGCGCGCCGAAGGCGTCGACAATAAGCAGTGTAAGCAGATGTGCGCGATCGGGTACATAGCGGTAGATGCCCGATGAGACGATCCCAAGCTCTCGGGCGATGGCCCGGAGGTTGAGTGCTTCTGGGCCGCCTGTGTCCAATTGTTGTCTGCCCAGTTGAGTGATGCGCTCCATAGTGTGCTGGCGGGCGCGGTCTCGCGGGGAAAGTGGCATGTGAAAACTATAGCAACCCAAAAGTAGAGAGCACCGCTCTTGATCTTTAATATCATCACCAATATTCTAGAGAGCACTAGTCACTTTTATGAATGGAGTTCTCTCTTATGAGGTTTCTCATTACTGGTGCTGGCCCCGTCGGCCGCGCACTTGCACGCGACATCACAGCCCGCGGCCACAAGTGCATCATCATGACACGAAAGCCAATCACACTGGAGGCCCTCGGGCTCGACCCAGCTACCCAACTCATAACCGCGGATGCCACACACTACGAGTCTTACCCCGACAACATCGACGGCATCGCCCACTGCATCCATGCGCCGTATGACGCGCAGCTATGGCGAAAGCTTCTTATCCCAGCGGAACGCACAGCCTTGGCGGTTGCCGCTAAACGTGACATCCCCATCGTCTTCCCAGAATCCGTCTATGCTTTCGATCCTTATTACGAGGAAGTCACGCCAGACACACCACTGACTCACTCCCCACAAGGCAAACCCGGCGTGCGAGCCGCCCTGCTCGCGGCCCGCCGAGCTTCCCCTGCGTGCGCAACCTCCGTGGTCGCATCAGATCTTATTGGCCCCGATCCCAGCCCCGGGTGCGTCTACCACCAGCTCATTATTGGGCGAAGGTTCCCGCTCGCCCTTTACAACGCACACGCAAAGCACTCCGTAACGTATCTGCCAGACTTCGCCCGCGCGCTTGCCGACGCCCTCCTCGCCCCATCCTCACCTCCCCTCATAACCACTCCCAGCGCCCCCGCTCTTACCCAAACAGAGTTCGCCGAACTTGCTGGCTGCATTCACTTACCCATTACCATTCGGCCGTGGATGGTCAGACTCGGAGGCTACGTCGATCCAAATCTCAAAGGACTCCAGGAAATGCGCTACCTATGGACTCGCCCTTCGATTCTGACTGGTTCCATCGCCGAGTGGGATGCCACGCCTACAGACGTAGCACTCCAAGAAATCGCCCAAGCTGCACAAGTCTCCCAATGACACGATTTCGCTCTACACTTAGAGACCATGATTGAGACTCCGTACGAGGACCTCCTGCGCCGCGTCCTGGAAGAAGGCACCCCCAAGGGCGATCGCACTGGTACCGGAACCCGTTCCCTTTTCGGCGCCCAGCTGCGCTATAACCTGGCAGAGTCCTTTCCGCTGCTGACCACGAAGAAGGTCTATTTTCACGGTGTGATTGGTGAGCTGCTGTGGTTCCTCCGCGGCGAGTCCAACGTGAAGTGGCTTCAGGACAACAAGGTCCGCATCTGGAACGAATGGGCCGATGAGGACGGCGAGCTCGGGCCTGTCTACGGCGTGCAGTGGCGCTCCTGGCCCACACCGGATGGCCAGCACATCGACCAGATTCAGGTCGCACTGGACACGCTGAAGAACAACCCGGATTCGCGCCGCAACCTAGTCTCCGCATGGAACGTCTCTGAGCTGGACAAGATGGCGCTGATGCCCTGCCACCTGCTCTTCCAGCTCTACGTCGCTGACGGCACGCTCTCCATGCAGGTCTACCAGCGCTCCGCCGACATGTTCCTCGGCGTTCCTTTCAACTTGGCCTCCTATGCCGCGCTGACGCACATGTTTGCCCAGCAAGCAGGCCTTGAGGTGGGCGATCTCATCTGGACCGGCGGCGATTGCCACATCTACAACGACCACATTGAGCAGGTCAAAGAGCAGCTCTCCCGCGAGCCCCGCGAATACCCGCAGCTCAAGCTCCACAAGGCCGCGAGCCTCTTTGACTACGACTTCGAGGATTTCGAAGTCATCGGCTACGACCCCCACCCCACCATCAAGGCACAGGTGTCCATCTAATGCTCGGCGCTATCTGGGCGCAGTCACTCGACGGCATCATCGGTGACGGCGCCGTCATGCCCTGGCACGTGCCAGAGGATCTCAAACACTTCAAAGAGGTCACCATGGGCGCGCCCGTCATCATGGGCCGCAAGACATGGGAATCCCTCAACCCTAAGTTCCGCCCGCTACCAGGCCGGGAGAACATCGTCCTCTCCCGTCGCGCACCTGGCGAGTGGTCTGCGGGTGCCACCGTGGTGGACAACCTCGACGCCGCACTCGATGCAGAGCTTGGCGACGCCTGGATCATCGGCGGCGGCCAACTCTACAACTCCGCCCTCGACCGCGTCGACCGAATCGAGCTCACCCTCATGGGCGTCCACGTCGGCGATGCTTATGGCAACGACGCCGTGCACGCCCCCGCCGTTCCTGAGACATTCAGCCTGTCTGCCGATACCGACTGGCTGACCTCCGAATCTGGCCACCTCACCATCCCCGGTCAGCCCCCAAGCGAGCTGCCTATGAAGTACCGATTCCTCACCTACGACCGAAAGGCTGCCGCCTAATGTCTGACAACATCACTGCCCCCGAAACCTCTGAGCATGTCACCATCTTCTTCGCCGACTGGTGCCCGTTCTGCGCCAAGCTGATCAAAAACCTGAACCGCACCGAAACCCCCTACGAGCTCGTCGACGTCGAAGCGGATTCCCCCAATACCGCCGACATCAACGCGTGGATTGAATCCGTCAACGACGGCAATCGCATCGTGCCCACCGTCCTTTACTCCGACGGCACCCACGCCACGAACCCTCCGGCTAGCGAGGTCCGCGCCAAGTACGCGGAACTGGCCGGCGAGTAAGCCAACGGCGACGCATTTACCGCCACACCGAGCGGTGCTGCTAGTCTTACCTAGGTGCCTAACGCACCCCCGCCCCAGTAGCTCAGGGGATAGAGCACGGCTCTCCTAAAGCCGGTGTCGGAAGTTCGAATCTTCTCTGGGGCACCATGTGAAGTCTCGAGACATCGTTCCGGTCGGTGTCTCGAGATTTTTGGTTTTTAGTTGCCCCGCTGGGGGTTGAGTTCGTTGTCTTTCTTGTTGTAATAGATCTTTTCTTCGGTGAGTGTGTAGGCGGCGATTTGTGCCCCGGTGGCGGTTATTTTGATGTCGACGTGGTTGTCGACGCAGACCATTGTGATGGGTTCTCCGCCCCATCTGCGTCCGATGTAGAGGCGGCGTAGTTTGCCGCCCCATCGCAGGGTTGTCTTGCCGTTGGTGCCTACTTTGTCGGTGCGTAGTCGGTAGTCGTGGTCTGGTTTTATGTCTGCTGGAAGAGCTTTGGGCAGGGCTGTGTAGGCTTCTGCGGGGGTGGTTCTTTTTAGAGCTCTGTGGGGGCGTTTGTGGTTGTAATATTCGATGATTTCTTTGAGTTGGGCGTTGAGTTCATCGAGGTTTTGAGCTGGTGTTTTGTTCGAAAGGGCTAGTTTAAGGGTGTAGTGGAAGCGTTCGACTTTTCCTTGGGTTTGGGGGTGGTAGGGTTTGCCGTTTTTCTGCTTGATTCCTAGGTCGATAAGTAGTTGCTCAAAGCCGTTTCGCGCGGGGTTTGTCCGGTCTGCGCTGGTTGTGAATGCTCGGCCGTTGTCGGTGAGGGTGGACTGAGGGTAGCCGTGTGTCTGACCTGCATTAATGAAGCTTTCAATGACGTTTCCCACGGTGGCATTGTTGTAGGCGCAGCAGGAGATGATGAACCGGGAATGGTCGTCCAAGATGGTGAGGATAGCTACTCGCTTGTGACCTGCAATAGTCCAGTCACTGTAGTCCATTTGCCATGTTTCGTTGGGCTGATCTGCTTGAAACCGTATCCATGAGCTGCGAGGACGCTTTTGTGGTTGGGGGATGACATAACCGTTGTTGGCTAGCACACGGTGGATTGTTGATGGTGCTGGTGGTGGGTCGATTCCTTCTTGCTGCAGGTGCCAGAGAATTGTGTGTGCTCCGGCGTCAGTGCCGCGTTCTGTGAGGTCCTGGCGCAGTTCAAGGATGCGGTCGACAGTGTTGGGGTTGAGTGCTCGAGGATTGGTGCGGGGGCGTTTAGAGCGTGGTTCTAGGGCGTTGATTCCGCCTTCTCGGTAGCGGGTGCTGAGAGCGGCTTGTTGGTAGGGGTGT
>NZ_KV788244.1:0-144561 GCF_001807225.1 Corynebacterium sp. HMSC05E07
TCGGGTCCTGCAGGAAGGCGGAGTTGCCGGTTGCAGCGGCGTTGCGTGCGAGGGAAGCGACCGGGTTGGGGTCCGCGCCTTCTGCCTTGGCGTTCGGGTTGAACAGTGCCGCGTAGGTCTGGCCATCGTCCTGGAAGGCCACGGAGACGCGGTCCTCGGTGGTGCCACCGAGGAACTGGTTCGCGTGCTCCAGCTCAAACTCGATGGTGCGGCGGGACAGGTCCGGGTTGACGAGGAATCCAGTGGTCATAGCTGTGAGAGCTCCTTAATAGCCAGTGAGGGCAATTTTCCGCCCTCACACTACCTGTGCGCTGGGGATCCCGCATCCGCTAGAAGCGGAACCTCAACCTCCAGTTGGGTATCGGTACCGCAGGCCAGCCCGGAGGGCTCTGCGCCCTCGTGGATGAGTTGGGAGGCGATGGCAGCGATCATGAGGCCATTATCCGTACAGAGGGAAAAGCGCGGTACGCGCAGCTCGATGCCAGCAGACTCGCAGCGCTTGGCCGCCAGGGCGCGCAGGCGCGAGTTCGCCGCCACGCCGCCACCGAGTAGGAGCACCTTCGCGCCGGTGTCTTGGCAGGCGCGCACGGCCTTGGCGGTGAGCACGTCAGCCACCGCTTCTTGGAAGGAGGCACACAGGTCCTCCACGCGGATGGTGTCGCCTTCGCGCTCCGCCTTTTCCACGTGGCGCGCCACCGCGGTTTTCAGGCCCGAAAAGGAGAAGTTGTGGCGGTTGGGGCCACGCAGATCCTCGGCGCGGGAGAGGCCACGTGGCAGGTCGATGGTGGGTTCGCCTTGGGCGGCCAGCTTATCGATGACCGGCCCTCCCGGATACCCCAACCCCAGCAGGCGGGAGACTTTGTCGTAGGCTTCGCCGGCGGCGTCGTCAAGCGTGGTGCCCAGTTCCTTCATGGGTTTGCCCACGGACTCGACCTCGAGCAGCTGCGTGTGCCCGCCGGAGACGAGCAACGCCACTGAGTGCGGCAGCTCCTCGCCCTCCAGGTTCGCAACCGCAACGTGTCCACCGAGATGGTTCACGCCGTAGAACGGTACGCCCCACGCGGAGGCGAAGGCCTTAGCGGCAGAAGCACCGACGAGGAGAGCGCCGGCCAGTCCCGGCCCCACCGTGGCGGCCACCGCATCTGGCTTCGCGACGCCCGCCTCCTCCAACGCCGCCGTCATCACCTGAGGCATGGCCTCAAGGTGGGCGCGGGAGGCAATTTCGGGCACGACGCCGCCAAATCGCGCGTGCTGTTCCATGGAGGAGGCTACGACGTTGGCGAGGATCTGCATGTGGCCGTCATCAGATAGCTCAATGATGCCCACACCGGTTTCGTCGCAGGAGGACTCAATGCCGAGGATGATCATCTCTCACTCTTTCGTGGTCGGTACATAGTGTGGGCGTCGGCGCCGGACGGCTGGTAGTAGTTGCGACGCAGCCCGTTGATCACAAAATCATAGGCCTCGTAGAGGCGGATGGCAGGCTCGTTGCCCACGCGGACTTCGAGGAAGATCGGCGCATCGTGGGCATCTGCCAGCTCGACGAGAGCATCCATCATCATGCGCGCGATGCCGCGGCGCTGCGCCTCGGGCGCCACACCGATGGTGCGGATTTCATAGTCTGGCCACGCGGCAGGACCCATCCGCCCCACGCCGGCGTAGCCCAGAGCTTCCCAAGGTTCATCATCCTGCTCCGCCTCATCCACTGCCCAGTAGGTGGTGTGTCCGGCGGCGATCTCCTGTTCAAAGGCACGCGCGGGCCAGGGGCTTTCGCCGGGGAAGAGGATTTTTTCCAGCTCAGCGCAGCGCGGGGCGTCAGCAGGAATGAGCGGGCGCAACCTCATGATTCGGTCAGTTCAGCGCCGCCGACGAGCGCAGTTGAGCGTGGCTTAGCCTGCGGAACCTTCGCATCAGGGCGGCGCAGATAAAGCGGGACGAGCGGCGCGGGTTCGGCCGTAAAATCTGCGCAGGCGACAAGGCCGGCCGCGCGCGGGGTCGCCCACTCACGGGGAAGCCCGGAGAGGGCTTCCGGCAGGCGCGGGGCGATGGATTCAGGGAAGATGAGCCGCGCGGAGTCTGTCGGCATTTCAAGCGTTTCCGGCTTGGACACCTCAGGGCCGCTCACCCGGCGCCCATCGGCATAGGTTCCCCAGTACACCTCTTTGCGGCGCGCATCGATAGCCACCAGCCACTCCCCTGCTCGACCATGCGCGATGGCATCGAGCGTGCACACGCCATGCACCGGCAGGTTCAACGCCACGCCCAGGGCGGACGCGGTAGCCATGCCAACGCGCAACCCCGTGAAGGGACCCGGCCCCGTGCCCACGACGAGGGCGGAGAGGTCGGGGTAGGTGAGGGAGGCGTCGACAAGCAGCTCCTCAATCGTGGGGATGAGCTGCTCATTGTGGGCACGCGTGTCGGTGATGACACGATCGATGCTCTCGCCCGTGTCCGTGTCGACGATTCCCGTGACAAGGTCAGTCGTGGCGGTGTCGAGTGCGAGAACCTTCATTAGCCCACGAAGTGCCAGTTGGTGCTGTCGTCATCCTTCTCGGCGCGGAGGAACTGCATCGGCGTGTTCGGCTGGACCGGGTACACAGCCGGCAGGTCCTGCCCCTGTGCCTTCGCTGCTTCAGTCTGCTTGAGCAGCTCATCACACAGATCGATGTTGGAGCGCTGAAGCTTCTCCGCGTGGTACTCCTGCTCGGTGGAGACGGTGACGAAGTAGTTCACGTCATCGGCCACCTTGCCGTCCTCGAATTCAATGTCAGCGGTATCCACCTGGGCTTCGGAGAGATCCTTCTCCGACGTGCCCGGGCACACCACCAGGCCGCCAACCTGATCGGAGCCATAGACATCCGGAACGATGAGCGCAGCAAAGTTGAGGTTCTTCGGGTAGTCCGTCAGAGTCTCAGACAGCGTCGACGTGATCTCGCCATCAGCGGAGTCTTTATTCATCGACAATGCGATGAGGGCCGCAAGGAAAATGGCGAAGCCGCCGATAACAACGGTGGTGATGAATTGGCCGAGCTTGTTCATAAAGTTTATTCGCTCCTAAAAAAGGGAGGTACAGTACGCGTTCATCCTACGCGACTGCCCTCCCATGCTCCTGCACTACCCAGCGCAGGCGCGTGTTAGACGATGATCAGCGCCAGCATCTGACACATGAGGATCTTTCCGATAATCGTGGTCGGATAAACCGTGGCATAGCCACGCTCCGCCAACTGAGTTCCGGTCTGCGAGTTAAGGTATGCCATGACCGCAGGGTTGGTGGTCATGCCGGCGGCTACGCCCATGGCCTCATCAAACTTGAGACGCAGCACCAAGGTGCACACGAGACCGATGCCGATGGCAGAAACGAGGGACAGCACAACGCCCACACCCATGTACTTCAGTGACGTCGGATCCGACAAGGCGTCACGGAACTGACCACCGGCAGAGGTACCCACGCCCGCCAAGAACAAGGTCAGGCCCAAGGTCGAGATGGTCTGCTTAGCGTGGAATGGCATCTGCCAGTGAATGGGGCCCGTTCGGCCAAGCGCACCGAGGATGAGGCCCACGACGATGGGACCGCCACCGAAACCGAAGGACAGGGTGGTACCGCCTGGTAGCGGAATCGGGATAGCACCGAAGAGTAGGCCGATGAGCAAGCCAAGGGCAAAGGGGAACAAGTCAACGTTGCCGAGCTTGGATTCGGAATCACCGAGGAAGTTACGGACGCTATCAAGACGGCCCGGTGCAGTGACAACACGGACACGGTCCGAGTAGTAGAGCACGGTGTTCTCATTCGGCACGATTTGAGTATCACCGCGGCGGATACGGGCGATGAGGAAGCCATGGCTCAAGGTGTCCAATTCCCCAATCGTGCGGCCGGCGACCTTCGGATTCGACACCGTGAGGCGGCGGTAAATAAGGCCATCTTCCTCATGAAGATGCAGTTGTATCTCTTCGCCCAAGATAGCGATCGCGCGCTCTAGCGCTGGGATGGTGCCGTTGAGCAGAAGCTCCATACCGGCACGCAGCTCCATGTTCGGATCAGCAAGGACGTGATCATTCGACGTGCGGAGGCAGCGGGTAGCGATGACCGCCTCACCCGTGTATTCCGCAAGCTCGCCCACGGTAATGCCGTGGTCTTTGGTCAGGCGCACTGCCTTCCACTTGAGAGGCTCGGACAGCATGCCTTCTTCTTTGGCATCCTTGACGTGGTTGATACCGAAGAGCGGGGCGCCGATTGCGGCTACCAGGATGGTGGCGATGATGCAGCCGGGGTAGGCCAGGGAGTAGCCAACGACGGGGGCACTGTTTCCACCCAATGTCTCAACCACAGCAGCCATACCCGGCGTGGAGCTCTGGGAACCGGCCAGCATACCGACGGCCTGGGCCGGGTCGAGATCGAAAAAGCGCACCGCCGCAGTGGTCAGGCCAGCCAAAACGAAGAACAGAATGATGACGACCAACGACATCTTCCAGCCGCGTCGACGGAAATCCTCAAAGAAGCTACGACCAAAGTTCAAACCAATGACGTAGACGAAGATGGCCAGACCAAACTGGTAGACAAACGGGGGAACCACAATGTCCGGGTTAGCTGCGGACAAGCCCAAAGCCACGAACATTGCAGCCGCGGCACCGAGGGAAATTCCAAAAAAGTTGATTTTACCGACGGCCAAACCGACCGCCATGATCAAAAAGAGTGTTAAGAGGGGTTGTTCAGCCAAAAAGGCCAGCACATCACATCACCCAATTCCAAGTAAAGACGCGGACATCATCCTCTGAGTCGCGGTTGATTGATACAGCAAGATAGGAATCCGATAGACGCTCCATGAAGCCGCCACCCCACTCAGCAACAACCACAGCGTCTTCGAGATCGGTGTCTAAGTCTAAACTGTCGAGCTCCCCCAATGGATCATCGGAATGGTCAAGGAGCCGGTAGGCATCGACGTGCACCAACGTCGGCCCACCCACGGTTGAGGGGTGCTCGCGGGCGATGACAAAGGTGGGTGAGGTGACCCGCCCTTTCACCCGCATTCCCCGAGCAATGCCCTGGGTAAAGGTGGTTTTTCCGGCACCCAGAGGGCCATCAAGAATGACAAGATCCCCGGCTTCGAGCGCGGCTCCCAATTCTTCGCCGAAAACCTGCGCGTCCTCCGCAGTGGCGGCCTCGCGGGTTCCAGAGTGTGGAAAATCACTAAGCATTAGAAGTTCCTTCACAATAAATTCGGGTGGTACGGCCGGTGGGACGGCACACGATTTCATAGTTGATGGTTCCGGCGGCGTCGGCAAGCTCCGTCGCACTCATTCCGCCGCGGCCAAACAGGACAGCAGTGTCCCCCGCCTCCACGCCGTGCGGGTTGGAACCGAGATCAACAATGATCTGGTCCATGCACACGCGCCCTACCTGCGGGTATAGCTCACCACCAAGTCCCACGTGGAGCGCCCCTTGGACGTCGCGCGGAAGACCGTCAGCATAGCCAACAGCCACAGTGGCGAGGTAGCGGTCACTCTCCGCGGTCCACGTAAGTCCATAACTTGTGGACTCGCCTGCCGAAATCGGCTTCACTGCCACGACGGAACTTTCCCAGCTCATGGCAGGCGCGAGTCCATGCTCGCGACCGGCGACGGGCTCCAGCCCGTAGAGAGCCACGCCCACGCGCACCTGGTCAAAGCGCGCGGAGGGCCGCGTCAGCGCTGCCGGAGAGTTCGCAAGGTGGTTGATGGGGCACTCCAGGCCCATGTCACGGGCGCAGGCCAGTGCCTCCCGAAACTCCGATTCCTGGTGGTCATTGTGGGGATGCGTAGGATCATCTGCGCACGCAAAGTGGGACATGAGGCCGAGGACGGTGATCGTGGGGGCGTCGCGAAGCACTGCGAACGTTTCGGACCACTCGTGCTTATCGACGCCCGACCGGTGCATCCCCGTCTCCACCATCACGAAAGCCTCAGTGTGGCGCCCAGTCGCAATCAGTGCACGAGCGTGCTCGAGGGAAGGAATGCCTATCTGAATGCCGGCATCCAGCGCCGGTGTGAGATCCTCGTGCGGGTCCCACAACCAACCGGCGATTGGAGCGGTGGGGATGACCTGACGCAGCGCCACGGCTTCGGACAGTGTGGCGACACCGAAAGCATCCGCTCCCGCCTCCTCCATGACTGGAGCCACACGCTCGATGCCGTGGCCGTAGGCATCCGCCTTAACCACGCACATAAGACGGGCTGGGGCCACCGCCTCCTTAACAACAGCGACGTTGTGGGCAATAGCGGCGAGGTCAACGGTGGTTCTCAACATGCCCTCATTGTGCCACGAGCGGGCAGGAGCTCCATGCTCGCTGCCCGCTCGTTGGTACTGGGGATGGATTTACTCCACGGTGACGGACTTGGCCAGGTTACGGGGCTGATCCACGTCATAACCCTTAGCCGTGGCCACGCCGCAGGCAAAGATCTGCAGCGGCACGGTGGCCAACAGCGGCTGCATGAGGGTCGGCGCCTGCGGGATGCGGATGATGTGGTTGGCGTAGGCCTCCACAGCCTCATCTCCTTCTTCCGCAATAACGATGGTGATGGCACCACGGGCGCGGATCTCCTGGATGTTGGAGACCACCTTGGAGTGAAGGGAATCGCGGCCACGCGGGGACGGCACAATGACGAAGACCGGCTGGCCTTCCTCAATCAGTGCGATAGGGCCGTGCTTGAGCTCGCCAGCAGCGAAGCCCTCGGCGTGGAGGTACGCAATCTCCTTGAGCTTAAGCGCACCCTCAAGTGCTACTGGGAAGCCCACGTGGCGGCCCAGGAAGAGCACCGACTTGGCGTTCTCCATAGCGTTGGCCAGGTCATAGACCTGCTGCTCATTGGCGATAACCTTTCCAACCTTGTCGGGCATCGCACGCAGCTCGTTGAGGACAGCGTTGACCTCATCGGAGAACATGTTGCCGCGCAAGCGCGCCAAGTACAGGCCCAGCAGATAGGTTGCGGTGATCTGCGCCAGGAAGGCCTTGGTGGAGGCCACAGCGATTTCCGGACCGGCGTGGGTGTACAGGGCAGCGTCGGACTCGCGAGGAATGGAGGAGCCCTGGGTGTTGCAGATAGCGATAACCTTGGCGCCCTGCTGACGTGCGTGGCGCACGGCCATGAGAGTATCCATGGTCTCGCCGGACTGCGACAGAGCCACCACGAGGGTCTTCTCATTCACGATTGGGTCGCGGTAGCGGAACTCGTGGGCGAGCTCGACCTCACACGGAATGCGGCACCAGTGCTCAATGGCATAGCGCGCGACGTGGCCGGCATAAGCTGCCGTACCGCAGGCGATGACGATGATTTTGTCGATGGACTTGAGAACCGACTCCTCGATACGAATCTCATCAAGAATTAGGTTGCCGTTCTCATCGAGGCGGCCCAGCAGCGTATCGCGCACGGCGGCAGGCTGGTCGTGGATCTCCTTCTCCATGAAGGAGTTGTAACCACCCTTCTCAGCTGCAGCAGCATCCCACTTAATCTCGAAGGGCTTGCCTTCTGCAGGGTTGCCGTCGTAGTCAGTAATCTCAATGTCGTCAGCGGTGATGGTCACGACCTGGTCGTTATCCATCTCGACGGCGGACTTGGTGTAGTCAATGAAGCCCGAAACATCTGAGCCCAGGAAGTTCTCGCCTTCACCCAAACCGATGACCAGCGGCGAATCGCGGCGCGCCGCCACGATGCGGTCTGCCTGATCAGCGTGAATAGCCAAGAGCGTGAAAGCGCCTTCCAAGCGGGCACCGGTCAGCTGCATGGCCTTGGTGAGGTCCTCGCCAGCCTCATTGTGGAAGATATCTCCCAACAGGGTGGAAGCTACTTCGGTATCAGTTTCGGAGACGAAGTTGTGGCCCTTGGACTCCAGCTCGTGCTTAAGTTCGGCGAAGTTCTCAATGATGCCGTTGTGAACGACGGCAAGCTTGCCTTCATCAACCACATGCGGGTGGGCGTTGAGATCCGTCGGGCCACCATGAGTGGCCCAACGGGTGTGACCAATGCCCAGGACGGAATCCTTCAGCGGGCGGGCTTCGATTTCCGCCTCAAGTGCCGCTACCTTACCGGCTTTCTTGCGCCAGCCAATCTCACCATCGGTGTACATGGCAACGCCCGCGGAGTCATACCCGCGGTATTCGAGACGGCGCAGGCCTTCCAGCACCACGTCCAAGGCAAAGTAGTCACGACCATCAGTGTTATGGCCTACATATCCAACGATTCCACACATAAAACGGGATCCTACAGCACGGATCCCCTCCACCGAAGGTCAGGGACGGGACTTTCACTGCAGAGGACGCCGCCTTCATCGTCGTCTTTAAAGACCCCTCTACACGACGCATTCCACCTGTGCGGGCACTCTTTCCTCTATTCTATAAAGCGTGTCTGCGAATTTGAAGAAGCATCTCGGTACGTTGTCCAAGCGCGGCCCGCACCGCGTCCTCGTTGGTGACCTGTCCTATGCAGGTCTGGAGGGCAAGGTCTACACCCCCGCTGAGGGTAAAGGCTTGCCGGCCGTGGCCTTTGCCCACGATTGGACGAAGAACGTGAAGGATTATCACGCCACCCTGCGCCACCTGGCCAGCTGGGGCATCGTCGTCGTCGCCCCGGATACGGAAACTGGCGCTTTTGCCAATCACCGCAACTTGGTTGCTGACGTCGAAAGCGCCCTGCAGATCGCCACGGGCGTCAAGATGGGCGCCGGTAAGATTTCGGTTTCTCCTTCGAAGCTGGGCATTGTCGGCCACGGCATGGGCGGCGGAGTCGCTACGTTGGCTGCAGTAGACAATCCCAAGGTCCGTGCGGTTGCGGCCCTCTATCCTGCTGATACGTCACCGTCCGCAGTCGAAGCTGCACGTACCGTAAAGGCACGCGGCCTCATCATTGGCTCGGGCCAGGATGACATTTTCCGCGCTGGCAATCCTTCCAAGCTGGCCAACGCGTGGGCCGGCCCAGTGGCGTACCGCGAGATTGCTAAGGGCACGCAGTCGGGTTTCAGCGAAGATAAGTTCTTCAAGCTCGCGCTGGGCTCCGGCTTTTTCCAGGGCTCTGCGGTGGAGACCGCCCGCGGTCTCGTCACCGGCTTCCTCCTCAGCCAGCTTGCCGGCGAGTCTAAGTATGACGATTTCGCGGCTGCCGACGCTTCCGCGAAGGGCGTCGAAAGCTTCACCGGTGAGGCACTGGCTCAGCGCGCTGGCTTCGAACGCGACTAAATACGTATCAACTAGAAGGCGCCGCAAGGCGCAACTCTTCCTTCAGCTACAGCAGGACGGTCAGTTATCCGTCCTGCTGTAGCCTTTTAGTCGAGGGACCTCAATAAGGCACCAGGCGATAAGTCCAATGCCTGGAAGAAGCAACTGAGCGGCCGTCCACAGCTTTATGTGCGCCATATCTCTGTCGTATTTAATCTCAACGCCAAGCACAACAAAAGCCACCAAGAGGTACAGCATGGGAAGAACGCCCCACAGGACGTCATAAAGCCAAGGCACTGTCATGCGGCATTCTCCTCACCCTGGTTGATACATGCAGTAGTCAGGCACCTCACAGTATCACCTGTGACTGCGAGGAACCAGACTTGTTTCTCGCTGCTGCATCAGCTGCGCCTGAGCACCGATTGCACTTGACCACGCGGGCGGTTCTGGCCCTGTCCCTGGCTTTGTCCATGCATAACGCCTCTAGAAGCTGTGCTTCGTCCCTGTCTTTCTGTGTGCGTTTGGGCTTGGGTAGCGCGCTGCGCAGACTTCTCCAGTTCGTCCTGCGCCTTGGCCATCGCTTTTTCAAACTCCAGTAACCGAGCTGCGGTGCGCTCGCGGAAACCGCGGGCAAAGTCATCGAAATCATTGTGCGGCATTACCACTGCCCTGCCTTTCGTGCGTGTACGGACGGGGATTCTGGCTTCGGTGCCTCGGGAGCATCATGAGGTTCAGTTCCTGGGGCTGCCTCGGGCGCTGACGGCGCAGGCGCAGGCAAAGGATCCGCAGGGACAGGAGCTCCTGCTGCTTGTACATGCGCAAGCTTCTCCGCCGGCGGCACAGGTTCGGGCACCGTGTTCAGCTCTGGAGGTGGAGCAATCACACCATCGCTTCGTGCAGGTTCCGGAGCTGGCTCTGGCTCGGGAGCTGGCATGTCCTCTGGCTGAGGCTCTGGCTCAAGCTCCGGAACATTTTCCAGAAAATCCATAGCTGCATCAGCGAGGAGGCCAATCCCGACCAGCGCAACCCCCACGCCGAGGATGCCCAGGATTCCGCTGCACGACACCTCCGGAGTGCACTCCTCCGTGGGAGCGGGTGGTTCCACGTCCTCGCAATCTTCCGACTCATCCGGGGTGTCAGCATCATCCGGTTCGTGGGTTTCATCGCTACCGTTTGAGTCTTCAGTTGGCTGTGGGTCCGCAGGAGGGACCGTCCCCGTCGAAGCTTGAGAACCTGCATCAGCTGGCATAGTGGGTGTTTCGTCGCGAACACCTTTGGCTTCCTCACAGTCGCAGGAAGAGTTTTCAAGGGCCTCGGGACAGCCACATGGTTCGGGAGCGTTGTTCTCGCATTCTGCCTCAGAAACGGTCGTCACAGGCTCCGGAGCAGCGACGCTTTGTGGCCGGGTCTTCGGCACAGTCTCCTCGGCCGGGACACCCTTCTGCTCCTTTTCAGGCTCAACTGGTGGTGCCGGCTTCGGTGAGGACTCGGGCTGCGGGTACTCCTTAGGCGCTACGGCCGCAGGTTCGGTCGTTTCCTTCGGTGGCGTCTCCTGCTCACCCGGAGCTTCAGGCGCGGAGGGCTGGCTTGGAGCCGAAGGCCCTGACGGCTGCGTAGGTGAATCTGGCGTGGCAGGAGCTGCCGGGGAGGCAGGTTGGGTCGGCGGTGCTGGTTGCTCAGGTGAAGTCGGCTCACACGGTTCAGGGCTGGGCTGCGGGCAGGGCTGCGAATTGTCGTCGCGGCCGCACTCAGGCGCAGGTGGAGTTTCGGGCAATTCGCGTTCGCAGACGTCACTACAACGTTGTTCAAACTCGCAGTAGCAGTTCTCAATAGCGGTATCGCGGTCCCGGCACGTCTGCGAAATTGTGTCATTCGTTTGCTCGATGAGGTCACCGCCGATGGAGGAAATCACCGGAATGATGAGCTGGCCCAGCGGATGACGCTGCAGCAGCATGGTCAGAATGTTGAGTAGCGGAATGACTGCAGAGATGAGCTCCACCAAAGCGGAATCGGAGACATCGACGACATCCTCAATGGCGTCCGAGCATTGCTGCGCCGATTCCACAAGGTCATCTGCCTCCCGGCGTTCCTCTTCAAAGTCATCCTGGACGCCACGTAGGCGGTCCATGATCGCGCCCCCAGCCAACGACAGCACCGTGCCGAACAAAAACTCTTTCAAGCCCTTACCACCGCCCAACGGACGCCGCGCGCCCATCGCGGACGCAGTGTTCATGACTAGGTCACCTGGGTTGATGCCTTCGACCGATCCCACCATGTCCCCCAGCAAGCCGATAGGCGTGCTGGGGCCGGCATAGCTGCCCATACTGGCAGCCTGAAACTGGGATACCGCCTGTGAATAATCCCCCAGAAGGGATTTGACCACCGTCGACACTAGTTCACCCCCGTGGTTTGCGTGCCGAGTTGACCTGCAAGGCCACGATCGACATCGCCGTAGGCACGGATCTGCGCGCGGGCGGCGTCAGCGGTGGCAGATATGTTGTCCAAACGCCAGGCGCCACGCTCATGCAAGCGACTCAACAGTGCTTGAATCTGCGCTCCATGACCCCCAAAATCCCTGCCTGCTGAGGATTGAGGGAAATCGGGGGCATCGCCCCGGTGGGCATCGCTTTGCACGGCAGTCTGGTCAATGACGTTGCTCAGAAGCCGCATGGCTTCGTCCTCATCAAAAAATACGTCGGGCATACAAGCGCCCTCCTTCTCGTCCACAATGAACAGTTATTCCTGCTCTTATTGGACTGAGAAAGCCCCCTCTCGGTTCCCCGTCATCCCAAATTTTCCGGGGAACCGCTGAACACGTGATTTACACTGCGGAAACGGCCGCGGCAAGGCGTCCTGCTACCTTGCGTGCCTGCTCCTTCTCAGAGGCCTCCACCATGACGCGGAAAAGCTCCTCGGTACCCGACGGACGCAGCAGTACGCGGCCAGTGTCACCCAGCTCCGCCTCGGCGGCGGCGATGGCTTCCTTGACCTCGGGGGCGTCGAGAATCACGGCTTTGTCAGACACCGGAACATTAATGAGGACCTGTGGCAGCACGGTCATGACGGAAGCCAGCTCCTTGAGAGACTTCCCGGATTTGGCCATGCGCGCCATGATGGACAGGCCGGTCAGCGTACCGTCACCGGTGGTGCAGTCATCCGGAAGAACGACGTGACCGGATTGCTCACCGCCCAACGAGAAATCACCACGGTTGAGCTCCTCAAGCACGTAGCGGTCACCCACCGCAGTTTCCTTGACCTCAATGCCCTGCTCCTTCATCGCGATCTTGAGACCCAGGTTGGACATGACAGTAGCTACGAGCGTGTTGAAACGGAGGTCATTCTCCTCCTTCATCCCCACGGCCAGCAGCGCCATAATCTGGTCACCGTCGACGACAGTCCCTTCAGCGTCAACGGCCAAGCAGCGGTCGGCGTCACCGTCATGCGCCAGGCCCAGGTCTGCGCCGTGCTCCACGACGGCCGCCTGTGCCTTGTCAATGTGGGTCGAACCGCAGTCCTCATTGATGTTGAAGGCATTCGGCTTGTTGTGGATAGCAATAACCTCAGCACCGGCTGCCTCATACGCAATTGGAGCCACCTTAGACGCAGCACCATTGGCGGTATCGACAACGACCTTGATGCCGGTCAGGTCAGTGGTGACAACTTCAGCGAGGTGCTTGAGGTAACGCTCACGGCCATCGGGAGCCTCAGAAATAATGCGGCCGATCTTCGTGCCCGTCGGGCCTCCCTCCGTGATGGTGTCCATGGTGTCTTGGATGCGGTCCTCGACCTCATCCGGGAGTTTCTTGCCGCCCGCAGAGAAGAACTTAATGCCGTTGTCCGGCATTGGGTTGTGCGACGCCGAAATCATCACGCCAAGATCGGCCCCAAAGTCATCGGTAAGGAACGCGATGGCCGGGGTCGGCAGCACGCCAACACGGACGACGTCGACGCCACGCGAGGCCAAACCCGATGCGATAGCCGCGTCCAGCATTTCACCGGATACGCGGGGGTCACGGCCGATAATGGCGAGCGGGCGGCGCTCGTAGGACTCACGGTCCGAGGTCAAAACCTCTGCCGCAGCCTGTCCCAGGCGCAGCGCCAGAATCGGGGTGAGCTTCTTGTTCGCGAGACCGCGAACTCCGTCGGTTCCAAAAATACGAGTCATAGCCCTCAATTATGCCTGCTGCACCCCACCTGTCGCAGGTTGGGACAATTTGCCGCCTGAGCAACGCTAGTCTCGAGCCATGCGCTGGGGAAACTTCCCCAATCACCGCGCGCGATGCGCCAACCTCTGCTTGAATAAGCAGCATGGCTGATGCGACAGGTTTAAAGCGCGTGAGGGAATCGAAGGGAGTGAAGCTCCTCAAGACCCTCACTGACGGCGTGCTGACCAAGTTCAATATGGCTGTACTCGCCGTCGCGGCGCTCTTCCTGGTGCTTGGCAACACCGAACCCGCGAAGACGGAGGAACCTGCAACCATCGCTCCGGGCGAACTTGTGGAATTAAAGCAAGCAGAAGTTGTCGTCGACGAGCCCCAGATCGACAAAGGAATGGTTCACGTCACGGCGACGTTCCTTAACCTTGAGGATGTCACCTTCCTTGGCTACCACGACATGTTCACTCTTACTCGTAATGGCGAACCCGTTCCATTCGACCAATTCACCATTGCACCGTCAGATTCAAATGGACTTGTACAGACGCCCAACCCCGGTGTTCCTTTTTCCGTCGACATTAGCGTGGAGGCGGCACCCGGCACATCATTAGTGCTCAATGAGCTGACATTGCGTAAATCCAGTCTGGATATGTCTTTTCGTTGGTTTGATCCTAAGCAAGTAGCAAAGGTGGAGCTGGCGTGACCCACCGTAGATCCACACAATTTCCTCTGCTCAGGCGTAAAAAAATCCCCATGGTAGCGGTAGCTGCTGCAATCACCTCTTTGGGAATCTTTGTCAGCGAGCAATTGCCTAATCCTCGCGAGGTAGAATCCGCGGGATTCAAATACACGAATGAGATCCCCGGGCATAGCCGTCTGAGCAATGTTTCGGGCAGTACCCGCAAGCTTGCACCTGGTGAATATGCGGAGTTCAAGGCCGATGAAGCTTCGGCCGTTGAAGAACTTTACGAAGCCAAAATAGACTTCACCTTACAGCGCATTCGCGGTTATCCTCTCAACATCAAACTCGAGGACTCAGAGGGCCGCGTATATCGATCTAATCCACCCGAATGTGAATCTGCCTTAAATTCACAACCAGAGCTGTGCACAGGCACTTTTATAGTCCCAGCCTCGGCCCTCGGGCCAACCACACTCAGAATCGAAGTGGAAGCCGTCTTTGGCGATGGATTCCATGAACAACCGCTTCCCATGTACAAAGAAATCCAATCGCCGGTGGAGTTGAAAGCATGAAACAACGAAGGGCAAAACTTTGGTGGTGGACAGCCACGATACCAGCACTCGCAACCATGATTGCTGCCTCCTCTTCGATTATGGTCCACGCCTACCGCCCTTTGTCCGTGCACTCAGCGGTAAAGGCGCATCGCAATGAGTCTGTGACCTTCGATTTTGAGTACAACGCTGATGAGGAGCGCTACCACCGAGCAGCAACCGTTGAACTCACCTCAGTAACGCCTATCGAGCAATCAGAGTTTCTCGAAAGATTCAAAAACACCACTGAATGGGACTTCTACTACCCAGAACTTCTCGAACAATCTGAGATAATGGCGGCCACTGTCACGTGGGCTGCCGACCCCGAAGTACCTTTGGACGGTTGCTACGTGAGCTTGCGCGATGCCAACGGGCTCGAACATTCTAATTTCCTCAGTAATTCACCCTCGGATGGGCCCAAAGAAAATGAGAGAATTGTAGGTTGTGAGCCACAGGGCGCTTTTGGGCCAATAGCCCTTAATCCTTTTGAATCGACCCCTCATATCATTCCGGAGCCCAGCCCTCGCCCCCGTGAATGGGAAATGACCTACCATTTCCTCGTGACCCCGGGATTCAAGCCGACTGAGCTAGTCATCACTTGGGATGGTCCACACGAGGTACGGTTATTCACTGAGGCTTAATTATTGGGCAGTTCAAGTTGCGGAAGGTTGGGCTAGAAGCCTTCTTCTCGAAGCACGTCCTCGATGTTGGCAGCCCCCGGGTCGGATTTATTCCAGCCCCACGTCACCATGACTCTTTCTTCGGGGTAGTAAATATAAATGTCGCCTCCTCCATAAGTACCGTCATCCCACGTGTTGGTCAATATGTCCGGCTGGTCTCCACTTCCTTCCCGCAAGACCCTCGTATCAGTGCCTCCCTTATGAAAGCTTGGGAGATCGGTTCGGATCTTGGCTGCCTCTTCACCAATGATCACCTTGCGAGTCGAATGAAAAGTCATAATGGGGTCTTCATCCTGTTCTTTTGTTAGCCATGGCCAACACAGATACCCATGCACTCCTGTGTAGATTCCGTCAACGGAGTTATCCAAAGTTGTTTCGCTGCAATTGGCGATCTTCTCAATGAACGCTTCGGGGAGAACATCCTTGGTCTCCGGGCGAAGGTTCACGATGTGATCTTCGCGCAAGTCAGGGCGTGCGAGTTCTTCTTCAGGTTCGTGCCGCTGTATCTGTTCGACCGTGATTCCTCCAGCGATAAGCAGCACTGCAACTACTAAAGTCACAATGTTCAGCGTGCGCGAGCTTAACGTCGACGATTCCTCGATTGCTGCCTGTGCACGGTCTTCCTCGAGTATCTCGTCTGGTTGGTTCTGAGATGCCTTGACAGGGGCTGCATTCTCGGTCACTGAATCCACACCTACTTCTCTTCCATAGGAACAGCCGAAACCTCGCCAACAACAGCAGCTCCAGCGTTCGGCTCCGAAACATCGTCCTGTTCCTCAGTATTTCCGCGCAATTCTTCATCGGAATACTCGGCGCTCAGGAAGCGATCAAGAGCCGCCACAACCAAGGGAAGCGCCACGATGAAATATGCTGCACGAGCTAGCACCAGAACATAAGGCTCAAGTCCCACAGTTACGATTCCTAGAGCCATTGGCTTGATAAGTGCGCGCAATGCATAAATGACACCGAGCTCGGAGCAAGAGGCTAGGACAAAGACGAAGCAGAACGTCAGCATCGGCACGGCGCCGGCAACAGTAAGCGTCTTAAAGTTGCGCCACGCGTTTCGGAACGGTCCTACGAGAGGTTGCGCGGCGTTATCCAGCATGTCCCTCGTCGTCCGGAAGGCTGCTTCCGAATAGCGGCGACCATACTCGGCCCACATCTTTTGTTCATCGTGCGGGGAAAGCTTGCCCTTTTCCGCTGGGCCCTCAATTGGTGCGTCAGCCACCGTCTGCTCCGGTGGTACTGTGTCCTCTTCCGCAGCTGGTTTCTTGTCCTTGTCCCTCGTCAGACTCGTGTTGTACACCACCGCACCCAACGTTAGCCAGGCGAATGGCACGACAATAAAGTTGCCGATTTGGGCTGCGTTACTCCACAGCCAACCGATCACGTCACCCACAATCCACGTATGGTCTACGACCCAGTCTTTGGCGGTGACAATGGCATCCCAGGCGGGGCCGATTCCTTTTCGGGTAACAATCCACGAGCGAACCTTTTCAAGATTGCTGGTGATGCTCAGAGACGCCGTGGCCATCCACAACACCTCTAAATAAGCCGCCGCAGTGGCCACGCCAAAGGCACGTTCACCTAGTTTGAGCGCACCGATGAGTTTGCGTAGTACAAGTATGGAGAGAATAAAGCCGCCAAACAGCCAACCAGAGTCGATGAGGGAACGGTCAAAGTCATAATCTAGAAAGCTATTTGCCACTTCGATGGTGACCGAGTCATAGACAAACGTGCGGCCGTCATCGCGCAGCAATCCGTGGGACGAATACACGGTGAGGAACGGAATGAGCAGGCCACCGACGGTGAGAAGCGTGGTTCTATCCAGTTTGGTAAAGCGGGTCTCGCCGCCGAAAAACTCCATCGACGGCTGCATGATCCAAAAACATATGATGACACCTGTCATCACAGACAGCGGCGCAAAGGGGAAGATCAGGGTTGCCGCTAGGGGCGAAACTGAAGAAACAACAACTGCCAGCCACAGCACCGCAGCGCGCGACGCCAACGATAATGCAATCACGGTGACCAGCTGCGGCAGGTAGCGCCACAGCAGCTTCGCGGCATCGACAGGAACTGCCAGTGCGTCCCTTACGCTTTCCTCAATCACATTCACGCCGCTTAGTATAAGGAGAATCACACAGCTGCGCTGCACGACCGGGAAACTTACCGGGTTACTCCCCATGGGAGTAAGACCAAGACAGGCAGCATGTTAATGGCATGTAGTCAAGTAGCGCCCCGAGAATTTGCGGAGAGAACGTACTCTCCAACAACGGCGAAAGCCGCCGCCTCCTGTGAAAGGAAGCAGCGGCTTTCGGGCAATGCAGTAAGCGAAGAATTAACGCTTGGAGTACTGCGGGGCACGACGTGCCTTGTGCAGACCAGCCTTCTTACGCTCAACGGCACGAGCGTCACGGGTGAGCAGGCCAGCCTTCTTGAGGGCCGGGCGGTCAGCCGGGTTGTAGACGTTCAGTGCGCGGGCGATGGCCAGGCGCAGGGCGCCGGCCTGACCGGTCGGGCCACCACCGTTGACGGTGACCTTGATGTCGAACTGGCCGTCGCGCTCGAGGATGGTCAACGGCTGCAGGATGTCCTGCTGGTGCAGCTTGTTCGGGAAGTAATCGTCGAACTCGCGGCCGTTGACGGAGATCTTGCCGGAGCCGGCAACGAGGCGAACGCGAGCGATGGCGCGCTTACGGCGACCAACGGTCTGGATCGGGCCCTCGTGGATGGCCGGAGCAGCGGTCTCAGCCTCTGCGTCGGTCTCCGGTGCCAGGGAATCACCGATGGTGTTGGTGAACTCCTCGGTAGCGGCGGTTGCTGCAGCGATGTCGGCAGCGTCGGCTACATTGTTGTCGATGTTCTGCTCGGTCATTACTGTGCCACCTGCTTAAACTCAAAGGTTTCCGGCTTCTGGCCGGCGTACGGGTGCTCCTCGCCCACGAAAACGTGCAGCTTCTTGATGGAGGCATTGGACAGCTTGTTGTGCGGCATCATGCCCTTCACAGCTTCCTCGATAACGCGAACCGGGTTGGCGTCCAGGGACTGACCAAGGGTCATGGACTTCAGGCCGCCCGGGTAACCGGAGTGGCGGTAGCGCATCTCGCGCTCGCGCTTGTTAGAGGAAACGTGGATCTTGTCCGCATTAAGGATGATGATGTGGTCGCCGCAATCAACGTTCGGTGCGTACTGGGGCTTGTGCTTACCACGCAGCATGTCTGCCACGGTGGAAGCGAGCTTGCCCAGAACCACGTCGGTAGCGTCGATGACGTACCACTTGCGGGTGATGTCACCGCTCTTCGGGTGGAAAGTAGACAAAATGACTCCTTGAAAGTCTGTCTCGGAACTGCCGGCCAACGCTATGTAAGCCCCTACGCGGTACATACAGCGGCCGGTGGAGACCTGCAGTACGCGCGCACCTCAATAAAGGGTGCGGACACATAGGTGATTCACCTTAGTACGCAGCAGGTCAAAACCCAAAACGCCGATATCGCCCCCCGCCAACTTTTCTACTCCCGGTGAATGGGGGTGGGGGAAGCGGGAGAAGAATTGTTGACGAGAAGCGATACCGGCGCCTTCCGCAGGCGGGAGGTACTTCGAGCACACAGGTGATGGTTGATGGTGCGTCCAGCCTCTCCTTATCTCTTGTCCAGCGCCATTCACCGCTCACAAGTGTGAATGGATACGGAAAAGAGTGCTCGGGTAGCCCGCTGTGGAAGGACGGTGAGCGTTTAGCCCCAGCTCGCAGCGGCGCGACGGTTGACGTCACTCATATTGTCGTTGCCCTGAGAGACGGTGGTGGAAATGGTGGCGAGCACCGTGTTGAGCTCGGCGGCGGCCTTATCCCACTTAGCCTGCGCGGCGTTGTAGGCAGAGGCAGATTCGCCTTCCCAGCTGGACACCATGGGCTGCAGGGTGGCCTTGAGGTCACCGAGGAGACCGTTGATGCGGCCGGAGGTGGAGTTGATATCGGCGGCGGCGCCGGCGATGGCGCCAAACTGGTACTTGATTCCAGACATTGTGTGTTCCTTGATCTGTGGGTTAGTGGAGTCGTGATAGCTGACGTGGGTGGTTACAGGGCGAGGCCGGCGCCACCGACGTTGTCGAAGGACTGGGCGTTATCTGCCTCGACAGAATCGAAGTTGCGGGCGTTATCGCGGATATTGTCACTGATGGCGGTGAGTGCCTCACGCAGCTGTTGCGCAGAGGAGTTGTAGCGCTGCATGAGGTTGTCGAAGGACACCTGTGCGCGGCCCGACCAGCTTGCGCGGACGGAATCCACCACGCCCTGCAGGCGGGTGAGTTCTCCCTGTACTTCATCGTTGGTGGAGTCGACGCGGCCGGCGGTGGCCACCATAACGTCGGCTTCAGTGCGGAAAGTCTGAGTCATAATCTTTGGTCTCTTTCTGTGTCCCTTGCTGGGGCATGTCCCTTCGGTACAAAGGGCTTCAAGCTAGTGAATAGTTCCCCCGAGAAGCACCCTGTGTCCTTCTCACCCTTATTGGACTGAAGCAGCACCTCATCGGTTCCCGCCGATCCGAAAGTTTTTAGTTTTTCTCTGACAACCGGCGCTATTCTTTTTTGACCAGCGATTCTGCGGCCATGCGGCAGGCAGCTTTTTGTACCACGTTGGGTTCAAATTTGGTGTGGCAGCCCACGGACATCTGATGGCCTTTGTCCTCCCACATCATCCACGACACGCGAGAACCATCTCCGGGCTCCTCGGTGTAGCTCAGTCGCCCGTTGTGTTCCGACGGTTCCTTCAGCGTTGGGTCGGAGTCAATTTGTTGTGTGATTTCGGCAAAGAGGGCCTCCACCGGAACATTGAAGAGTGGGTCGGCAGCGAGAAGGATGCGGAGGTTAGGATCTTCGCCGGCTGCGGTGACAAGGCCATCCTCCACACTGGTGCGAAACCCTTGCGGCAACACAAGGGACATCCCTTCCACGTCGATAGCTTGTTGGCCCGGACGCAGCTGCCGGCTACCAGCCTCCGCGGTTTCACCACCCTTCGTTTCAGCCGTGGCCACGACCGGGGTATCCACCGAGGGGTCAGTCTCAGAGGAAGGGGTGGCCGCGGCACTGGTGGTGGACTCTGCAGCTGTGGGGTTTACGGCTAAGGCCGTATCTTTGCGCCCCACCGCCCACCACGACACCCCGGCCACGAGCAACACCATGACGGCAATCGCGATGTAAAAAGGGTCAATGCCAAACGGCACAGTGGGAGTTTTCGCGCGGTGCGAGCGGCGTGGCCGAGGTGAGAGGGTTCGCACCGAGGTAAGTTCCTCTTCGGGGTTGGACTCCTCCGCCTCTACGGCAGAGGTACGTCGTGCCACGGGTGGCGTGGCAGGAGCCGCCGGTGGTTCTGGTTCGATAACCGAGGCACCCGTGGCGCTGAGTTGGCGCCGAAGAATCGCCACGGCCTCGGTGGTCACGTCGGTACCGGAAGGATCGGCCACGACGTCGACGGTGACATCCGGCCAGTCTGCCCCACAGATTTTCTCCACTTGGTCAAGGACGGTGTCAAGGGCCCAGCCCTCGGCAATGCCGGTACCGGGCAGGTCATAGCGGTAGACGGTCTCTGGGCCTTCATAGATGGTGGCGGCGTCGAGAACCGTGATCGTGAGCGTGGTGGTCGGGGTGGTGCGCAGGGCATGGGCTGCGGTCATGAGTTTTCTCCTGAATCAGTAGTGGTGTGAACGTGCGGGACATAGACCTGAGCCAATCCCTGGGCAGCACCGCGGACGACCCATTGGCCACGGCCGGGCGGCAAGGCGGTGGGTTTGATGCCAAAGATGGCGCCTTCGTCGCGGTCGGCGTCGAGAAGCAGCAGCGCCGGTTGCAGGTCACGCACCGCCGAGAGGAACTGCCCAAAGAGCGCGCGGCCAATGCCACCTGACTTGCGCGCCACGATTAGGTGGAGGCCAACGTCGCGGGCATGTGGGAGCAGCTCCAACAGGGGTGCGAGCGCGATTTCACTGACAAGGTCAAGGTCATCAATAACGAGGTAGATTTCCGGCCCTTCCCACCAGCTGCGTGCGGCAAGCTGCGCAGGCGTCACATCGGGGCCGGGAAGGCGCTGTTTCAGCGTGCGCACGGTGTCGATGATGGTCTGGGTTGCCGCGCTTGCCGACGCCCCATACGCCGCCACCATCTCCTCCTTCAACGTCCCCAAATGTGCGCGGCGCTCATCGATGACAACCAAGCGTGCTGCCTGCCTGTCCAACCGGCTGATGCCGGCCATGATGACGCTGAGGAACTGGGATTTTCCGGCTCCGTGCGAGCCGATGCATACAAGGTGATGCTGCGTCGCTGGATCCCACGTGAGGACGTCGAGGTCAGGGCCGCCGACTCCCCAGGCAATGCCGCGCGGTTCCGCAGCATCGGCGGCACGAGGAAGATCGGTGAGCACCGCAGGCAACATTTTGAGCGCAGGAACAGGATCCGCTTCAGCATGGACTCCGCAAATGTGCGCGATGTCTTGAGGTGAGGTCGACGCAAACAGCAGGTTCTCCCCTGCCACCGTGATGCCACGACCAGGTGCGGCGGGAAGTTTCTGCTGAGCTTTGCGGTCAATGAGGGAATCCATGGCCTCGCCCAGGCGCAGTTCAAGGCGCGCGGAAATCAGGTCACGAATAGACGGCCGCAGACTGGTCCATCGCGCCGCAGCGATGAGCACATGGACGCGGGCAGAGGCACCGTCGGCCACCAACTGGGTGATGGGCTCGGACAGGTCCTCGAAGTCTGCGCCTGAGGTGCCAATGTGGTGCCACCCATCGACGATGAGGAAAGTGTGGCGTTCTTCCGGTCGGCGAACAAATCCTGCGACTTCGTCGACGATGCGCCGTACCTTTTCGGGCTCGTCGCGCCCCGCCACCCCAGCCACGTGCGGCAGACGTTCCAACACGCGGAGCTGCCCACCACCCAGATCGATGACATAGAAGCGAATCTCCTGTGGCGAGTGATTCAGAGCCAGACCGGCGACGATGCTGCGTAATGCCATCGATTTTCCTGACTGCGGCCCACCGCACAGCGCCAGGTGTCCACCGCCCGTGGTGAAATCCACGGTCAGTGGGTCCTGACGCTGGTGGTACGGGCGATCGATGAGCCCGACCTCTGCTCGCAGCCCGGCGCGGTCTTCGCTGGCCAGTGCCGCCACCGCGGACAGTTCAACGACCGGAGGAAGTGGCGGCAGCCAGATTCGCCTCGCAGATTGACCTCGCACCACAGCCTCGTCCCGCGCCGCGGCCACCACGGTTGACGCCAGTGTGGTTGAGGAGTCCACGAGCACCGAATACTCCGATTCTTCCTCCTCTGCCTGCCACCCGGTAAAAAGCTCCACGCGCGGGGCTCGGCGGCTGCTGTGCTCAGCGTTGGGGTCTGAGCCTGGCAAGGCTGCAGCCTCGCGAGCAACCCGGCGCGTGACCGGACCGGACACATAGGAGGCTTGGAAACGCGTAGGCGCATCCGCGTCCGTCTTGAGGTAGCCAGCGCCAGGCTGGGCAGGCAAGTGATAGGCGTCCGTCACACCCAACACTTGGCGGGATTCGCCCGCAGAGAAGGTCTTCAGCCCAATGCGATAGGACAGGTGCGAGTCCAACCCGCGCAGGCGGCCTTCCTCCAATCGTTGGGAGGCCAGGAGCAGATGGACGTGCAGTGAACGCCCGAGGCGTCCTACTGCGACGAAGAGCTCGGCAAAGTCTGGGTGCTGTCCCAGCAGCTCAGAGAACTCATCCACGACGATGACGAGGGCCGGCAGCGGACCGTACTCACGTATAGCCTCTTCGGAGGCGTTGAACTCCCCCACGTTGGCAAAGTTGCCGGCCTTGCGCAGCAGCTCTTGGCGGCGGTTCATTTCCCCGGAGATCGCGTCATACATGCGCTCCACCAGGGTGGATTCCTCCTCCAGGTTGGTAATGACGGCGGAGGTGTGCGGCAGCTCATCACAGCCCAAAAAGGTTGCGCCACCCTTGAAGTCCACGAGGACGAGGTTGAGCTCATCCGGGCTATGCGTGGCAGCAAGGGCGATGACGAGTGTTCTCAAGAGTTCCGACTTTCCACTACCGGTGGCGCCAATGCACAGGCCGTGTGGGCCCATTCCGCCCTGGGCGGACTCCTTAAGATCGAGCAGCACTGGCTGCCCAGATTCGTCCACGCCGATGGGCACGCGCAACCGGTCTGAGGGCGTGCGGCCATGCCACATTCCAGAATCCACGAGCTCATCCACATCGCGGTAACCCACAAGCGCGGGCAGGTCAGCATCGCGCCCATGCCGTGGGGTGGAGCCAGCCTCACTACCCAGCGGCCGGTGATACGGGGCAAGGGTGCGCGCCCACAGAAGCGCGCTGGCTGCCTCGATTGTTTCGCAGCGCCCTAGGTTCTCATCACCCGCTGCCGTCACCACGGACAAGGTCCCCTCGGCGCGTAGGTAGATCCCTTCCTCCTCAGCGCGGCGGCCCAGCGGAGAATGGGGCGTCACTCCCACAGCGAGGGTGACGGTGGGGTGGTTCGCGGGGACGTCACCAAGCGCAGCATGATAAGCCCCCGGATCCTCCTCGACGACACAGATCCGGAACTGGGCCTGCTCCGGATCGCGGGTGTGCGGCAGCCACTTGAGCCACTCCCACCCCTTCCCCGGGTACTCAATCCCCACGGTCTCTGGACCGTGGAGCACGGCCAGATGCAGCAGCATCGCCCGGGCCACCCCGTGAGCATCCTCCCCAGCTAGGCCCACGATGGGGAAAGCCTGCAATTGGATGACCACGGGCATATCTGCCAGAGTTCCCACTGCCCGCACGGTCTGGCGCAAACTCACCGCGCACACCGGATCGAGATCCTCCGCCGCACCCGAGTCCGGCACGTTGATGGGCGTACACAGCGCCATCGGGCCCGACCCCACGCGCACCTCCAACGCATCTGGGGCATCTGGGCCGCGCTCCCACAAACGCGATGTGCCAATGAGCGCGGCTGCCTGCCGTGGGGTGGGATTGCGGTGTTCCTCGTGCGCGCGCTGCGCTTCTCCCCTGTCCAGTGCCTGCTCGCGCAGCGCCTTGAGGTGACGCAGGTAGGTTCTCCGCGTCTCATCCGGGTCTTGGCCACCACTTTGTGGATTGAACATCATGGCCATACTGGCCAGCATCATGAGCGGAAACATGAGGCTCATGGGGCTAATCCGGCGTGTATCTCCTGCGCCCAGCACCATGAGAGCCACCATGCCGAGCATTGCCGCCACCATGACCAGCGGCATGAGCAGGCGCACGAGAGGCACCGGCTGGGCACGGGCAGCCTCCGGTACGGCCTCGGCTTCGATACTGCCCTGCGGCAGCGGCGGCGCCGGCTCCCGATAAGCCAACGATCCGGAATCAACGACGCGTGTAGGTACGCGCATGTCTGAAAGTCCTTCCCCCCGAAGTACTCCACCGCCTCCCTGTGCGGTGGACAGCGTGCCACCAGTAAGCCACAATGAACGGCAATGGGCAAGGGGTAGCCCAGAAAATTTTCTCGGGGGAGGTATGTTCCATGACCCGCGCACTCGCGCATTCCATCCACGTCACCGTCCGTATTCACGCAGGCCAGACACGCAAAGAGGCAGATGTATCCCTGCCATTATCCTCGAGCGTTGGGGAGGTGTTGGGAGAGCTTCTGCTGCTTGTCGACGTCTCCCCCGCCCCCATCCTCTGGCGCGCTACCACCGCCGGGGGCAAGGCCGTATCGATGACCGCACCGCTCGACCGCACTCCGCTCGAGGATGGATCGGTACTGGTTCTCAGCCCGGACGAGTCACCACCCGCCCCGATTGTCCGGGATGCGGCGGAAGCGCTCGCTGCCGATGCACCATCAACCGCTCTGGATGGTCTCGCGGACGTGTGGGGCTGCGCGGGCCTCATCGCCATCGGCGGGCTCCTCACGGCTGCACTGTCCCCAGCGCTTGGTTGCGCCGCCGCGGCAATTCTTGCCGTCGTGCTGGCGGTGTGGACGCAGCGCGGTTCGCTGTTGGCCGCAGCGCATATCGCTGCCGGCTTAGCCGGCTGGTTCGGCGTGGGTGGCTCTGACGCGAGTTCGGCGGCGCTTGCCGGTTCAGCTGCAGCACTCGCCATCGTGGCGTTCCTATCCCACCTCCTGCGCACCGGCGGTCTGCGGGCACGGGCGATAGCCGCGACGTGGTGCGTGCTCGCGGTCATCGGGCTGCTGGGTGCTGCCCCGCTCCTCGCCGCAATCCTGGGGCTTCTCGCAGGCGCTCCCCTGCTCACCACGCGACTAGCGGGTCTGCGCGTACCGCAGCTGCCCACCGCCGGACAGGATTTGAGCATCTCAGACGACGTCCCTACCGATAACGCTGACAAAGCCCGGCGCGCCGGGGAGGCTTATGAAGGAATCGCTGTGGGCTGCGCGCTGGCGGGTATTCCTGCTGTGCTCATCGTCGCGCTCAGTGCACATGACGCGGAGATAGTCAGGGCTTCTCAAGCCTTATGCCTGAGTATCGCAGGCGGGGTCATCGTCCATGCAGCACGGCATGCCCGGACCGTGGCTGCCTGGGCGCTGGGCCTTTTAGGTGTGGCCGCTGCCTGCGGCGCGGTTGCGGTGGCGGTGCGGGAGTGGCAGCTAGAGTCCTCCCCGACGGCGACAACGTGGGTACTCAGCGTTGTTGCCGGACTCGTCATTGTGGCGATGCTCTCAGCTCCGATGTGGGCAGGCGCCCTTGCCCACGTGGAGCCGACCACCATCGTGTGGTTCGAGCGGGCCGAAGCCTTCGCATTGGCGGCCTGCTTACCCCTGGCGGCACACGTAGCAGGGCTCTTCGAGTTCATCCGGGGGCTGGGCTCATGACAGCGAGCAGACACATCGGGGCGATGGCGCTCAGTGTCGGGCTCCTCTGTGCAGGCTCGACAGTGGATAGTCCGCAGGCTACTGCACGTGAGCCGGATACCGACTGCGCGGAAGCCACTCGTGCGGCACAGGGACCGCAGCCCTCGGCGCAGTATGCGGAGTACCGCTCCCGCCTGCATTCCTTTGCCACGGGTGCTGGGGTAAAAGTCGCAGTCATCGATACAGGCGTAGCCGCCCACCCGCAGCTGCGGGTAACACCTGGGGCGGACTTCGTGACTCCGGAGGAGCCTGACCCCATGCGTGACTGCGACCTGCACGGCACTGTCGTGGCCGGTGTCATTGCCGGACGCGAACTCGGCGTGGCCCCAGATGCGGAAATCTACTCCATCCGGCAGACCAGCGCACACTATCGGACCCCGCCGCCCGCCGATACAGAAGGCGCAGACGGTCCGAGCGAGGATACTGAGCAATCGGGTTCCGGAACGCTGGCTAGCCTGGCGGCAGCCATTGAGGATGCCGTTGACGCCGGGGCCCACGTCATCAACGTATCCGTCGTCTCCTGCGTGCCATCGGATTCTGCAGCACGGGTCGATCGTTCTGGCTTGGATGCCGCCCTGCAGCGCGCGGAGGATGCTGGGGCGGTGGTGGTGGCGGCGTCGGGAAATGCGACCTCCGGTGGCTGTGAAAAGGGCGACGTCGTGTTTCCCGCCGTGGCAGATACGGTCCTCTCCGTCGGCGCTCTGGCCACGCCGCACGAGCTCGCCGACTATTCCATTGGAGCGCCTTTGAGCGCCGAGGGCGACGTGCCCCTCGCTCTCGAACCTGGTGGTGAGTGGGCCACCGCCAAGGGCGACACGCTGTTCCAGGGCACCTCCTTCGCCGCTCCTCTGGTCAGTGGAACGGTCGCTCTACTCACGCAGCGCTACCCCGATGATTCTCCGGCCCAGCTACGCGAGCGCATCATCGGCTCGGCAGAGCCAGGCAACGGGGTGGTCGATCCGCTTGCAGCGCTGACCTACCGTCCGCTGGAAAGCGAGAACCCATACCGCGACATCAGCGTGGTACCGCACGCCCCACCGGCCTCGGCCAGTTGGCCGCGAGTCCGTAGGTTGCTGGCGCTTCTTACTTGCCTTCTCCTGATGGCAGCAGTGAGTGCTCGTTCTTTAAAGCCTCAGCGCGGCTCAGCGCGGAGCCTTCCGGCAACAAGCGCAGAATTTCCCATGGCACCTGTTCCGGCTCATCAAGCCCCAGGGAACTAAGCTCGGCAGCACCGGCCAGCTCGTGCCGCCTACCGGTGGATGAGACCACGTGATAGCCGTGCCCGCTATCCACGCCTACCCCTGCCTGCAAGCCCGCAAAGCGTTGTGCTGCCGATTCACCCGGCAGGGCCACCGTGGCGGTGACCGGCTTTGCACTACCCGCGCCATGGTGGTGGGTCGCGCACAACCAACCCTGCTCGGGCGAGAGGAACTCGACGCGGGTGGTGGGAAGGTGGAAGGTCGGTGGGACGTCGCTGAGCACAGCAACGTCTTGGGCCTGCGCGGGAAGTCGCTGCGCGCCGACGCCCACGAGCATCTCTGCCTGAGTCGGCGTAATGGCAAAAACTCCTTCTTCCGTGCGGGCCCAAAGCTGCTCGCCCGTATCGAGGATTTCCGGCGGCACGGCCGGAAAACTCAGCGGTTCCAGCTCAGCGAAGGCATTGAGCAGCTCCGTCGGAACGCTCCACACCGCAGTGTCCTCAGTCATCCCCAAAGCGCGGCGCAGAACACGGCCCTGCGTACTCGTGGCCTCCGGCAGGACGACGCGGCCCTGTCCGGTGAGCAACCACTGGGTTCCATCAGATTCCGCCACGGCGGCCTGCTCTTCATCGAAACCCCGCACACCATGATGCGCCATAACTGTCACGGTGCCAACGCGGTTGCTGGACTGCCAATTCTCACCCTCCGTGGACTCTTCCAGGCACGCCGCCCAGCCCGGTTCTTCCCCCGTACCGGCCGCCAGAAGGTTCGGGGCATCTACAATCCCCAATGGTGTGCCCAAGCTGACCTGCTCCAGGAAGGACTCCCCGGCAGCAGCGGGTTCCACTGGTTCATTGGCGATGAGCCTGGCGGACGCAAGGTTGGCCACCGGGTGATAAGTGCCGTTGACCAGCGCCAAGAGTTGGCCTTCGGAAGAGCGCACAACCGGTGCATCACCGGGCTGCGGATCCGGTTGCATCCAGGCAATGAGCCCCGAGCCCAGGCTCAAAAAGGCCACCGCAGCAATCCCTCCCGTCAGTGCGCGGCGACGCCTCTTCAACGGATCATGAATCATCCTTATATCTCCAAAGACAAGCCCGTGTTCTAACCGGCGTAGGAGAAACTTGTGTCCTGAGACCTGAGCTTTGGTAGTAGGCAACGCGCGTGCCATGAAGAATCCTCCCCCTCAAGTGAATGCGCCACCCTCCCTGGCGCAGTGGATACCAGACTAACCCACGTCGGTCTCCTCCGCAGCGCGACGGCCACGAGTCATCTCCGCACGCGCCGCCAGCTGGTCGGGCTCAGGGTAATCCACTCCCACCAGGCTCAAACCCTGGGCATCTGCAAGAGGGATCTGGGAAGACCTGCTGGTTTCCTCCAACATCTGTGCTGCGAAGTCGACGCTGCGCGAGCCCTCCCCTACTCGCAAGCAACAGCCCACGAGCGAACGGACCATGGACCAGCAGAAGGCATCCGCGGTCACGTGTGCTTCGTAAAGCTGCGGTTCCTCCGCCGTGGAAACATCCTTCCACTCATAAGCCAGGAGCTCGCGAATAGTGGTGGCGTGGGGCTTGGCCTTACAAAAAGCCACGAAGTCATTGAGGCCCACTAGTTCGTTAGCTGCCTGCTGCATCAGGTCAAGGTCTACGGGTTTGAACCACGTTGCCGTGTCACGCGCGCGCGTCGGCAGCGCACCGCGTGGGTGAGTAGTGATGCGGTAGACGTAATGGCGGCGCAAGGCGGAGAAACGCGCATCGAAGGCGTCAGGGACTTGCGTGCAGGCGTGCACGCGGACGTCGACAGGCAGCAGCTTGGCCAGGCGCTTCACAAGCTTGGTGGGATCGCCGTCGATGCTGCGCTGGCTCAGCGCCTCCCTGGTGGTGTCGAAGTGCGCGACCTGCCCGCTGGCATGCACGCCAGCATCTGTGCGCCCAGCCACGGTAAGTTCCACCGGGTGACGCAACACCATGGCCAGTTTCTCTTCGACAGTCTGCTGGACCGTACGCAGGCCACCCTTCTGCTTAGCCCACCCATGAAAATCGGTGCCGTCGTAGGCCAAGTCCAGTCGCAGACGCACGCTTTCACTCATGAGGATTAATGATACCGCCCGGTCGTTCGGGGCCACCGGCATGTTTGCGTTCCAACGATTAGTCAGCTTTTTGCTCAAGGGGCCTCACACATGGCTCAGCATGCAGAAAATGGCCACAACTTGTTCGCATCACGCGAGACGATCCTCGCGTGCGCGGTAAGGGACTCGTTGGAGACAAGTCTGGCTTGTGGCGGTGGAGAGTAGGAGACTACCGGGTAATTTCCTCTATTTACGAAGATGTCGTAGTCATTAACGTCATCGATGTTGGCCACCGGCGCAATATTTACCTGTAGGCATACCACTAACCACCGTCGCAAAACTCACGACCGAGCGACAGCGGCAGGAACTTCTATTCGCCAGCTACGGGGAACTAGCGAGAGACTAAATCGCTTTGTTTTCGTCGATAGGGTTGTCCTCGCGGGTGATTTGAATTACTCCTGCTGAGGGATGAAGCACCTTGTCGCTGTAGACACCAGATACGAGAACAGTTCCTGACGCGAAGACATGCACAAGATTGCAGTGCGTAAATTTGGTCTCGTCTTCACTGTTCGTGCCGGTCTGCTGTGAAACCGTGCAATTGGTGTAGAACGATCGTACGGGGACGTTCTCTGGCGCTTCAGTAGTGATATCGGTTGGGCTGTTCATAGGCTTCAACCTTAGTGAGATGAGTCCATCTTGCGGGAAGATTGATTCGACAGAGCTAGCAGCGGGTTTTTAGCCGAATGAATGTAAACAGCTTCATAATTGTTTGCCTATCCGGCGTGGAAGTACTTTAAAAGTGGTGCTTTGCACTGGCAGAGTTCTTAGAGACTCTGTCTCCTTTTTGGCGGGGTGGCCGAGTGGCCTATGGCGCCGTACTGAAAATACGGTAACGACTAAAATCGTTCGCGGGTTCGAATCCCGTCCCCGGGGGAAATGTCCCCGGGGGAAATGTGTTCCACTGTGGTACACCCCAGAGCGACAGTTCGACCGCGACACATTGCGTCATCATCCCCTGGGGTTTTCTTGCGACGAAGTCTCCTCTTCGAAATATTTTCCAATACATTGACCCTAATGCGACAGGTTCTCCGTGGTCTGTTTTCCTAGACTGCGAGTTAGAGGGGTGGGTATAGGTTTATAGGGGGTTCGCCGTTTAACGCACCTGGCCTGCTACTACCTATTTTCCGTGCTAGTCAACTCTCGAACTCGCGGTACTCAACTTACGAACTCACGCGACCCAACTCCCGAGCTCGCGGTACTCAACTTGCGAACTATGGGTAGCATTAAGGCAATAAGTCTATTGCGACATATGAAGAGGTCTGATTTTGTCTCGGCGCCTAGGGACTTTGCTTGGGGTCAGTGGTCGACCAAAGCAGATTGTGGAGATTGTGCGGCTCGGCTCGAACCACGCGCGGATTCGCGAGTCGTACTACATGTCTGGTGACGCTAAGTATGTCGAGACGAAAGTGCCGCGTGATCGGGTAATCGAGGACGGTGGCGAGGCCTACCGCAGGCAGGGAAGGTCCAAGTGTGCGACGTACCTTGATCTGATGGGGGAGCCGTCTGCGATGGTTAAGGTTGTTCGGGCCTACAAGCACAAGTCGGTAGTCAGATTCTTCGAGGGTGAGCAGCGCTTCCCGGAGACTGGCGGTTGGGGCAGAGAAGAAGAGATACAAACCCGCGACCTGCTCTGGGACGCCGGTAAGTCGTGGGGAAAGCGTCCGGCGAAAATTGTCGAACTGGAAGAAAAGGCAGCGGTGCGCGCTAGTGCTGAAGCGACGCCTGGGTCTACCGAACCGAGCGGGGAGCTGTCACAGTCCTCGGCAACTGTTTCCTATATGCGTGTTTCTAGCCAGGGGCAGCGTCTTGACCGCCAAGTCGAGGAAATCTACCGGCAAGTTGGTGCACCGGATAAAGAGTTCACGGACAAGGTATCGGCGGCAGGTCATGCTGACCGTCCGGGGCTTGATGCTTGTCTGGATTATCTCCGGGCGGGTGATGTTCTCGTTGTAGCAAGTATCGACCGGCTTGCCCGGTCGATGGTGGATCTGCGTCGCATTGTTGATGCGGTTGTCGATAAAGGCGCACAGGTGCGATTTGTTAAAGAGTTGCTGGTGTTTGGGGCAGGGAGTGACCCGCGCTCTGATCTGATGCTTGGCATCCTTGGCTCGCTGGCTGAATTCGAGCGGGCCATTATTCGTGAGCGCCAGGCGGAAGGGATCGCTGCGGCGAAAAAGCGCGGTGTCTACAAGGGGCGAAAGCCTGCCCTTAGTCGCGCGCAGATTGACCAAGCGCGGCAACTTAAGGACGAGGGCGTTGCCGTGACTGAAATCGCGCGACGGTTAAGCGTGCACCGCTCGACGATCTATCGGGCGTTGACTGACTAGTCATCGTTGTCGCGTTCGCGATCTTCTTGGAGCGCCTGTTCCATAAAACCGAGCGTGACCTCTTCGAACGCATATTTGATAGCGAGACGCTCGTAGTTGGCAGACTTGTTCCCAGTGAATCTTTTCGAGTTGTGGCAGTGAGGCCCATAGCGCCATGCGGAGATAGGTGCCCCGGCTTCGCCTTGTGCGTGCCGCGAGCGCGTCGAGACGTTCGACCAACTCGGGTTCAACGCGAACGGAGATCACCGACCCGCGGCGCACGCGCCGCACCCTAACCGCCCCCTCTCTCGACCCCCTGGAGGTATGCCGGGGCGAGATATTTCTAAAAAGCCTGTCGGGAGGCTGGATGAACCCTTGCTCAAGGCGTGGAAGTAGATTAAAATTGCGTTTGCCGTAAACCTTCGGAAACTCACTTAGGAGGCCGTTATGCGTACTACGTCCTTCCGCCCCCTTGTTGCCACCGCCATGGCGGTACTCGCGTTTTCTTCAGCTGGAATGGGGGCAGCCACCGCTTATGCGGTACCCGCACCGAGCGACACCACCCAGGTAGCGCTCGATCAATCCGGAAATGAGCGGTCCGCTGTTCCTACCGAAGACGGACTCAAGCTGAACACCGCTGTAGGCGATTCCGTGGATATCGCCAACAACGTAGCTACGTGGCGGGATCAAGTGGGTAACGTCATCGCTTCTATTGACCTCGACAATGGGGGCAACGAGAACGTCGTGTTCCGTTACGATGAAGCAACGCAGATGATCGTTGCCCAGACGGTGCACCACGGCGGCGTCATGACAGCCGCATGCATTCCGAAGTGGGTCGCATGGGCCTTCAACATCACCTGGGGAGCCCTGGTGTGCGTCCCTGCGTCGGCAGCTGCCAGCGGCATCGCCACACCCATCGCGGGAATTTTCACCGCCTCAGCCTGCGAGGCTGCAGGAGGTGCAATGATCACCGCGGTTTCCTGCTAATCGGAAAGGACGGCACCCAATGGAAAAACTTTCAACATCGAACCACGTGTACAGCGCCCTAGTGGCGCTGGCCATCACTGCGGTAGCAATTCCGTTCAACCCGGGTATCCCGTGGTTCGCCTGGGCAGGAGCGTTTCTGCTTCTGTTTTTCGCGACCGAGCTCGCCTCCATGTTCATCAAGACTGGGGGTCAGAAGGAAAAGGGAAAGAAGACGCAGGCGGTTCTCTACTTTTCCGGTGCAGCCGCACTCATTCTCATCCTCCTGTTGGTGATCTTTTTCGCCTAACGGAACACGGGAAATGAACGCCGGGCAGCTTTCGTTGCCGGTTGCGTCCCTTAGTGTGGTGTAACGCTTGCTGATGGTGGGCCCTGCCAGATAGTGGGGCGGCCACCGCCAGTAACCTTTCGACTCAACTTCCACATCTCACCGAAAGACATACGACGATGACCGCTGCCCCGCATTCTATCGACCCTGCAACGTACTTGGATGATCTGCTCGCCCAGGCCTCCCCGGATCTGATGCGGCAGATGCTGCAAGGGTTTATCAACCAGATCCTCTCCGCCCAGGCCGACACCGTCTGCGGCGCTGAATACGGCGTTGCTTCTGAACAGCGGGTCAACCACCGCAACGGGTACCGCCACCGCGAGCTCGACACCCGTGTCGGCACAATCGATGTGGCAGTGCCGAAGCTGCGCCACGCACGCGTTCTTCCCGGACTGGCTGTTAGAGCGACGCTCACGTGCCGAACGCGCACTATCAACGGTGATCGCCACGTGCTACCTCAAGGGGGTCTCCACCCGCAGGATGAACGATCTGGTGGCAACACTTGGGATTAACAACCTGTCGAAATCCCAGGTCTCACGCATGTCGAAAGAACTCGACGAGATGGTCGCAGACTTCAGAAACCGCCCACTCGACCCCGGCGGGTACGCCTACCTGTCGTGCGACGCGCTCACGATCAAAGTCCGCGAAGGCGGGCGAGTAGTCAAATGCTGCGTGCTGCTCGCTACCGGGGTCAACGCCGATGGGTATCGCGAAATGCTCGGCATGCACGTCGCCACAGCTGAGTCCAACGCGTCGTGGAAAGGCTTCTTTCCACGACTTAAAAGCCCGCGGGCTGACCGGCGTCTACCTGATCACCAGCGACGCCCATGAAGGCATCCAGCACGCGATATCTGAAGTACTGCCCGATGCGTCCTGGCAGCGCTGTCGCACCCATTTCGCGAAGAACCTCTACGAGAAAGTCCCGAAAACCCAGTGGCCGATGGTCTCGGCGATGTTCCAGACCATCTTCCAACAACCCGACGCCCAATCCACCTGGGCTCAAGCCCGCGAAGTCTTCGACCTGTTGGAACCGAAATTCCCCCAGGTTGCGTCCTATCTGGAGGAATCACTCGATGACGTGTTGGCGTTTACCGCAGCCCCGAAACCGGTCTGGTCGAAGGTGTGGTCGAACAACCCCACGGAGCGGTTAAACCGGGAGATCCGCCGGCGCACCGATGTCGTGGGCATCTTCCCGAATAGGAAATCGATCATCCGGCTCGTCGGCGCGGTGCTTGCAGAACAACACGACGATTGGATCCAGCAAAACGCTACATGTCACTATCCGCACTCGAACAAACTAAAAAACTCATGCACCGCACAGGAGACAACCATGGTGACCAACACCAGCTAACCGCCTAACAAAACCCCGAACTTCATACCGAGCCGAAAGCACCAACGGCTACACCACTACACGGGACTTGACCCTAGCAAGCCCCAAAGTTAACGTCACTGCAATTTTTAAGTGCATAAGAAAAGCCGCCACCTTCCTTTGTAAAGGAAGATGGCGGCTTTGCGCCTAAAGCACGAGAGCCGAAGACTATTGCTCCTCGGACTCTGCAGCCTCAGCCTCTTCTGCCGGAGCCTCGGTGGTCTCCTCTGCCTCTGCCTCAGCAGCCTCGGCCTCTTCAGCCTTAGCTTCCTCAGCTTCAGCGGCCTTCTTGGAAGCAGCTGCGCGGGTAGCGCGGTTAGCCTCGGAGGTCACGGTCTCCTCGAGAACGAGAGAGATCTGGGACATCGGGGCGTTGTCACCAGCGCGGTTCTCCAGCTTGATGGTGCGGGTGTAGCCACCCTCACGGTTCTCAAACTTCGGTGCCAGCTCGTCAAAGAGGTGGGCAACAACATCCTTGTGCGGGATGAGCTTCAGAACAGCGCGGCGGTCAGCAACGGTGCCGGACTTAGCCTTGGTGATGATCTTCTCGATGTACGGGCGAAGAACCTTCGCCTTGGCATCGGTGGTCTTGATTGCGCCGTGCTCGATCAGGCTAGCTGCCAAGTTGCTCAGCAGGTGAGCCTGCTGCTTGGCGGAGCCGCCGAGACGGGCACCCTTCTTAGGGGTTGGCATTGTGTACTCCTCGTGTGCGGATTAATTGAGCGCGCAACGAGCGCTGCACGCGCCGTTACGATTCAGCGGAATTCTTTACTCGGAATCCTCAGCAGCCGGGTCCTTGAAGTCACCGGTTTCTGCGTCGTAGCCTTCGAGCTGGGTCGGGTCAAAGTCCTCAGGGGTGTCCTTGAGAGCCAGGCCCAGGTTAGCCAGCTTGATCTTTACCTCGTTGATCGACTTCTGACCGAAGTTGCGGATATCCAACAGGTCCGACTCGGTGCACTCAGCGAGCTCACCAACGGTGTGGATTTCCTGACGCTTCAGGCAGTTGTAGGAGCGGACGGAGAAGTTCAGATCCTCGATCGGCATGCTGTACGCAGCGATGTACTCCGTCTCCTGCGGGGACGGGCCAATTTCGATGCCTTCAGCTGCGGTGTTCAGCTCGCGGGCCAAGCCGAAGAGCTCAACCAGGGTGCCACCGGCAGAGGCCAGGGCATCGCGGGCGGAAATCGAGTTCTTGGTCTCGACGTCGATGATCAGCTTGTCAAAGTCAGTACGCTGCTCAACACGAGTAGCTTCGACCTTGTACGAAACCTTCAGTACCGGGGAGTAAATCTGGTCGACCGGGATGCGGCCGATTTCCCCAGAGGTAGCGGCAGCCGGAACGTAGCCACGACCGCGCTCGACGACGAGTTCCATTTCCAGCTTGGCGGACTCGTTCAGGGATGCGATGTGCAGATCCGAGTTGTGGATCTCCACGCCAGCCGGCGGCTGGATATCGCCTGCGGTCACCTCGCCAGGGCCCTCTTTGCTCAGGTACATGACAACCGGCTCATCAGAGTCGGAGGACAGAACCAGACCCTTAACGTTAAGGATGATCTCAGAGACGTCTTCCTTCACACCGTTAATGGTGGTGAACTCGTGGAGAACACCATCAATCTTGATGGAGGTGACTGCTGCGCCCGGAATGGAAGACAGCAGGGTGCGACGAAGCGAGTTACCAAGGGTGTAACCAAAGCCCGGCTCGAGCGGTTCGATGACGAACTTGGAGCGAGACGAGTCGATGAATTCCTCGGTGAGCTGAGGACGCTGGGAAATAAGCATGGAATTTCTCCTTGTCGGCGCCCGCTATTTGACGCCGGTAGAAGGGGTAAAGAATCAGATATCGAAAGTTTACTTCGAGTAAAGCTCGACGATGAGCTGCTCCTGCAGCGGAATGTCGATCTGAGCGCGCTCGGGCAGCTGGTGCACGAGGATGCGCAGGGTGTCCGGAACGACCTGCAGCCAAGCCGGGACGTTAGCGTCGGCGAGGCGATCCTGGGCGTCTTCGAACCATTCCATCTTCTGGGAACGCTCACGAACATCGATGATGTCGTACTGCGTAACGCGGAAGGACGGAACGTTGATCTTCTTGCCGTTCACGGTGAAGTGACCGTGGGAGACAAGCTGGCGAGCCTGACGGCGGGTGTTGGCCAGACCGGCGCGGTAGATCACGTTGTCGAGACGGGACTCGAGCAGGACAACCAGGTTGTCACCGGTCTTGCCCGGGAGGCGGTTAGCCTCGGCGTAGTAGCGACGGAACTGACGCTCCAGCACACCGTAGGTGTACTTGGCCTTCTGCTTCTCCTGGAGCTGCAGCAGGTACTCAGATTCCTTGATGCGGTTACGGCCAGCCTGTCCCGGGGGGTACGGGCGGCGCTCAAATGCCATGTCGCCGCCGACCAGGTCGACGCGCAGACGGCGGGATACGCGGGTAGCGGGGCCAGTATAACGAGCCATTGTTTTACCTCTTCCTTTCCCTTAAACCTTGCGGCGCTTGGTCGGACGGCAGCCGTTGTGCGGCTGTGGGGTGGCATCCGTGATCGAGTTGACCTCGAGGCCTGCTGCCTGCAGGGAACGGATGGCGGTCTCGCGGCCGGAGCCCGGACCCTTGACGAAAACGTCAACCTTCTTCATTCCGTGGTCCATTGCCTTGCGAGCAGCGTTCTCTGCAGCCATCTGGGCAGCGAACGGGGTGGACTTACGGGAACCCTTGAAGCCAACGTGGCCGGAGGATGCCCAGGAAATGACAGCACCGGACGGGTCCGTGATGGACACGATGGTGTTGTTGAAGGTGGACTTGATGTATGCGTGGCCAGCGGCCACGTTCTTCTTTACGACGCGACGACCACCACGGCGCGCGCCGGAACGAGTCTTCGGTGGCATGTTTTACTTCTTCTTTCCTGCGATCGTCTTCTTCGGACCCTTGCGCGTACGAGCGTTGGTCTTGGTGCGCTGACCACGAACTGGCAGGCCACGGCGGTGGCGGATACCCTGGTAGCAGCCGATTTCAATCTTGCGACGGATGTCAGCCTGAACCTGGCGGCGGAGGTCACCTTCGACCTTCCAGGTAGCTTCAATGACGTCACGCAGCGCCGACAGCTGATCATCATCCAGGTTGTCGGTGCGCAGGTCGGGAGAAATGCCGGTCTTTTCCAGCAGTTCCTTGGCACGGGAAGGCCCGATGCCGTAGATGTAGGTGAGAGCAACCTCCATGCGCTTGTTGCGCGGGAGGTCAACACCAGCTAGACGTGCCATATGGCTAGTCCTTTCGGGTTGTTACGATGGTTTTCTCCTCATCCGTCCCCCACCACGCATGCGCTTCGCCCCGGGCCGAGCCGGGGATTCAGTGGGCATGCTTAGCAGTGCGGGCTCAGGCCATCGCAGCCTGAGGTGAAAAGGGACGCATCAAGTGCGTCCCGTGGGTAAGGAGGCTTACTGTCTTTACTTGTAGCGGTAGACGATGCGTCCGCGGGTCAGATCATAAGGAGACAGCTCCACAACCACGCGATCCTCCGGGAGGATGCGGATGTAGTGCTGACGCATCTTGCCAGAAATGTGTGCAAGAACCTTGTGTCCGTTGTCAAGCTCGACGCGGAACATTGCGTTGGGCAGGGGTTCGACGATGCGACCCTCAACCTCGATTGCGCCTTCCTTAGCCATAACCTCTACTTTTCTGGTGAGACGGGAACTGTGCCGCGCTTGGCGACGCCCCTCTTCACCTGCATGTTTAGTGTCTACTGCCTGGTGCCGCCCGCAGTCTCATCCGTGAATAGAAGAGCCACGTGTGGACACCAGCACTCAAGCATACGCTGCGACCACCTCTTTTCCAAATGCGCCTAGCGCAGCTCACTGATTTCAGCCGTGAAGACACGCCGAAGCCCACCACCTCAATGAGGCGGCGGGCTTCAGATTGGTAGTGCGATGGCCTGAGCCATCACGCGGTCTTAGTAGATGAAGACCTTGGAACCCATAGGCACGTCATTCCAGAAACGGACGGCATCCTGGTGTGGCAGGCGAACGCAACCGGCAGACTCGTAGGCCGGGGAGCCCTCGTGGAAGGCGTGGCCATTGTTGGTGAAGTACATCGCGTACGGCATCGGTGCGTTGCCGAACTCGTGGGAGACTTCGTCCTTGATCTTGCGATTAATGTAGAAGGTGCCGGCCGGGGTCTCCTCCCCCGGCTTGCCGGTTGACATACCAGTAGCAACGTAGGTGACGTGACCGTTGCCGTCCTGGAGCCAGGTACGGTGACCACCGCGATCAACACACACGCGGGCATCTGCCGGGCATGGGCCAGTATCGAACCTCTGGGCCTGACGCTCGGCCTCAGCCTTGCGGGCTGCTTCCTCAGCAGCGGCCTTCTCTCGGGCAATCTCGGCGGCGTGAGCACGTTCCTCAGCCTCGCGAGCAGCACGAATCTCGGCGTTCTTCTGAGCGATCAGACCCGGGAACACCAGCTCGATGGCGCCGTCAATGACCGGCTGTAGGGCATCTGCGGCCTGCGGATTAGCAGCCTTGAGGGAAGAAAGAATGTCGTTGCGGGACGTCCACGCGTTCTCACGAGTCTGGCCTACGAAACCGTCAATCTGGGACTGAACGTCGGAGGACAGGGATTCGATGGAAGGGACAGGCTGGGCCTGGGCAGCCGGGGCAGTCGCGAGTGAGACGGTCACGAGTCCCGCTGCGGCAACTCGGCGTAGGGAACGAGCGCCAGCGAAGGAGGAAAATTTAGACATGGCAAGAAGTATAGACTGTCCTGCCACAATTTCCTACCTATGAGTATCGGCGAGTGAGAATACGGGGACCGTTCTCCGTGGCCGCTACGGTGTGCTCCCAGTGTGCGGCGAGGGAGTTATCAAGGGTGACGACAGTCCAGTCGTCGTCAAGCACGGCGTTGTCCTCCGTGCCCAACGTCAGCATCGGCTCGATTGCCAGGACCGAGCCTTCCTGAATGATGGGGCCGCGGCCGGCTTTGCCTTCATTGGCCAGGTATGGTTCCTCGTGCATCTCACGGCCAATGCCGTGGCCGCCATATCCGTCAACGATGTAGAGTTCGACGCCGAACTTGTCCTCGGCGCGGTACGTGGCCTGCTCGAGGGCGGCCGAAACGTCCGTGAGGCGGTTGCCAGGCACCATAGCCTTGAGCCCTTCGTGCAGGACCCATTCGGTGGCGTCAGACAGCGCCTGAGCTTCAGGGCTGAGCTTTCCGACGCCAAACGTCCAAGCACTATCCCCTACCCATCCATCGAGCGTTGCACCGCAATCGATGGAGATGAGGTCACCATCAGCAAGAACGACGTCACTGCTGGGAATCCCGTGAACAATGACGTCATTGACAGACGCACAGATAGACCCAGGGAAGCCGCCATAGCCCTTGAATGTAGGCACGGCTCCGGCATCCCGGATGGTGTGCTCCGCAACCTCGTCGAGCTCGAGTGTGCTCACGCCAACCGCGGCGGCGGCGCGCACGGACTGCAAAGCGCGGCCAACAATCTCGCCGGCCGCCTGCATGGCGTCGAGCTCTCCCGGGGTACGGGCAGGCATGGCCCTTGTGCGACGTCGAAAAGCCATAGGAACAGGGTTTACTTACCCATCGCCTTGAGGGCGCGTTCGTTGATTTCCTCAACGGAACCCTCTGCCTGGACCGGAATGATGGCCTCGCCGTAGTGCTCGATGAGGGGGAAGGTCTCATCGCGGTACACACCAAGGCGGGTGCGGATGGTCTCTTCGGTATCGTCAGCGCGGCCGCGAGCAAGCATGCGCTCGACGACGACATCTTCAGACACCTCAAAGTTCAGAACGCCATCAAGCTTCAGGCCCTTGTCCGCGAGGAGCTTCTCCAGGATGTCGGCCTGCTCCACAGTGCGGGGGAAGCCATCGAGAAGGAAGCCGTCCTTGGCATCATCCTGGTTGAGGCGATCCTCCACCATGCGTGCGGTCACGTCGGTCGGGACCAGCTTGCCGGCGTCGATGTAGGACTTGGCCTCAACACCAAGCGGGGTGCCCTCGCCGATATTGGCGCGGAAGAGGTCACCGGTGGAGATGTGCGGGACGCCGAGCTTCTCGCTGAGGAGAGCGGCTTGGGTGCCCTTGCCGGCACCGGGAGGGCCAAGGAGTACGTAACGCATTACTTAAGCAGTCCTTCGTAGTTGGATTGTAGGAGCTGGGACTCGATCTGCTTGACCGTGGTCAGCGCGACCGAGACCATAATGAGGATAGCGGTACCACCAAACGCGGAGGTGCCGCTAGCACCTGCCCGACCGACGCCCAGATCCAGAAGAATATTCGGGAGGACGGCGATGAGCGCGAGGTAGATCGAGCCGACGAAGAGAAGGCGGTTCATGACGAAGCCCAAGTATTCGGCGGTCGGTCGGCCCGGGCGGATACCCGGGATAAATCCACCATACTTCTTCATGTTGTCTGCCTGCTCGGCCGGGTCGTACTGAACCGACACGTAGAAGTAGGAGAAGAAGATGGTGAGAACAAAGTACAGGACGATGTACTGCCAGGAGCTCGGCGCCTGAAGGTGGGCAATGACATTGCGCTGCCACCAGTTGTCTGACACGCCCGGGGATCCGGAGTTCACAATCTGGGTGATGAGCACCGGCATGTAGATCAGGGAGGAAGCGAAGATGACCGGGATAACGCCGGCCTGGTTAACCTTCAACGGCAGGTAGGTGGAGGAGCCACCGTACTGGCGACGACCCACCATACGCTTAGCGTACTGGACCGGGATGCGACGCTGGCCCTGCTCGATGAAGGTAATGCCGACAACCAAGACGATGAGGCCGGCAAGAACCATGGCGAAGACAAGGCCGCCGTTGTTCTGCATGATGCTGAGGCCATCGGTAGGCAGGCGGGTAGCAATACCGGCGAAGATCATGAGAGACATGCCGTTGCCGATGCCCTTCTCCGTGATGAGCTCACCCATCCACATGACGAGGATGGCACCAGCGGTCATGGTGATAACCAAGACCACGAGGGTGAAGAAGTTACGATCCTCCGCTAGGACGCGCACGCCTTGGCCAAGCAGCTGCTCGCGGTCTGCCAAGGCCACAATGCCGGAGGACTGCAGAAGAGCCAGGGCCAAAGTGAGGTAACGCGTGTACTGCGTCATCTTGGCTTGACCAGACTGGCCCTCCTTCTTCAGCTGCTCAAAGTGCGGGATGACCACGGTCAGCAGCTGCACGATAATCGACGCCGTAATGTACGGCATGATGCCGATGGCAAAGATAGACAGCTGCAGCAGCGCACCACCGGAGAATAGGTTGATCACTGAGTAGAGGTTGCCGGATTCTTCCGTCAGCTCGCGAAGACGGCCAGCGATGGTGGCGTAATCGACGCCCGGGGACGGGATCTGCGCGCCAACGCGGTAAAGGATAATCATCACGAGGGTGAAGATGATCTTCTTTCGCAGGTCGGCGTCTTTGAAAGCCTGGAAAATGGCGGACACTACTAAATCCTCCTGGCCTACCGCGCTTAAACTACGGGCCGAAACTGCCGCGCACGGAGGTGGAACTCATCTGTTCCTACTGGATGAGAGCCCTTTCAGGCACTCCATAGAAACGGTTGAACACTTTTGACCCCATTACCCTACCAGCCAAACAACATTTCTCCACATCAGCCCCTCCGAAAGTGCGTCAGCGCCCGTACCGGCTCCACTGTGCGCCACTTCCCAGATGCCTCGTGCGCTAACGGAATACCCACACACTAGGGCTTGCACACGCGGATCCTTAGCGCGACTGCGTCGATGCGCCTACCATAGCGAATATTGCTTTCCAGCAATGTCCTTACAAGGTACCTACACCTCTTCGACCTCTCACGTGACGCCAAGAGCGCCTCGGAGTACGGCCGTACTATATCTGCCTGCCGACGAAGCGAAAGAAGTATGTAGTTTTATGAGTAAGCGATTCACTCCCATGACCGTGGCGGAGATCATCGACGCCTTCGTCCCCACTCCCAATCCCTTCCGGTGGGAGGCCTTCGATGGTTCCTCCACCGGCCCAACGGACTCACAGTTCACGGTCAGAATCAACAGCTTGCAAGGCTTGGCCTACATCGCAACGCACCCAGGCGACGTAGGCTTTGCGCGCGCCTACGTCACGGATGGAATTACAGTCGACGGCGAGCACCCGGCACATCCTTACGGCATCTTTGACGCCCTCCACGCCATGTATGACAAGTTCAGCCGCCCAGATGCCGTCACGCTTGCTCGCGTTGTGCGCTCGCTCGCCGCCATGGGCGCCTTCCGCGTCCAGCCTGTCCCGGAGGTAGAGCGCGCTTCCTGGTTGCGCCGCAAGCTGCATGAAGGACTATCCAAGCACTCCAAGGAACGCGACGCCGATGTCATTTCTGATCACTATGACGTAGGAAATGACTTTTATGAGCTCTTCCTGGGCGATTCCATGACCTACACCTGCGCTTACTACCCTTCCCCTGAGGCCACGCTCGACGAAGCACAGGAGAATAAATACCGCCTTATCTTCGACAAGCTGAGGCTCAAGGAGGGGGATCGCCACCTCGACGTCGGGTGCGGCTGGGGAGGCATGGTCCGTTACGCTGCCAAACGCGGCGTTAGATCACTCGGAGTGACGCTCTCGAAGGAGCAGGCCGAATGGGGCCAAGCCAAAATTAAAGAAGAAGGCCTTGAAGACTACGCGGAGATCCGGTTCATGGATTATCGCGACGTCACCGAGGAAGGATTCGACGCAATCTCCGCCATTGGCTTGCTAGAGCACATCGGCGTAAAAAATTACCCTGACTTCTTCAGCTTCCTCCACGGAAAGCTCAAGCCCGGCGGGCTGATGCTCAACCACTGCATCACCTACCCGGACAACCACAAAACGCCGAAAGGCGGATTCATCGACCGCTACATCTTCCCTGACGGTGAGCTTTCTGGTTCCGGCACCATCACCAAGTGCATGCAGGATGCCGGTTTTGAGGTATTCCACACAGAGTCATTGCGCTTTGATTACATGCGGACGCTTCATGACTGGTGCGAGAACCTGAAGGAGACGTGGGAGGAAGCCTGCTCCCTCGTCGGACTTCCCACTGCACGTCTATGGGCGATTTACATGGCAGGTTCTGAGTGGGGATTCGAGCACAACATCATCAATCTGTATCACTTCCTCGGTGTCAAAGTAGGCAACGCCGGATCCCGCGCCGGTGTGCCGGAGCGCCGCTGGTGGGACGATTCGCGCTTCTAAAGGAGAACTATGATCTCGCGTGTCATTAACCGTTTGAGAACTCAACGCAGCGTTGATGCTATTGAGATAGCACCGGTGGGCTGGGCAGAGCATCGGGAGGGCGTCGATAAGCTCCTGCGAAGTTTCTACGCAGTGCCGAAAGATAAACGTGTGCGCCTGGCCAAGAAGACGTCCAATCTCTTCCGTGGACGCAGCGGGGAGCAGGTCGGCCTCGATGTTTCCGGGTTGGGCGGGGTCATTGAGATAGATCCCATCGCGAAGACTGCTGAAGTGCAAGGCATGTGCACCTATGAAGACCTCGTTGACGCCACGCTGCCGCACGGCCTTATGCCCTTTGTGGTTCCGCAGTTGAAGACAATCACGCTGGGCGGGGCCGTCACGGGCATGGGCGTGGAATCGACAAGTTTCCGCGATGGACTACCCCACGAGTCCGTACTCGAGATGGATATCTTGACCGGCACCGGAGAGATCATCACGTGCTCACGCGAGAAAAACGTGGACCTCTTTCGTCTCTTTCCAAACTCCTATGGCTCGCTAGGGTACGCGGTACGCCTCAGAATCGAACTTCGCGCGGTCAAACCATATGTGGAACTCAGGGAGGTGAGATTCGACGACGTCGAGGAGCTCAGCACTGTACTTGCCCGCGTTTCCGAAACCCAGACCTACGACGGCGTGGAGGTCCACGGGCTGGATGGCGTCGTCTTTTCCCCGGAAGAAGCCTATCTGGTTATGGCCCGTTTTACGGATGACGAAGGGCCTACCTCCGACTACACGCGCGAGAAGATCTTCTACCGCAGCCTCCAGCACCCGCGCGGAATTCGACACGATCGCCTCACGGTCCGTGATTACATTTGGCGCTGGGATACAGACTGGTTCTGGTGCTCCCGCGCCTTCGGTGCACAAAACCCTCGCGTGCGCCGAATCTGGCCGCGCCAACTGCGCCGTAGCTCCTTCTACTGGAAGCTCGTTCGTCTCGACCGCACATACGAGCTGGAATATCACTTCATCAAGAAACCCAAGGGCTTGCCCCGCGGCGAACGCGTTGTCCAAGACATCGAAGTAACCCCGGACAAACTGCCAGAGTTTTTACGCTGGTTCTTCACCGCCTCTGACATCCAGCCGGTATGGCTGTGCCCGATTCGTCTCCGCGAGGGCGTCGAGGAGCTTATCGGCCGGGGCGACATCGCCGCGGACTCGCCGGCTCCGTGGCCGTTGTACCCCCTCCGTCCCAGCCAGACGTGGATCAACGTTGGATTCTGGTCCGGCGTGGAAGGCAACCACGTCGATCCCTCCGCCCCCGGCAACGGCGCATTCAACCGCGTTATCGAGTCAAAGATCAACGAACTGGGTGGGCACAAGTCCCTCTATTCAGAATCCTTCTACTCCCCCGAGAAATTCGCTGAACTCTACGGTGGCGACCTTCCCGAACGCATTAAGGCCGTTACCGACCCGTCCGACCGCTTCCCAAGCCTCTTTGAGAAGACGGTCAACGACGCCTAGATCCGGCGCCGGCGACAACAGGAGAAGCCCCCACAGTCAGGCTCGTTTTCCTGACTGTGGGGGCTTCTCGCGTGCAAGACCCTACGCGACGGCGTCGACGCGGACAAAGCCGTTGTCCGCCAGAGACGTCATCATACGGTCAACCGCGGCTTGGTCGGTGTCCGGGTTATAAGACTCAAGGAAAACGATGTGGGCGGTCGTGGTGCCCTCGAAACGGATGGTCATGAACTCATGGCCCAGCTCCTCAGTGACAAGGAAAAGGTCACGCTCCACAGCCTTCTGAGGAGTAAGGTTCTCACCCGGCTGCACAACAGATGCGTCTTCACCCGCAGTGGCAGCCGCATTCTCCACGTGCGCGGCTGCGTGGGTAGGTGCACCAGTGTTATCAAGCGGCGCTGCCAGGCCGAACAACGACAACACTGCGGCCATAACGCCGGCCACGAACTGATTAATAATGGTCATGATATTTTCCTTAGACTGACTTGCAGTAACCCTGTGCAAAAAAATATATCACCCCGCGCGTTTATAAGCTACTTGCGATCAATCTATGAGATCCAAAAGACACCCCATGCCCTGCAGGTTCATTCTCATCCGGAGAAAAATTCGGGTCCAATCCACTTAAATTGTTCGCTACCATCCTGCAAAATGCGGGTTTTCTTCTCAGCTTTAAGCTCATGCGATGGCACAACGCAAGAACCCTCCCGCAGGACACCTTAACGGTGACTTGCGGGAGGGTTCCCTGACTCTCACAGAGTCTGGTGAGAATTACTTGGTGGTGGCGGAGCCGCCAGCAGCCTCAATCTTCTCGACAGCAGACTTGGAGAACTTATCAGCGGTGACATTCAGCTTGACGTTGATGTCGCCGTTGCCCAGAACCTTAACCGGCTGGTTAGCGCGGACGAGGCCGGCAGCTGCGATGTCAGCAACGGTGATGTCGCCGCCATCTGCGAACTTCTCAGCCAGGTCAGCAACGTTAACTACCTGGTACTCAACGTGGTTCGGGTTCTTGAAGCCCTTGAGCTTCGGCAGACGCATGTGCAGCGGCATCTGGCCACCCTCGAAAGCAGCGGAAACCTGCTTACGAGCGCCGGTGCCCTTGGTACCGCGACCAGCGGTCTTACCCTTGGATGCCTCACCGCGGCCGACGCGGGTCTTAGGCTTGTTGGAGCCTGCGGCCGGGCGCAGGTCGTGGAGCTTGATGATATCAGCCATGGTTTACTCCCCTGCCACTTCTTCGACGGTGACCAGGTGACGCACCTTCTGAACCATGCCGCGGATGATCGGGGTGTCCTGCTTCACAACAGTGTGACCGATGCGCTTGAGGCCGAGCGCCTCAATGTTCTTGCGGTGGTTCGGCTTGGTGCCCACAAGGCCCTTTACCTGAGTAATCTTCAGAGCCATTGCTTATGCCTCCTGACCTGCGCGCTTGCGCAGCATCTGGGCCGGTGCGATCTCCTCGAGGGACTTGCCACGACGTGCGGCAACTTCCTCCGGGCGAACCAGCTGCTTGAGGCCGTCCACGGTAGCGCGGACGACGTTGAGAGCGTTGTCGGAGCCCAGGGACTTCGACAGGATGTCCTGCACGCCAGCGCACTCAAGCACCGGACGAGCAGCACCACCGGCGATGACACCAGTACCCGGAGCTGCCGGCTTCATCATGACGATGCCAGCTGCGTCGCGACCCTCAACCGGGTGGGTAATGGTGCCAGCAATCATCGGGACGCGGAAGAAGTTCTTACGAGCTTCCTCAGCACCCTTCTGGATTGCGGCCGGGACTTCCTTGGCCTTGCCGTAGCCGACGCCAACCATGCCCTGGCCGTCGCCGACGACGACGAGAGCGGTGAAGGACATGTTGCGGCCACCCTTAACGGTCTTGGAGACGCGGTTGATGGTCACAACGCGCTCGATGTACTTATCGCGCTCGTTGTCCTGCTGGTTGCGGCGGTCATTACGACGGCCGTTGTTGCGACCCTTGCGGTCGTTGTTGTTCTCGGCGGAGCGTCCGCCGTCACGCTGTTCACGGTCCGACATTAGGCGTTCCTTCCGTTGATGTTTCCGTATGCCTTAATCATTAGAACTGCAGACCACCTTCGCGGGCGGCGTCGGCCAGCGCAGCAACGCGGCCGTGGTACTTGTAGCCTGCACGGTCAAAGACGACCTTCTCGATGCCAGCGGCCTTGGCGCGCTCAGCGATGAGCTCGCCTACCTTGGCAGCCTTGGCCTTCTTGTCGCCCTCGAGTGCGCGCACGTCAGCTTCCATGGAGGACGCAGCGGCCAGGGTGTGGCCGGCCAAGTCGTCGATGACCTGGACGTGCATGTGGCGGGAGGAGCGGTGAAGAACCAGACGCGGTGCCTCAGGGGTGCCGCGGAGGGTCTTACGGATGCGGAAGTGGCGGCGTGCGCGTGCTTCACGACGACGCGAGGAAATGTCCTTGCCAACCGGGGTGCGCTTTGCGTTTTCAGTGTTAGCCATTGCTTACTTACCCGTCTTTCCGACCTTGCGGCGGACCTGCTCGCCGTCGTAGCGAATACCCTTGCCCTTGTAAGGATCGTCCTTACGCAGGCGGCGGATGTACGCGGCGACCTGTCCAACCAGTTGCTTGTCAATACCAGATACGGAGAGCTTGGTTGCGCCATCCACAGCGAAGGTAATGCCCTCCGGAGCCTTGATGAGGATCGGGTGGGAGTAGCCCAGAGAGAACTCCAGGTCCTTACCCTTCTGCTGGACACGGTAACCAACACCGAAGATTTCCATCTTCTTGGTGTAACCCTCGGTCACGCCAACAACGGCGTTGTTGACCAGGGAACGGGCCAGACCGTGCAGAGCGCGGTTCTTGCGGTCGTCATCCGGACGGGAGACCTTGATCTCATCGTCCTCGACGGCAACGGTGATCGGCTCCGGCAGCTCAACGTCGAGGGTGCCCTTGGAACCCTTGACGTTGACAACCTGGCCGTTGATGGTGATGTCGACGCCCTTCGGGACGGCGATAGGTGCTAGACCGATACGAGACATGTGTCAATCCTCCCTTACCAGACGTAGGCGAGAACTTCTCCGCCTACACCCTTCTCCTGAGCCTGACGGTCGGTGAGCAGACCCTGAGACGTGGAGATGATAGCCACGCCCAGGCCACCCAGAACCTGCGGCAGTTCGGTGGACTTTGCGTACACACGCAGACCCGGCTTAGACACGCGACGCAGACCCGACAGGGAACGCTCACGGTTGTTGTACTTAAGCTCGAGGGACAGCTCGCGACCCTCGACGGAGTAGTCAGCGATGTAGCCTTCCTGCTTCAAGATCTCGGCAATGTTGGCCTTGATCTTGGAGGTCGGCATCGACACGGAGTCGTGGTGCGCATTACTTGCGTTGCGCACGCGCGACAGCATGTCGGCAATAGGATCAGTCATAGTCATATGAGTGACCTGTAACCTTTCTCGTTGCGGTTCCCATGCTCACCAAAGCGTTCTCCGTGTGATTTCGGGCTACTCACGCTCCCCACGGTCAATACCGTGAGGCGCTCGCCACCCTTTGATACAGACAACGGTCCGCTGTCTACGGCGAGGGGCCTACAACAAAGTAGATGTGTTCAATTCTTCCGGCTTGGCACATTTCCGCTGTTCGCGCACCATTTTCTCGGCGCGAGATGAGGAAAAATGCAAGTCCGTCGGCTTACTCTACCCGTTGACGTGCTGTTTTCCAAAACGCGTTAGCATTGATCGTTATGAATGAAGAACAAGACCCCATCCGCACGGCCCATCAATGGCTTGAGGAAGCCGCTGAACTTATCGGCGTCGCACCCGCGGACGCCACCGCCCTCGTGAAGGAGCTGCTTGACCTCACCAAGGACGTGGCGCATGCCCAATCCCGCCCGGCTGCTCCCCTCACGGCTTACCTCGTGGGCTTGGCGTCTAAAGACGTCGAGGAGGCTCGCGCTCACATCGCTACGCTAAAGGAGGCCCTCAACCGATGAGCGGGCGCATCAACGCCACCTTTGCCGTGACCAAGGTGCGCCTCGACGAGGACGGCCACGTCACCCAGGTCGATACCCGCGGCGATACTGTGGCCGGCGAGGAGCCGCTGGAGATTCGCGTTGGTGGCCAAACGCTCACGACGACCATGCGCACTCCCGGCCACGATGTCGAACTCACCCATGGTTTTCTCCACTCCGAGGGACACATTGACAAGGCCAGCGATATCCAGGAAGCACGGTACTGCGCCGGCGCCTCCGTGGATGGTCGCAACCCCTACAATCTGCTGGACGTGGAATTCACCAATCCCCACCCGATCGCGCTGACGGACCTGCGCCTGACCACCACGACCTCCGCCTGCGGAGTATGCGGTACGTCCTCTATTGAGGCGCTCATGAAGCAGACCCGCTACGAGATCCCTCGGGTGCCGGTGGATCCGGGGGTCGTCGCCAAGCTGCCCGACGCCCTCAAGCGGGAGCAGAAGCAGTTCCGAAAAACCGGGGGCATCCACGCCGCTGGAGCCTTTACTCTCGACGGCGAACCCGTCGTCGTCCGCGAAGACGTCGGCAGGCACAATGCGGCCGACAAGGTCATCGGCCATTTGCTCATGGAAGACATGCTCCCCGCCAACGACCTCATCCTCGTGATGAGCTCGCGCGCCAGCTTCGAACTAGTAAACAAGGCCGCCATGGCCGGTTTCGGCATGCTCGTCGCGGTCTCCGCCGCCTCCTCGCTCGCAGTCGAAACCGCCCGCGAGACCGGAATGGCGCTGGTTGGCTTTGCCCGCGGGGACCGCTTCAATCTGTATTCGGGCGAGCTTAGTCGCGATACGCGTCCGGGCCAGAGTTAAGCCAGGCGTACACGCCACCAATAAGGAAGCCGCCGCCAATGAGGTTTCCGACCCACACGATGGACCAGTTGGTCAGCACCGCACCGAGGGTAAAGCCCTCCGGCAGCGGGCTGGCACAGAAGAAGGTCAGCACCATCAGGCAGAAGTTCGCAATGACGTGCTCGAGACCCAAGCCCACGAAGCAGGCGATGATGGGCACGATGACGAAGAACTTGGACACGATGTCCTTGGCAAAGACCGCTCCCACAATGGCCATGTTGACCACGAAGTTAGCCAGGATGGCCTCGACGAACATACCGCCGGGGCCCTTCTCCAACTTGCCCATCGACAGTGTGGCGATGAGGTGATTCGGGTCAATATCGCCCAGCTTCGCCGACACGCCCATAGCCGCTGCAAAGAGCGCAACGCCCACCAAGTTGAACACCGTAGTGACCACGAGCAGCCACAGGCCCTTGCCCCAGCCGACCTTCTTGTTCACTGCACCGTAAACCATGTACATCATGTTGCCGGTGGCTAGTTCCGCGCCAAGGACGACGATGGCAAACAGGCCCAGGCCGAACAACCAGGCAAAGACCAGTGAGCCCATGCCTTCCATATGCTTCTCGACGCCCATTCCCAGCACCGCCGCAAACGCCGTACCGATGGCCAGGTACACGCCGGCCAATGTAGAGCGGACAGCAAAGCGGGAAAAGGATTCATCGAGCAACGTGATCTTTTTCGTTACCGCCGCTGCCGCAGCATCATTCAAGGACATCAAGTACCTCGCGCGATAGAGATTTCAGAGACCTTTGTATCGTACTCCTCCGCACGCGCCGCAGGTCAATCACTGACCTGCAGTGAACAATTGCAATCATTTTTCACTTATGGAATCCTTGTGGGATGGCATCCTTCCTGTCTGTCCAGCACCTCAGTTACGGCTACTCCGCCCGCGCTGAGGTTGTTCGCGATATATCCTTCGACCTCGCCCCAGGGCTCACCGTCCTTCTCGGCGCAAATGGCGCGGGGAAAAGCACGCTCATGCAGCTCATCGCCGGTGAGCTACGCCCGCCGACAGGAACCATCTTCGTGGGCGGTGAAGACGTCCGCCGTTCCGACTCGTGGCGGCAACGTGTCGGCTGGGTTCCGCAACGCAATGCCTTTGATCCGGCGCAACGCGCAGTGGATTTCGTAGCAGACGTTGGCTGGCTGCGCGGACTAGACCGCGCGACAGCACGCCAGCACGCGGTCAATGCCTTACGGATAATTGGCTTGGAGGACCACAGCACTACTCGCCTGCGCGCGATGTCCGGTGGAATGCAGCGCCGCGCCATGGTCGCAGCGGGCCTTGTCCACGAGCCAGATGCACTGCTTCTCGACGAACCCACCGCAGGCCTCGACCCACACCACCGCTCCTCGCTTATCCGCGCACTGCGTGACATGGCCTCGAACGGCACCACTGTCCTCATGTCTACTCACGTCGCGGCTGATATGGACTCCGCCGATCGCGCGCTCATTCTTCATCGTGGGTGCATCGCAGCCGATTCTTCTGTTGCAGATTTCAACGAAAGGTACGGCTCCGTAGAACAAGGATTCTGCGCCGTCACCGAACAAGCTACCGATGGTACACAGGGAGGGGCTGCTTTGTGAGACACGGTCGCTTCATTCCTGTTGTACTCTTCACCGCACTGCTGAGTTTTGCCTCTGCGCGGGGCAGTAACGTCGCCGGTTCCTGGCCGGAGGCCACCGCAATCTGTGCGGTTGTCGCCGCGGCTACGGGCGTACTTCTCGCAAGTATTGCTGCATGGGACTCAGGAAGCCAGGACGCTACGTTTCTGCGCTCCACATCCACCTCGCGCGCTCGCACAGCAGTACTCCTCGTCGGCCCGGCGTTGGCGTGGGGACTGGCCAGCATTCTTATCGGCTTCATGATCCTGGCAGGGTTTGTCTATACCGCACCCGTGGGCGGCTCGCCATGGTTCCTCGTCATCATCAGCAGCCTTGTGTGGGTTGTGCTGTGTGCGGTTCTCGGTGCGGGCTTGGGAGTCCTTGTCCGGCGCCGGATTCTCGCCGCGTTACTCGCAGCACTGCTCACGCTAGCTTTGTGCGTGGTATCGGCGTGTGCGGATTCCACGCCGGCTTCCCTACGCTTTCTTTTCTTCCCCGGCAATGGGTACGAGCTGATCGCACGGCAGCCACGGGTGGCTTCGGTCGCAATTTCTGTCGTCATGGTAGCGGCCTTAAGCGCCTGTGTCCTTGCCGCACTGACACGCCACCACCCTGCCCCGCGTTACACCGCGCTGACTCTCCTCGCCATCATCACCGTCGCTGCTGTTGGCTCCGCCGCAGTGGGGCCCCAAGGTACGCGGGCACGGGACACCACGGAGGCGTCGGCAAGCTGCACCCGGGATGCGAACAAACAGCGATACTGCAGTTGGCCAGAAGACCACGCACTCGTCGTGGCTGCCGATGCGCACTGGCAGGAATTCACGCAGGTGCTTGTCGACGCCGGCCTTCCTCCCCTCACCGGCACATACGGTCAACCTGGCTCCGAGCACGCGACGGAGTTATCCCACACAGTGGCCAGCCCAGCGGCCCTGTACACGAGGGTTTATGAGGCTCAAGCTGCGGCGCTGCGCGCTCAGCGCCGCTGCGAAGAAACTTCTGCCTCCCGCAACGCACACCAGGTACTTTCGGACTGGGCCACGTATGCGTTCAGAACGGGGGACGACAGCTTTTCTACCCTCAGCGCACAGGGCACAACTACTCCTGCGCGCGCCTGGATTGAAAACGAGCTTTCGCACCGTTCGCCCGCAGAGCAAGCCGTGGCCCTGGCTCCCTTTGTTCACACCATGCAGACGTGCGGCTCCGAGCTACCACCGCTGGGGGTTGCACAATGAGTCCTTACCTGAGACTTCGCCGTTGGCCGGAGTTCTTCGTAATCCTCAGCCTTGGCGTGGTAGCGCAGTTCCTGGATAACCTGGCCGTTCCGCAACTCTTCGGAGCGCCACTGAACCGTCCCGTATTCGTTTTCAATCTGCTGCCACTGCTCGTCGCAGGCTCCATACTGGCGTTGCTGAATAGTTCATGGGACGAGAAATACGAGGCCGCAAGCACGGTTCGTTCGCTACGCAAGGAGAAAATTACCTTGTTGGGCTCGGCTGCCGCAGCGTGGACCGCTGTGTTCGGATTCGGATTGTTCATTGGGGTGGTGCCTATTCATTCAGCATCCACGATCCTTTTCTGTCTCGCTGCGGTTGGCGTCGCGTTAACGCTGCGTAGCGCACTGGACTCGAAGGCATCTGCGGGAATTGCGCTCCCCCTGTCGATGCTGGCGCCCCTTTTTCCCTGGTACGTGGGCGAAACCACGCCGTTGGGCAATTCCCTCGGCCAAGGTATGTCTGCCATCATTGCCATCGTGTGCGCCACTATCTTCCTTGTAGGCGCGGCTGCGTGGCTTCACCGACGGCACTAAAACCAAAAAATTCCCCCGGTCTTCTTTCGGAGTGCCGGGGGAATTCCTCAAACGCTATTTACTTGAACGGGAAGCCGAGCTCGCGCAGGAGCTTGCGGCCCTCCTCGTCGTTGGTAGCGGAGGTGACAACGGTGATGTCCATACCGCGCGGGCGGTCGACCTTGTCGATGTCAATCTCGTAGAACATGGTCTGCTCGGTGAGGCCGAAGGTGTAGTTGCCGTGGCCGTCGAACTGCTGGTCGGAGAGACCGCGGAAGTCGCGAATACGCGGCAGCGCGATGGTCAGCAGGCGGTCAAGGAACTCCCACATGCGGTCGCCGCGCAGGGTAACGCGTGCGCCGATGGGCATGCCCTCACGGAGCTTGAAGTTAGCAATGGACTTCTTAGCGCGACGCAGCTGCGGCTTCTGGCCGGTGATCGCGGTGAGGTCCTCGAGTGCGCCGTTGATCAGCTTGGAGTCGCGGGCAGCGTCGCCCACACCCATGTTGACAACGACCTTGGTGACGCCCGGAATCTGCATCACATTGTCGTACTTGAACTCTTCGTTGAGAGCCTTCTTGATTTCCTCGCGGTAGCGGGTCTTCAGACGCGGAGTGTAGTTCTCGCTCATGTTAGATGTCCTTCCCGTTGCTACGTGCGATGCGGACCTTCTTGCCGTTTTCATCGAAACGGTAGCCCACGCGGGTCGGGTTGCCCTCGGAGTCGACGATCGCAACGTTGGACACGTGGATCGGAGCTTCCTGGGTCACGATTCCGCCGGACTCGGCGCCACGCTCGGTAGCGGAGTTAGCAACGTGCTTCTTAACGCGGTTGACGCCCTCAACGAGGACCTTCTCACGCTTCGGGTATGCCTCGATGACCTTGCCCTTCGCGCCCTTGTCCGGGCCCGAAATAACAATCACCATATCGCCCTTATGAATCTTCATAAGACTAGATCACCTCCGGTGCGAGAGAAACGATCTTCATGAAGCGCTTGTCACGAAGCTCGCGAGCAACCGGGCCGAAGATGCGGGTACCGCGCGGCTCACTGTCGCCCTTAAGGATAACTGCGGCGTTTTCATCGAAAGCGATGTAGGAGCCGTCCGGACGACGGGTCTCCTTCTTGGCACGGACGATGACGGCCTTGACGACATCGCCTTCCTTCACGTTGCCACCCGGGGTGGCTTCCTTGACAGTGGCGACAACAATGTCACCAATGCCAGCGAAACGTCGTACGGAGCCGCCGAGAACGCGGATAACGAGGAGCTCTCGTGCACCGGAGTTGTCGGCGACGCGCAGACGCGATTCTTGCTGAATCACTATGGGTCTCCTGACCTGGATTAACGTGCGTCAAGATTTCCGTCCTTGACACACCTGGTCTACTTGCTTGTGTGGCATAGGTTGTGCAACGAACACGCTGTTCACAGCGGTCGAAGGGTCTCGGTGTGGCGATTCGGAAACGCATCGCCCCGCACCGACCGGCCATATGCAACCCATACATTCAACCACGCCCTACCCTTCTTTCCCAAATCACGCGGCACCGACACAACACCTCTTCACTCGACCCTCACCCCCTCCCACCGCGCACGTATCGACCCCCATTGACAAGAGGCCAGACCTGCAAGGCGACTCATGCAGGTCGTCGCCAAGCAGTGCACATGCGCTTGGCGACGCCCACCTGCACCGTTCGGTTTTCACCTCTGCACTTTTAGTGCCTCGGGCCGCGCTGGAGATGCTCCCCGATTACCTTTTGAAAGTATTCTGGGCGCGAGTTCAGTTGCTCCGGACTGAAGCGCAGGACAACAAAGCCCTTATTGAGAATGTCTTGCTGGCGGCGATGCTCAGCGAGAATCACCTCATCAATATCGCGGCGATATTTCACGTTGCCATCAATCTCGACGACGAGCCACCCATTAATAACAAGGTCTGCGCGATAGGTCCCGATCTCGTACTGGGCTTTCACCGAGCGCAGTTCTGGATAGTCGGCTGCGATAATCAGGGCACGCGCATAAGATTCCCACGGCGACTCCGCGGTATTGATACTCGCCGCCACCGCCTGACGCGCCGCAGCGACGCCTTTGACCCTGCCCATCGCGCCCAACTCTTCATCGATCCAGACTTTCCCAACGTTTCGCCCCCGCACCGCATCAACGGCAACAAGGCCCTCCTCGAATCCGTGGAAGCGCGCTATGTCCAGTGCAGTTCGCTCAAGGGACGTGACACGAATCCCATGAACAACGCTTTCTTTCCCACGCAGATCCGTGCGTCGGTAGCGCACATTCCTCGACTTAGCTCTTTGTGGCACAGAATTCGAGGGAAGCGTTGCCTCCCATTCTTGGGGAGGGACAATGAGGGGAATGCCGTGGATGAGGGCTGCCGTTTTCCCCACTAGCGTCGCCTTCGGCAGGGTTAGCCCTAGCGCATACGCCCGTGCAGCCTGCTGCTGCCAAGACTTGAGTTGCCTCCACTGAACCATCGGCAGTACGTAACACCAGGCGAGTTTCGCCACCTTGTCGGCATGCACTTTCTTCCACAGCGGATCACTGTTGGGCAAGGCGCGAAGATCAATAAGGTTCTGATCGAGGTAGGTAAAGAGTTGTTCATTGTTCATGCACAACTTTTAACCCAATCCCTGCACTTTCGCCACAGATGCACCCGTGATGCATATGTGCAGACCTGGAAGCCGAACGGTGCAGGTGGGCTTCATCGCGCGGTGACGCAGCGCTTGACGACGACCTGCATGAGTCGACTTCCAGGTCTGGACACATGGAAATCCTTGCTGGACTGACAAGGCCCCGACGTATGCCGGGGCCGCGTGGCGATAACAGTTTAGGCGTTCGAGGCTGGGACGGCGGAGCTGCCCGCAGCTGAACCGGAGCCAGCCGACTCAGCAGCAGAAGCCGGTTTGGGGTCGACGGTGAGCAGGGCGTCGCCGAAGCTCACATCCTCCCCTGGGCGATACGCCGGCAGTACCGGTCCGGTTTTCTTGGAGTTGGACACCACAATCGGGGTGGTCACCGGATAGTCGGCGGCCTTGATGGCCTCGACATCGAACTCGCAGAGAAGATCACCAGCCTTGACTTCATCGCCCTTGGAGACATGCGCGGTGAAGTGCTCGCCTTTGAGGTTTACCGTGTCGAAGCCAATGTGCATGAGGATGTCCACGTTGTTGCCATCAGCGTCCTTGCCGCGGACGGCATAAGCGTGCTTGGAGGGGAAGGTGACGGTGACCTTGCCATCAATCGGGGAGACGAGGCGCCCCTCGGTGGGCTCAATCGCCGCACCCGCGCCGAGCTTCCCAGCAGCAAACATCGGGTCTGAGACTGACTCCAAAGCGATGGCCTTTCCAGCCATCGGGGAGGCCACACGGTAGGCATTCGGGTCCGCGGTGACGGCAGGAGCCGCGCTTGCCGACGCCCCACCAGCCCCCACCTCATCCGGATCAATCGAGCCGTTCTTGCCCCTGAGGTAATGGCCGTAGGCAAAGGCCACGCCGAAGGAGAGAATCAGGGAGACAAACGCGCAGATGAAGAACTGCGTGTAATCCTCCGGGCGCATGGAGACGAAACCGATGAAGCCGGCGGCGCCGAGTGCGGTGGCTTTGACGTCGAAAAGCGCAATGAGCGTCGAAGCAATGGCTGAGGCTCCCATGCCAATGTAGAACGGCCAGCGTAGGCGCAAGTTCACACCGAAGATGGCGGGCTCAGTAATACCGAAGAGCGCGGAGACGCCCGAGGCGCCGGAGAGGCCCTTGAGCTTCTCCGAGCGGGTGAGGAAGTACACCGCGAGGGCCACGCCGCCCTGTGCGATGTTGGCCATGGACGCCACTGCAAAGATGAAGGAGCCGCCCTCGTTCCACAGCATCGTCTCAATCGGCGGGAAGGACTGGTGAAGACCAGTGATGACGATGGGTGAGTAGAACAGACCGAAGATGAAACCGCCGACCGGTCCGGCAAAGGTGTAGAGGTCATTGAGGCCAGCACCGAGCATATCGCCGGCCGTGCGCAGCACCGGGCCCACCGCCATGAAGGTGATAAAACCGGTCACCAGGAGCGTGAGCAGCGGAGTGAGCAAGAAGTCCACCGTGCCCTTGAGGTGCTTGTGCAGGAATTTCTCAATCGTGGCCAGGATCCACGCGATGACCAAAATGGGCAGGATGGAGCCTTGGTAGCCTGCCTGCGCGACGTCGAGGCCGAAGATGTTCCAGTAGGACATCTCCCCTGCCTCGATGGTGGCAGCCACCTGGTAACCGTTGACCAGGTCCGGCATCACCATGGCCATGGCCATACCGGCGCCGAGGAACTCGTTACCGCCAAAGCGCTTGGTAGCGGTGAAGCCGACGAGAATGGGCAGGAAGGCAAAGGGGGCTGAGGCAAGCAGGTTAATAAGCCCGGCAACGTCCGCCATGGCAGGGAACATCTCGATGACTGACTGTTCGCCGAACAGCCCGTTGGCGGTCAACACGTTGTTGAGCGCCATAAGCAGACCGCCACCGACCAGAATCGGGATGAGCGGCACGAAGATGTCTGCAAGGATCTTCACCGCACGGGAGAACCAGTTGCCGGAATCCGCCGCGATATCCTTGAGCTTGTCCGTTGAGACAGCGATGTCCTTGGTGGTCAAGTTGTTGAGCTGGTCAAAGACTATGTTGACATCGCCCGGCCCAACGATGACCTGGAACATGCCCCCAGCCTCAAAGATGCCTTTAAGGTCCGGATCGTTTTCCAACGCGGCCGTGTCGACCTTCTTGCTGTCTTTGAGCACCATGCGCAGGCGGGTGGCGCAGTGGGCAAGCGCCACAATGTTGTCTTCGCCACCGATGGCTGCGAGTGTCCGCGCCGCGACCTGTGAGTGATCCATAACGGCGTGCCTCCTACTGTGAAATGGATTAAATAGCGTCAGACTCCATTAGACACGCCATACCAACATAAAGCCAAGTAATCGGGCAAAAATGTAGGAAAACTCACCGTCCTACCGGACTTCCCAGCCTCGCCAGCGACTGTCCTCCGCACCAAAGACCGCAGACGCCGCCGCAATCCTTCCATCACCCGCAAAAACCTCCACCGCACAACCATCCGCAATAAGTTCCAGCGAACCAGCCGGACAGGGCACGACACGTTCGTCATCCCCCAAGGACAACCGCAGCTCGCCAGAGCCATACTCAACACGGAAGGACTCAGCACCAGAGGAATCAACGAGTACGTACGTCCCCTCACCCCCAGTCAGCGTAGCCACCGAGCCGAACCCCTCACGTGCCGTCTTCTGTGGCACAGAAGCAAGGTCCCACAGCGGCTCCTGACGCAGCCAACCATCCTCCAGCCAGACGCGCCGCGGCAGCGTCAGCGTGTGAACCCACCCCTCGGCAACCGTCGGAGTCTCATCTTGCGCGGGCAAGCCCATCCAGCCCAGCATAATGGCTTCGCCCTCCCTTTCCACCAGCTGCGGCGCGTAAAACTGGTGGCCATAGTCCAGCTCGCTGAAGCCACGCTCAACGTGGAACACCGTGCCCTCTAGGCGTCCCACGAGGTAGCCGCACTGGTCGGAGGAGGCGTAATGGGTGGCGTCGTCAAGCACAGGCTCCAAACCCTGCGGGCAGATGACGAGGACGTCTTTGTCTTCCCCCGTGGCGCGGTCCTGCAGCGTAACAAGGTTAGGACACTCCCACATGTACCCACCCGGCACGAGGTCAGGGCTCAAGCCCAGCTCGGCCCTGGAAACATCGAAGGTGATAGGCCCCTGGTAGGACCACACCCCCAGATCCGTGGAACGGTAGAGCACCACGTGGCCAGTCTCATCGGAGGCCTGCGCACCGAGCACCATGCGCCAGCCCTGCGCATCACGAGTAATCTGCGGGTCGCGGTAGTGCCCCGTGAAGCCTTCAGCCGGACCATCGATGAGGGGGTTCGCCACATCGCGCTGGTAGATACCGCCTTCCGGGCCACCGGCCTCCACTACACGCACCCGATTCTGCGAGGGAATGCGCACGCCCCCGCGCTTGAGGTTGCCGGTGTAGAACAGCCACACATCCTTGCCATCAACAACAGCGCCACCCGAATAGCAGCCATGCGCGTCATACTCACGCACCGGGTACAGCGCATCCGGAGCATGACGCCACGGCTGCGGGCTACTCACCAACCCCACTGCGTGCCCCCAACCGGCCTGTTTTGCCGCGTGCGGGAAATAGGGGTCGTGCTGGTAATAGACGTGCAGTGTATCGCCATCGAGGAAAAGCCCGTTCGGGTCATTAAGGCGGCCGCTCGGCGGAGAGACGTGGAAATGCGGACGGTAATTCATGTCCTCGATACTATGGCGATTATGGACATTATGGTGTGTGGCGAAGGCCTCGTGGACCTTGTACCGCGCGAGCCTGGACGGCTGGCGGATTTACAACCGGCGTTGGGAGGCGGCCCCTTCAACGTCGCGGTAGCGGCGGGGCGTCTGGGCGCTGACGTGGGCTTCCAGTCGCGGTTGTCCACCGACGCCTTCGGGTGTGCGCTGGTGGATCATCTCACTAACCAAGGAGTTGATACTTCCCTCGTGCAGCGCGGCGACGAGCCCACAACCTTGGCGGTCTGCAGCATCGCGGAGGATGGCTCGGCCGCCTACTCCTTCTATACGGAGGGCACAGCGGACCGTGCCGTGGAGCCTGTGCTTGTCGACGTCCCCTGGGCCTGCTTCGGCACCGTCTCCCTCGCCCTCGAGCCGGGGGCGTCGCGCTATGCTGCGCTCCTCACAAACCTGGCCGCACGCGGCACGAACATCGCACTAGACCCCAACATTCGCCCCTTCTTCGCCACCGAGAAGCACCGCGAATTTCTCCTGTCGCTGCTCCCGCACGTGACTCTGCTCAAGCTCAGCGAGGAGGAAGTCGAATTCCTCGGGGCCGAGGCCCTCGAGGAGGTGCCAGTTGTGGTTACTACGCTCGGCGGTGAGGGCCTGAGCGTACGCACAAGCTCGGTGTCGGTGCAGGCTCCGCCGGTAGCCGTCGACGTGGCCGATACCATCGGCGCTGGGGACACCGTCATGGCCGCATTGCTCTCGCAGTTGGTTGACAAGGATCCGGCGGCGTTGACAGAAACAGAATGGCAGCGCGTGCTCCACTTTGCGGCCACTGCCGCTGCCATCACTGTCGCCCGCACCGGCGCGCAGCCGCCCACCCGCGCCGAGGTGGAGGCGAAACTGTGACTTATCCGCTGCGCACAGGCGCGCTCCAGGCCCTGCTCTTCATCCTGTCTATTGGGTGTTTCGTGCTTCCCGTCATTGCCGGCACAGGGGCGCTGCTTAGCGTGCCGATTGCCGCAGGGCTATCGGCACTACTGGCGGTGCTCATGCTCATCGATTCCTCCTACCACGCCTTCTCCCCCGACCAGCGCGCCACCCGCGGACTGCGGATGGTGTCTGCGCTCGCAGCAGTGGCGCTCATCGCGGGTTGGGTGCTGTGGCTGATGATTTACAACACCTTTGACAAGCCCATGGGCACCGAATATCGGCTTGGCACCTTCCTGCTGACGGTGGGTACGGTGCTTACTGCCTTTGGTGCCGCCATTGCGCTCACCCACCACCGAGCGCGCGACGCTGGGCGCTAGAGAACGTCACCAGACTTCTTCGCCAGCGCACCGGCGCGCGCCCCACCCCCGGAGGCCGCGCCGCACCAGAAGCTCAGGTACATCATCGCCCGTGGCTTCCACGATTGCGTACTGGAACCCGGACTTGGGCCCAGGCGTTCCAGTGTCTGGGCCGCGATCCTCATGGGGATAGTTAAACTCGATATGCTCCGAATCCGAGAGGACCTCTGTGTAGAGTTCACGGGCCGGCTCCGCCGGGTCGGGAGAACTGGCCTCCTGGGTCGTCGTCGTGGGGGCGGCATCACGTGAAAGCTCAGGGTCCTGGCTAGAGCAACCGACAAGGGACACCACGGCCGCCGTCGAGGGAGCGAGGGATGAGCGAGAGAGCATAGCAGAGAGCGCCTTTCTCATAGCCAACCCTATGAACGGGAGCAGTACGCGCTGCGGCCATGACAGCCCACGGGAAGCATTCTTGGCACAAAAATAACCCCCACGCGTCAACGTGGGGGTCATTTAGAGTGGGAGGGCTAGATTTTACTTAGCCTTCTCCACGATCTCGACGAGACGGAAGTGCTTGTCCTTCGACAGCGGGCGGGTCTCGGCGATGAGAACGCGGTCGCCGATGCCGGCGGTGTTCTCCTCATCGTGCGCCTTAACCTTCTTGTTAGAACGCATGATCTTGCCGTAGAGGGCGTGCTGCTTGCGGTCCTCGAGCTCGACAACGATGGTCTTGTCCATCTTGTCGGAGACAACGATGCCGGTGCGGGTCTTGCGAGCGCCCTTTTCCTTCTTAGTGTTCACGTTTGCCTCACTCATGATTAAGCCTCAGCTCCCGGAGCAACGGACAGGCCCAGCTCTCGCTCGCGCAGAACGGTGTAGATGCGGGCAATGTCGCGCTTAACCGTGCCGATGCGGCGGTTGTTGGTCAGCTGGCCGGTGGCCTTCTGGAAACGAAGGTTGAAGAGCTCTTCCTTCGCGTCCTTCAGGCGGGTTTCCAGCTCAGCATTGTCGAGCTCACGGAACTCGTGGGCGGGGGTACCGGTAGCCATTAGAACTGGTCCTCCTTCTTGATGATGCGGACCTTGCACGGAAGCTTCTGACCAGCGCGGCGCAGGGCCTCGATGGCGGTTTCCTCGTTCGGGTAGGTCATCTCGAAGAGGACGCGGCCCGGCTTGACGTTGGCAACCCACTTCTCGACGGGGCCCTTACCGGAACCCATACGAACACCGAGAGGCTTCTGGGTCAGCGGACGGTCCGGGAAAATGTTAATCCAGACCTTACCGCCACGCTTGACGTGGCGGTTGATGGCAATACGTGCGGCCTCAATCTGGCGGTTGGTGATGTACGCCGGCTCGAGAGCCTGGATGGCGTAGTCACCGAAGTTGATGCGGTTACCGCCCTTGGACACACCCGAGCGGCTCGGGCGGTGCTGACGGCGGTACTTAACACGCTTAGGAATCAGCATGGATTAGCCCTCCTGCTTCTGCTGTGCGCGCTGGCGACGCTGGCCACCGCGGCGGGAGCGACCATTGCGGTCACGGCCACGGCCCTGCGCCGGAGCGTTCAGTTCGGACTCACGCACGCCACCGACGACGTCACCCTTGTAGATCCACACCTTGATGCCAATGCGGCCAAAGGTGGTGTGGGCCTCTGCGGTGCCGTAGTCGATTTCGGCGCGAAGGGTGTGCAGCGGAACGCGACCTTCGTGGTAGCGCTCAACGCGGGACATTTCAGCACCACCCAGGCGGCCGGACAGCAAAATCTTGATGCCCTTAACCTGTGGCTGGCGCATAGCGGACTGGATAGCCTTGCGCATTGCACGACGGAATGCGACACGGTTAACCAGCTGCTCCGCGATGGACTGAGCAACCAGGGTTGCGTTAGCGTCGACCTGCTTGACCTCGAGAATGTTGAGGGCAACCATCTTGCCCGTGAGCTTCTCCAGCTCACGGCGGATGCGGTCGGCCTCAGCGCCGCGGCGGCCGATCACGATGCCCGGGCGGGCAGTGTGAATGTCGACGCGGACGCGGTCGCGGGTGCGCTCGATGACGACGTCGGCGATGCCGGCGCGGTCGAGGCCCTTCTCCAGGTACTGGCGGATCTTGATGTCTTCGGCTACGTAGTTGGCGTAGTCCTTATCGGCGTACCAGTGGGTCTTCCAGTCGGAAGTGATGCCCAAACGTAGGCCGTGAGGATGGATCTTCTGGCCCATTACTTGGCCCCTTCCTTCTGGCTCTCGACAACCACGGTGATGTGGCTGGTGCGCTTACGAATCATGAATGCGCGGCCCTGTGCGCGCGGCTGGAAACGACGCATGGTCGGGCCCTCGTTGGCGTATGCCTCGGAGATGACCAGGGTGCGCGGATCCAGGCCGAAGTTGTTCTCTGCGTTGGCAGCTGCGGATGCAACAACCTTGGCTACCGGCTTAGCGGCGCCCTGCGGAGCGTACTTCAGGATTGCAAGTGCCTCGGCTACGGACTTACCGCGGACCAGGTCGATGACGCGGCGTGCCTTCATCGGGGTAACGCGGACGTAGCGAGCCGTTGCGGATGCGGAGGTGATGGTGTCACTCATCGCTTATCGACGTCCCTTCTTGTCGTCCTTGACGTGACCCTTAAAGGTCTTGGTGGGTGCGAACTCGCCGAGCTTGTGACCAACCATGGAATCCTCGACGAACACCGGCACATGCTTACGGCCGTCGTGGACGGCGAAGGTGTGACCGATGAAGTCAGGAAGGATGGTGGAACGGCGAGACCAGGTCTTGATGACCTGCTTGGTGCCGGCCTCGTTCTGAGCATCTACCTTGTTGAGGAGGTGCTCATCGACGAACGGGCCCTTCTTCAGGCTGCGTGGCATTGTTTACCTCCTCTTAGCGCTTCTTGTTCGGGCGACGACGGCGCACGATCATGTTGTTCGAGTAACGGTTCGGGTTGCGGGTGCGGCCTTCCTTGTGGCCCCACGGCGACACCGGGTGGCGACCACCCGAGGTCTTACCCTCACCACCACCGTGCGGGTGGTCGACCGGGTTCATGACGACACCACGGACGGTCGGGCGGACGCCCTTCCAGCGCATACGGCCGGCCTTACCCCAGCGGATGTTCATCTGGTCAGCGTTGCCGACCTCACCCACGGTGGCGCGGCAACGGATGTCGACGCGACGGATTTCGGAGGACGGCATACGCAGAACAGCGTACTTGCCTTCCTTACCCAGCAGCTGGATGGAAGCACCAGCGGAGCGGGCCAGCTTAGCGCCAGCGCCCGGCTTGAGTTCCACAGCGTGGATGGTGGTACCGGTCGGGATGTTACGCAGCGGCAGGTTGTTACCAACCTTGATATCTGCGTTCGGGCCGGACTCGACGACGGTGCCCTGCTTCAGGCCCTTCGGGGCGATGATGTAGCGCTTTTCGCCATCTGCATAGTGCAGGAGAGCGATGTTAGCGGTACGGTTCGGGTCGTACTCGATGTGAGCGACCTTTGCAGGGATGCCGTCCTTGTCGGTACGACGGAAGTCGATCAGACGGTAACGGCGCTTGTGGCCACCGCCGATGTGGCGGGTGGTGATGCGGCCGTAGTTGTTACGACCACCAGTCTTGGTCAGCGGGCGCAGCAGGGACTTCTCCGGAGTGGAACGAGTGATCTCCTCGAACTGGGACACGGAGGATGCGCGGCGACCCGGAGTTGTCGGCTTGTACTTACGAATAGCCATAATTCTTCCTTTTCCTTATCGGCTCTTGGAGCCGTTCTGCTAGCTAGCAGAACCGCCGAAGACGTCGATGGAGTCGCTGCCTTCACGGAGCGTCACGTAGGCGCGCTTGGTGGACTTACGCTGACCGAAGCCGGTGCGGGTGCGCTTACGCTTACCTGCACGGTTCACGGTGTTGACGGAAGCAACCTTCACGCCGAAGATCTGCTCGACGGCATCTTTAATCTGGGTCTTGTTGGAGTCCGTGGAGACGTAGAACGTGTACACGTTCTGCTCCATCAGGCCGTAGGACTTCTCGGACACAACCGGTGCGATGATGACGTCGCGCGGGTTAGCGAGCTTAGCCATTACTTCTCCTCCTTAGCTTCCTCGGCAGCGCCGGTGGCGCGCTCGACGAAGGTGTGCAGAGCCTCAACGGAGAACACAACATCGTCCGAGTAGAGGACGTCGTAGGTGTTCAGCTGGCCGGCGTCCAGGATCTGGACGTTCGGCAGGTTGTTGGCGCTGCGGCGAGCATTGATGTCCTCGCGGCCGACGACCAGAAGAACGTTCTTGCGGTCGGTGAGGCGCTCGATGAAGGCCTTGGCCTGCTTGGTGGACGGGGTCTGACCCGGGACGAGCTCCTCGATGACGTGGATGCGCTCGTTGCGTGCACGGTCAGACAGTGCACCGTAGAGAGCAGCCTTGATCATGCGCTTCGGGGTGCGCTGGGAGTAGTCGCGCGGAACCGGGCCATGCACGGTGCCACCGCCGGTGTAGTGCGGTGCACGGATGGAGCCCTGGCGGGCGCGACCGGTGCCCTTCTGGCGGAACGGCTTACGGCCACCGCCGCGGACCTCGCCGCGAGTCTTGGTCTTGTGGGTGCCCTGGCGAGCAGCAGCAAGCTGAGCGTTGACAACCTGGTGCATCAAAGCGATGGATGCTTCGGTGTCAAAGAGCTCGGCCGGCAGCTCAACAGAGCCGTTGGTCTTACCGTCAGCGGTCTGGACGTCTAGCTTGAGGTTGCTCATGCGTGTGCACCGCCCTTCACTGCGGTCTTAACGGTGACGAGGCCACCGCGCGCACCCGGGATAGCACCCTTGATGAGCAGCAGGTTGGACTCGGCATCAATCTTCTGAATCTTCAGGTTCTGGGTGGTCACGCGGTCCTGGCCCATGCGGCCAGCCATGCGCTTACCCTTGAAGACGCGGCCCGGGAACGAAGCGCCACCAATACCACCAACGCGGCGGTGAGCGGCCTGGTTACCGTGGGCAGCGCCCTGGCCTGCGAAGCCGTGGCGCTTCATGGCGCCGGCGTAGCCGTGGCCCTTGGTGGTGCCGGTGACGTCAACGAAGGTTACACCCTCGAAGATGTCCACCTTGACCTCCTGGCCAACCTCATATGCAGAGGTGTCATCCATGCGGATTTCAGCAACGTGGCGACGCGGGGTCACGCCAGCCTTCTTGAAGTGACCAGCGGCCGGCTTGTTGGCCTTGCGCGGGTCCTTCTCGCCGAAGGCAATCTGGATGGCGTTGTAGCCATCGGTTTCTGCGGTACGAATCTGGGTAACCACGCACGGCCCAGCTTCGACGACGGTGACCGGCACAACGCGGTTCTCCTCGTCGAAGACCTGGGTCATGCCGAGCTTGGTGCCCAGAATGCCCTTGATCTCGTTTTCACTCATAATTAGTTCTCCACCAAATACGTTGTGTCGATCGCTTACTGGATATTCACGTCGACGCTTGCCGGAAGGTCGATGCGCATAAGAGCGTCAACGGTCTTCGGGGTCGGGTCGAGAATGTCGATGAGGCGCTTGTGAGTGCGCATCTCGAAGTGCTCGCGAGAGTCCTTGTACTTGTGCGGAGAACGAATAACGGCGTATACGTTCTTCTCGGTTGGGAGCGGCACCGGACCAACTACACGGGCACCCGTACGGGTAACGGTCTCAACGATCTTCTTGGCAGAAGCGTCGATAGCCTCGTGGTCGTAGGCCTTCAGCCGAATGCGGATCTTTTGTCCCGCCACGCTTATCCTCTTCCTCGCTTCCCCACTTTCACATTCCCGGCGTATCCGGGGCGTGAAGCGGTGGGAAATTGCTTCTCGATTTCTCTATAACGTTGTCCGGGCTTGGAGCCTTGGCGCAACGCCAGTTGTCTGACTGTCATGACGACCACGAGGTGCAGCAGAAGGCAAATGCCCACCGTGCAGTGCTCATGACGGGGTACAAGACCCGTAGTCAAAGTCAATAGGAAGAAGACTGGGGCGTTCGATCAGAGATCTGCAACCAAAGTCTTATTCATATACTGCCGCTGTTTATTTGCCATGCTCCTTCTCCGGTCCATCGTCTCGGGGGTGTCTCTGCTCAAACGCGGACCTAGCCCGATCGGATGACCTTCGAGTGCGGCCCTCACGAGCCTCACAACAAAGGTGTCATGTTCGCTTTACCAGCAACAACGCCCTACAAGCTCCTGCCTGCGGCCACGTTGCTGTGTTAAAGCAACCCCTGTATTTAAGCATGTAACCTCCCGTTTTCCAAACCGCTACGGAAACCGTGCCGAAAATCACGTTTTGGCTAAAGTTTTTGCTCTGCACCCCACGACTCAACTATTCGCCTCTAGACTCGGTGTATGGCGAGCGTGCGACGCTCGAATGACTAACCCCCGATTCGAACTGAGAAGGTTTCACCATGGCTGACAACACCACACCGAAGGACGTCGCAGAGAACACCAAGGCAGCTACCCCGGCTGCTCAGGCAGAGCGCAACGAGAATTTGGAAACCGATTTCGGCACTACCAGCATTGATGACGTCGTCGTCTCCAAGATTGCTGGCATTGCCGCCCGCGAAGTCTCTGGCGTCGCTGCACTCGGCGGCGGCGGTGCTCGCATGATGGGCTCAATTCGTGAGTCCTTTGGCGCTTCTGAGGACGTTCGTCAGGGTGTCACGGTCGAGGTTGCCAATGGATCCGCCAACATCGATATCGCCATCATCGCTGAGTACGGTGTGGCCATCCACGAGCTGGCTGAGGCAATCCGCCGCAACATCATGAATGCCGTGGAGCGCATGACTGGCCTGTCCGTCAACCGTGTCGACGTCGTTGTCCACGACGTCAAGCTGCCGAAGGACGAGAACGGGCAGGAGGACACCACCCCGGCAATCTCCCAGGGACAGGCCTAAGTGAGTCAGCAGCCCCCACAACTCACGGCGGAGGATGCCCACGCTATTGAGGAAGCGGTGACGGGCCTGCGGGGCGTCGCCAAGCTCAGCGGCGGACGCTTCGGCGAAGTCGCACTGCTCTTCCCAGGCGAGCGCATCTACGGAATCTCACGCCCCTCGCCGCGGGACGATACGCGCCTCGAAGTACACATCGTTGTTGACGTCAGCGCGGGCGAGCCTTTAGCGGCGCTCGGCGCCGCCATTCGTGACACCGTCCGCAGCACCTGGCCCGGAGCACGCACTGTCGACGTTGTCTTCGCGGATGCCGTTGAGTCCGCCGGATCCCCACAGAACTAAGGAAAACCATGAAGAACTACACCTCCCTCGGCGTCCTCGCCGGCTTGGTTCTCGCCTTTTTCATCTACCTCGGCGTCTGGTACGTCGTACTCGCGGTTCTACTGGCCGCGATTGGCGGCGTTGTCGGCGCACACTTCGACGGCCGCATCGACCTCACCGCCGTGTGGAAAGGCGTGGTCGGCCAGGATAGAGGCCAAGGCTAGTGACGACTCCGTTCGACGAGATCCCCACGGCGCAGGGCCGCACTCAGTTCTCGCTGCGGGCGATGGAAAAGGTTATTCATGCCGCCATCGCCAGTGTCCCGGGAACTGCGGCTGTCGACGCCAAACTGGCCGGCCTTGCTGGACGCGCTTTCCCGCGCGTCATGGCGCAGATGGATCCGGACGCGAAGGTCGTCGCGGTTGATGCCGATATCGCCGTGTATTGGCCCTCCCCGGTGACCGACGTGGCGTCGGCTGTACGCTCCGCCATTTCAGATACCGTCCGTGATTTCACCGGCTTTCGCACGACGCGCGTCAACGTGACGGTGGGCGGTGCAGTCGCTGGTGAACGGACCTCTGCACTGGCCGTATCGACGCGCACTCCGCTTGTCGCGCAGATTCCAGCGATTGTGTCTGCGCAGGAGCTCAAGGAGATTAAAACATCACAAGGTGTGGCGGTCCGCCAGATCGCTGTCCCCGCAGCTCCCGCCGTACGTGGCGTGGCGACTCCCCAGGCAGTACAGGTTCGCACCTCTGGTTTCGGCCCTTCCCCGCAGCGTTATGACGAGTTGCGTGACATCACCACGGCACCAGAGCGGCCTTTACGACACACCCGCGATCCGCAGCCAGCTACTGTGCGGTCGGTGACCATGCCAAGCGAATTCCGCCCACGTTCGGTCGACGTCCCCCGTCCGCTGCAACCACGACCAGTATCCGCACCGCACCCCATGGCCCTGCGCAAGGTCGACGTTCCACGCCCGGTAGAGCCGCACCACGTTACGGCCCCGCGCGCCACAGCGCTCCGCACGCCGCAAGTCGCGCCGAGCGCTACGTCGCGCAACCTCCGCCCGATTGAAATCCGGCCCTCGGCGGATTTCACCCGCCGCGTCGACATACCTCGCCCTACGCCACTGCGCGCAATTACCATCACCCCGTTTGCCGAAGGAGCCCACCATGAGTGATTCGACTCTGCCCGTCGGCTTAGGCCAACGTCCCAAGGCCTCACCGCCCGCACGCACGTGGACCGTTATCCTTGGCATCGTGCTCATCGCCGGTGCCGCCGTAGCAGGTCGCGAGGCCTGGGTTGTCGGCGCCGATGAGGGCGGTCAGTCATGGCTGCAACCGTTCATTGATGTCATGTCAAAGCCAGACATCGAGACGTGGATGCTGATTGGCGGTGGCATCGGCATCCTTGTCGGCCTTATCCTGCTGTGGGCGGCCTGTGCACCGCGTAAGACTACCCACGTCACTATCGCCTCGGAGGAAGCGTCGATGTGGTTGCGTGCTGTTGATATTGCGCGCGTGGCGTCGGCGTCTGCCCGCCGAGTACCGGGTGCCAGCGCCGCGCGCAGCCGCGCGAAGATTTCCTCGAACCGCGCCCAGGTCACTGTCACTGCGACGGGCGATCTCGAGGACTCCCAGCTCAAAGAACGCGTGACGGATGCAGTTACCGCTGCGCTCGCCGCCGTCTCCCCCACCCCCGAGCTCACCGTTCAGATCGAGAACGACCAAGAGGAGATCGCCAATGTCTAAGACACTCGCCGGCGTGGACCGGGTTATTCTCGCAATTCTTGGGCTCTTACTCATCGCGTTGGGTGCGTGGCCGATTCTCATTCACTTCGACGTCGGATTCGCTACGTACCTGGCCGATTGGGTCGACCACGAGGCGTGGGCAGGACTTCCGAAGCAGTCGTGGTGGGTCTATGCCCTCGCTGCTGCCACTGTGGTAATGGCATTGGTAGGCCTGTGGCTTATCATCGCGAATCTGCGCCACCGCCGCTTCAACGTGGTGCATTCCGACGCCTCCAATGAAGACGGCGCCATCAAAACCAGCATGAATGCCATCGCTGGTGCTGTCGCCGACACGTTGGCCAACGTCGAAGGCGTTGAGAAGGTCTCACGGCTCGTCGCCTACGACCGCGCACGCCCCACACTCCAGTACGAAATCCTCGCAGACCCGGACACCCCGATTCTGCGCATTAAGGATGCCATCGAAGTCAATGACCAGGACTTCCGTGCAGCGTTTCCTGATGCGGATGTGGACACGACGTACAAGGTACATTTCACCAAGGTGCGCAGCTCCGTCGTCTAGTTAGCTCGCTCTACTGGGGACTCCCCATAACCGCGCCACCTGACTCACGACCGAAAAGTCACGAGGCCACAGGCGCGGGCTTGATGCCCGCCAACCACACCACGGTTGGCGGGCATCTCGGCGATCCGGGAAACAGTTAGCGCGGGCACCACGGCTCCGATTCCACGAGGGTCACCTCTACCACCTCGCCGAAAGAGTGCTGTGTTCCGCGGGAAAGGTCGACCGTCAAGGGCACCCCGACAGCGCACTCGTCGATGCGATGCCATGAAAAATCTGTGCGGACTAACTCGCGGTTCTTTCGCTCCGTGACGTGAAGGCCATGGTCGAGAATGATCGTCTCCTCTGCGGTACGGATGAACCATACTCTGTCACCAACGCTGCGGCGCATGAGACCACTAAGCGAACGATTGTCTTCGCGAAGGCGCGTCACCGACTCGACGACGCCATAGCGGTGCTCAAATCCTTCGCTATCGGACAGGACGAGCGGACGGCCAGGGCCAACCGGCCGCAGCGCAGACACCTTCCACGCGACGGGCTGCCCCCTCTCCCCTTCCTTGGTCACAGGCCGCACAACCACCTGCGAGGAACCCTGGGTGGCTGCCAGCGTAACTCTGTGGGAATCGGTGACGGCGAGCCAGAGGCCATGGGTGATGAGGGAGGCGTCGGAAAGCGGGATGACCGGAGGATGCACCTGTGCCATCGCCTCTAGCCGGGCAGTGAGCTCGTCGTCGGACACGCCCCAGCCATATCCTTCCGCCGCGAGCATGCCGAAGAGAGTACCTAGGGGCAGATCAGGCTGACCCTCCCAGGCGGACCGAAGAGCCCCTAAAGTGCGGTCGATGCGAGTCGGATCAAACATGATACCCCAGCCTAGTCTTTCGTCGATCGCAAAAGCCGCCCAACCCCACTGGGATTGGGCGGCTCAAGGATGCTACTACATCCCGCTAATCAGCTGATTAGGCGATGATCTTGGTAACACGGCCAGCGCCGACGGTACGGGAGCCCTCGCGGATAGCGAAGCGCAGGCCCTCGTCCATAGCGACCGGCTGGATCAGCTCAACGGTCATCTCAACGTTGTCGCCCGGCATGACCATCTCGGTGCCCTCCGGCAGCTTGATGACGCCGGTAACGTCGGTGGTGCGGAAGTAGAACTGCGGACGGTAGTTGTCCATGAACGGGGTGTGGCGGCCGCCCTCTTCCTTCTTCAGGACGTAGACGGAACCCTCGAACTTGGTGTGCGGGGTGTAAGCGCCCGGCTTGATGCACACCTGGCCACGCTCAACCTCTTCACGCTTGGTACCACGCAGAAGCAGACCACAGTTGTCGCCAGCCTCGGTGTAGTCCATCATCTTGCGGAACATCTCGATACCGGTAACGGTGGTGGACATGGACTTGTCCTTGATACCGATGATCTCGATGTCTTCGTTAACGTTCAGGGAGCCACGCTCAACACGGCCGGTAACAACGGTACCGCGGCCGGTGATGGTGAAGATGTCCTCGATCGGCATCAGGAACGGCTTGTCCAGCTCGCGCTCCGGATCCGGAATGGAGTCATCGCAAGCCTGCATCAGGTCGACGACGGACTGTACCCACTTCTCGTCGCCCTCAAGAGCCTTCAGAGCGGAGATGTGAACGATCGGAGCGTCCTCATCGTAGTCCTGCTCAGCGAGCAGCTCGCGGATCTCCATCTCGACGAGCTCGATGATTTCCTCATCGTCAACCATGTCGCACTTGTTCAGTGCAACGAGGATGTACGGAACGCCAACCTGGCGAGCGAGCAGAACGTGCTCACGAGTCTGCGGCATCGGGCCATCGGTTGCAGCAACAACCAGGATGGCGCCGTCCATCTGAGCAGCACCGGTAATCATGTTCTTGATGTAGTCGGCGTGGCCCGGGGCGTCCACGTGTGCGTAGTGGCGCTTCGGGGTGGAGTACTCAACGTGGGAGATGTTGATGGTAATACCGCGCTCCTTCTCCTCAGGAGCCTTATCGATCATGTCGAAGGCGAAAGCGGTGTTCTCCTCCGGGTAAGCGTCAGCCAGAACCTTGGTGATCGCTGCGGTGGTGGTGGTCTTGCCGTGGTCGACGTGTCCGATGGTGCCGATGTTCACATGCGGCTTCGTACGCTCGAACTTCTCCTTTGCCACTGTTTGTCCTCCTGGACTCTATGGCGGCTACGTATTTCGCAGCCACGTGGTTTGTATTGCCATTGGCACTTCGGGCCGGGCCCATAAGCGCTAATGACGCTTTCTTTACGTGCCAGTTACACGATCCTAGATTTATGCCGCAGTTTTTTCAAACTGCCTCTTTAGGAGGTAACCCCGCGCATAACGTGCGGTCGTTGACCCTCGACAAGAATCAATTAGCAGGATCCTGGGAGGGTAACGGCCGGCTCAACACACACATCCTTTGGTGCGCACTCAGCCGACCGCTACCCCCAGTGCAGAGAGCTGGCGGTCTACTGGCGAAGACTACCAGCCCTGCAATGCGGGCTAAACGGCGGGGCCGCTTAGGCCTTGCTGCCGGTGCGCTCCTCAATGATCTCCTGTGCCACGGAGGACGGAACCTCAGCGTAGGAATCGAAGACCATGGTGAAGTTTGCACGGCCGGCGGTGGAGGAACGCAGGTCACCGATGTAACCGAACATCTCGGAAAGCGGTACCTTTGCCTTCACGACCTTGGCGCCGGAGCGGTCCTCCATGGAGAAGACCTGGCCACGGCGGGAGGAGATGTCACCGTTAACGGTACCCATGTACTCCTCCGGGGTAACGACCTCAACTGCCATGACCGGCTCAAGCAGAACCGGCTTTGCCTTGGCAACGGCCTCCTTGAGGACCTGGGAGCCAGCGAGCTTGAAGGCCATCTCAGAGGAGTCAACGTCGTGGTAAGCGCCATCCTCGAGGGTGGCCTTGATGTTCACCAGCGGGAAGCCAGCGAGGTAGCCGTACTGCATAGCATCCTGGATACCAGCGTCGACGGACGGGATGTACTCCTTCGGCACGCGGCCACCGGTGACGGCGTTCTCGAACTTGTAGGTTGCGGACTCGCCCTCTTCCAGGGTCTCCGGGTCCGGGTTGTACGGCTCGATGGTGCAGATGACCTTTGCGAACTGACCAGAACCACCGGTCTGCTTCTTGTGGGTGTAGTCCAGGGACTCGACCTTCTTGCGGATGGTCTCGCGGTAAGCAACCTGCGGGTTACCGATGTTTGCCTCAACCTTGAACTCGCGCTTCATGCGGTCAACAAGAACGTCGAGGTGAAGCTCGCCCATACCGCCGATAACGGTCTGGCCGGTCTCTTCGTCGAGCTCAACGGTGAAGGTCGGGTCCTCAGCAGCAAGCTTCTGAATAGCGGTACCCAGCTTCTCCTGGTCAGCCTTGGTCTTCGGCTCGATGGAGACCTTGATAACCGGGTCCGGGAAGTCCATGGACTCGAGGATGATCTGGTCATCCTTGTCACACAGGGTGTCACCGGTGGTGGTTTCCTTCAGACCAATGACGGCGTAGATGTTGCCGGCATCTGCCTGCTCAACCGGGTTCTCCTTGTTGGCGTGCATCTGGAAGAGCTTGCCGATGCGCTCCTTCTTACCCTTGGTGGAGTTCATAACCTCGGTACCCGGAACAACCTGGCCGGAGTACACGCGGGTGAAGGTCAGCTGACCGAAGAACGGGTGAGCAGCAATCTTGAAAGCCAGAGCGGAGAACGGGGACTCAATGGACGGCTTACGGGTGATGACCTCGTCCTCGTTGCCAACAGCGTGGCCCTGGATCTCGCCAATGTCGAGCGGGTTCGGCAGGTAGTCCACAACAGCGTCAAGCAGCGGCTGGACGCCCTTGTTGCGGTATGCGGTACCGCACAGCACCGGGTAGATCTCGGAGTTGATGGTCATCTTGCGGATGGCAGCCTTGATCTCTTCCTTCGTCAGCTCCTCGCCGCCGAAGTACTTCTCCATGAGCTCCTCATCAGACTCAGCGACAGCCTCGAGCAGCTTCTCACGGTACTCTTCAGCCTTCTCCTGCAGGTCGGCCGGGATCTCCTCGATGGTCGGCTCAGCACCGGTTTCGACCTTGCCGCGCCAGGTGATGGCTTTCATGTCGATAAGGTCGACGACGCCGTCAAAGTCATCCTCAGCACCGATCGGCAGCTGCATTACCAACGGCTTCGCGCCGAGGCGGTCGATAATGGTCTGGACGGTGAAGTAGAAATCCGCACCCAGCTTGTCCATCTTGTTCACGAAGCAGATACGCGGCACGTCGTACTTAGCAGCCTGACGCCACACCTGCTCGGACTGCGGCTCAACGCCCTCCTTGCCGTCGAAGACGGCAACGGCGCCATCGAGAACACGCAGGGAACGCTCAACCTCAACGGTGAAGTCCACGTGGCCCGGGGTGTCGATGATGTTGATCTGGTTGTTGTCCCAGAAACAGGTCACGGCAGCGGACGTAATGGTGATGCCGCGCTCCTTCTCCTGCTCCATCCAGTCAGTGGTGGAGGCACCATCGTGGGTCTCGCCGACCTTACGGTTGATACCGGTGTAGAAGAGAATACGCTCGGTCGTGGTGGTCTTACCAGCATCGATGTGAGCCATGATGCCGATGTTGCGGACCTTGTGCAGATCCTTAAGCACTTGTTGTGCCACGGTTTATACCCCAACTTAATTGTCGTCGACGCCGCATTTCCTCACTCATCAACTTCCACGTCAATGAGGCAAGTCCGACGTCTTCATGGATAGGTCTTGGTCTATTTTGCCACGTCTGGGCTAGCGCGGCAGCGCGAGGCGCCTAATACACCTCACTTGTGGGCTGCCACTGTCCCGTTGTGCATGTTACTGCATCCACTATGTGGCCGTGCATGCAGGGCGTTCAATTCCCAGATACAAAAATGGCCCGAACAACGCTATTAAAGTTTGTGGTCCGCACTGTGTGCGCCGCCATACCCCATTAAAGGGCGCCGGCGCGCACTGTTAGTGCAGGTAAACGATGATGTCGTTGTTCGGGCCATGATGCCATGTGGCGAATTTTCCGCAGGGATTACCAGCGGTAGTGGGCGAAGGCACGGTTGGCCTCAGCCATCTTGTGAGTATCCTCACGGCGCTTGACGGAAGCACCCAGGCCGTTGGAAGCATCCAGGATCTCGTTAGCGAGACGCTCGATCATGGTGTTCTCACGACGCTGACGGGTGAAGGTCACCAGCCAACGCAGAGCCAGGGTGTTAGCGCGAGCCGGCTTAACCTCAACCGGCACCTGGTAGGTAGCGCCACCCACGCGGCGGGAGCGAACCTCGAGGTCCGGGCGGATGTTGCCCAGAGCCTTCTCCAGGGTGCCGACCGGATCGGTACCGGTCTTCTCGCGGCAAGCCTCGAGAGCACCGTAGACGATGCGCTCGGCGGTGGACTTCTTGCCGTCCAGCAGGATCTTGTTCACGAGCATGGTGACCTGCTCGGAGTTGTAAACCGGGTCCTTAACTACAGGACGCTTCGGTGCAGCATTCTTACGCATTGTTGATTACTGTCCCTTCTTTGCGCCGTAGCGGGAACGAGCCTGCTTACGGTCCTTCACGCCCTGGGTATCCAGTGCGCCACGGATAATCTTGTAACGAACACCCGGGAGGTCCTTCACACGACCACCGCGGACGAGCACCATGGAGTGCTCCTGAAGGTTGTGGCCCTCGCCCGGAATGTAGGCAGAAACCTCGATACCGGAGGTCAGGCGCACACGGGCAACCTTACGGAGTGCCGAGTTCGGCTTCTTCGGGGTGGTGGTGTACACGCGGGTGCACACGCCGCGGCGCTGCGGGGAGCCCTTGAGGGCGGCCGTAGCAACCTTGGCCTTCTTGTCGTGGCGGCCCTTGCGGACCAGCTGCTGAATAGTTGGCATAGATCTTGTCTTTCTGTATGACTTCGGCTTCTACTGATCAAGGAAGGTGCGTCAAACATGCAAAAATAGGGGCTCTTCTCCGGGGCCCTTCCGCATGTCCAGAACTTCCCTCGACCACGAACGGCCGAGAAACTGATCAGACTTTTCATCTCACCAAAGATGAAACCGTTGGTTAGAGTACCACCAGCCCCCTGATCTGCCCAAATCCCAGAGTCGCTAGCTCCATTCCCAGGTCAGGTCGGCCTCAGCAGCCAGCTCGGCGAAGTAATTTTTCTCCTGGTTTTCCCACGTCTCAAACCACTCTTCATAGTCTGGGTCGCGCTCCAGCGCACGCTGGCGGCGCTGCTCGCGGGGGCCATCGATACGCACGGTCACCACAGAACCACGCTGCTGCGCTGCCGCGATGTTCTCCGCAGTGACGCAGCCAACGCCTTCAACGATAAGGTCGTCTCGCACGTCAAGGCTCGCCCAATCCCTAGGTGCGTTGGCCTCCCAATCCCAGCGCCAATAGCCTGGATTGTTCTCTCGCAGAACTTGCTCGGCCACCATGGCGGAGCCGGCCTCGAGGCCGTGCCAGCCTGGATAAAACTCGTCGAGGTGCACCACTCGCCACCCTGTGCGCTCGGCTAAAGCCACTGATGCCCAGGTCTTGCCGGCTCCGGATGGGCCGTCGATCAACACGGTCACTGGTTTCATCGGACGTTTTCGCGAGTCGGAGAGCTTGACGACGTCCTCCAACAGCCGTTCCATCTGACTGTTGTAGTCAGCATCTTGCGTGTCCTGCATGTGTTTGTTTTCACCACTTCTGGGTTTGCGCGTGCAGACAAGGTACCGCGGAGGCCTACAGACCGAAGAACCTCCACGAACCACTCAGCACCGAAACTACCACCGGTAGTGCGGCGAGGATCACACCCAGCACCATGACCAGCCAGTCTCGCTGCACAAGACGGGAAGGGCGCGCCCATGTGCGTTGGCCGCCTCCCGGCGGGGTTCGGCCAAATCCACGGGCTTCCATCGCGGTAGCCAGTTTTCCGCCTCGGCGCAGCGCTAGTACCAGTAGGCCGAAGGACATGGTGATGAGGTGCTTGACACGGCCTTCGTCAGTAAGCCCGCGGGCCCTACGCGCCATAGCGAGGTACTGCCAATCAGACGTGAACAGCGTCATCATGCGCACTCCGGCCACGGCACCAATGACGAAGCGGGACGGCAGCTTGAGGATTTGGGAGAGGGCGTCGCCCAGCTCGGTGGGATCAATAGCGCGCGCGAGCACTACCATGGGCAGCGCTACCGCAAAGACACGCAGGGTAATGGCAATGGCAAGCTCAATCGAGTTATCACTCACCGTAATGAGCCACAGCGTGAAGTATTCGCGCCCACCCGGGGCACCGTAGAGCAGCATGGAAATGCCAGAAATCGGCGCGATGAGGAAAAGGAACCAACCCGCCTTCAGCATGCGCAGCCACGACACCCCACACAGTGGCGCAAAGATCAAGGTCAACGCCAGTGATACTCCGCCGGACACCACGTCCACCGAAAGCAGCAACGGGGTAACCCACACGAACATGAGAAAGATTCGGGTCAGCGGATTAACTCCGCTCAAGAGGCCGGCGGCGGGCGCGCCCTTTGTACTCATCGAAGAAGGATGAGACGAAGAAGGATTAGGCACGGGTCACCTCCACGCGGTGATCCCCAAGGGCGGAAATAAAGAGCGGGTCATGGGTGACGGAGGCAATCGTCGTCCCCTCGTCAGCCATGCGTCGCAACAGCCACACCAACTCGCTGAAGGTGTGGGGATCTTGGCCGAACGTGGGTTCATCGAGCAGCAGCACCTCCGGCGTACTCACCAGAGCCGTTGCCACGGACAAACGGCGTTTCTCCCCTCCCGACAGCGTGAAGGGGTTGGCGTTGAGGAGGTGGCCCAAGCGGAGCGACTCCACCAGCTCGGCTATGTGCGCCTCAGGAACCTCGCGCCGCATGACCTTTGGGCCCACACGCAGCTCCTCGGCCACGGTACGGGCGACGAACTGGTGCTCGGGGTTCTGGAAGACGAACCCGATGCGGTCTGCAAGTTCCCGGGATTTCCACGTCAGCGGCGAGCCCTTCAAACCACGCCGCACGAAGTCCGCGACCCCAATCTCCCCCGACTCCGCAGGAAGGAGCCCAGCCACGGTCATCATCCAGGTAGTCTTACCCGCACCATTCGGCCCCGTGATAACCGTCGACGCACCGCGCGGAAGCTCAAAACTGCGCGGCGGCCCGAAGCGCGTGACCAGATCAGTGCTCCACAGGGCGGGTTCGCTGCGCTTTCCGACGCCTCTCGCCTCCGGTAGGTCAGCCACGGTACGGTTCGCCACAACGCTGGCCAGCGGCCCATCCGCCACGATGCGCCCGTCTTTGAGTTCGATGGCCCGGTCAAGCACCCCTTTCCACGCTGCGTGCTGGTGCTCGACCACGATCAGGGTAGCGCCGGTGCGTTCCGCCATAGTGGACACGGCTTCGATGACATCGCGCGCGCCGTCCGGATCCAGGTTCGCCGTGGGTTCATCGAGCAGAACAACGCCCGCGCCCATCGCAATCACCCCCGCCAAGGCGAGGCGCTGCTTTTGCCCACCAGAGAGCTGCGCGGTGGGAAAATCAAGGTCCACATAAGGCCCCACCATCTCAAGCGCGGCACTCACGCGCTGCCAGATCTCCTCGCGGGGATAAGCCAGATTCTCGCAGCCAAAAGCCACGTCATCGCCCACGCGGGCAGCAATCACCTGGGAATCCGGGTCCTGGAGCACTAAGCCCACCGGGATGGTTCGCCCCGGCTGCTCAACATTTCCATCAGCGCTCTCAAGAAGGATCTCCCCCACACGAGTTCCTTCATCATCCCCGCCGAGGACGCCTGCAATAGCAGCAAGCAGCGTGGATTTGCCCGAACCGGAATCGCCGCACAGCAGCACCTTCTCCCCCGGCTCGACAACAAAGTCAATATTCGCAAGCGCAGCCTCGCGCCTGCCCGCATGGGTCCAGCCGTAGCCGCGGGCGGTGACCTTCGTTGCCCCCGCGGCACCTACCTCACTCATACTCCGAAAATAACCTCACCAGCACTCAGCAACTAGGCGGAGTGCTGTTCACGGCCGACCGCGAAGCGGTCCAGTGCGCCTGTCTTCGCTAGCGCCTTGACCACAAAGAAGCCCACCGCACCGGCCAGAATCGCACCGGAGATACTCAGTGTGACGAAGTAGATGATGTTGAACTGCAGGGTCTTGCCCAAGTTTCCGGAGGTAAACAGCTCCAGCACGAATGCACCCCAACCGGCCGCCATACCGCCGAGCATGGCAACACCCAGACCAAAGCGGCGGTAGAGGAAGATGGCGAGAACGATTTCCACACCGATACCCTGCGCAATACCCGAGTACAAAGTACTAATACCCCACTGCGAGCCCAGTACAGCAGAGACGATCGCAGCAAGCAGCTCGACGTACAACGCTGCACCCGGCTTGCGGATGACGAGGCCACCGATAACGCCACCAATCAGCCAGATACCCGTGGCAATGCCACCCAGGCCCGGCGTGAGCGCATCCATGGCTTCGAACCAGGCATAACCCACGGTGTTCCATGCTAAGAACACGAAACCGCAGGCCACACCCAACACGGATGCCACCACGATGTCCACGATGCGCCAGTTCAGGCTCCGCTGAGGCGCCGCGGCCGACGATGCACCACTAGTAGATACAGAACTCATTTTTCCTCCCTCTCGCCGGCATTACCCGGATCAGGTTCGACGGTTCGCCGCCCCTCGGCGGCATCTCAGCCTCCTCCCGTGCGCTGGGAAGCACATGCGGACAGGAAGCACCCGTGACGTTGTGTAGTTAAAAGCGGCCAGCACCTCACAGCGCCGACCCAGAAAGCTCAAAAGCACTGACAGCTTAGCAAGCAGCCCCGATAAGGGCACATCCAGCACCTTCAGCACTTCCACGCAATACAATGGAGATAGCGGCACATGTCACATCAGTCAGTAAAGGAGACATTTGCCATGCGAGCTATCAAAGTTGTTCTCACGATCTTAGGGATTCTTCTCCTATGCTTGGTCCTCCTGATCGCTGGTGTATGGATTGCCCGTTCCATCAACACCAATCGTTATGCAATCCCCGAAAACCCCGAGGGCGGGGATGAACGAATTCTCAGCGAGAACGGCGTGGAGAAAATCAACGGCGACTACATGAAGGGGTTCCACCTCTCGCCGCTTGGTGACGCCCACCCCGGCACGGTCGTCGTCTTCGGTGGCTCCGACGGCGGCGCCAACGTGGAACAGGCTCAACTCCTCCGCGATAATGGCTACGATGTGCTCGACCTCTACTTCTTTGGACAACCCGGCCAAAAGGAATTTATTGATGAAGTCCCACTCGAATTCTTTGATGAGGTCATTGCCTATGCCAACGAGAAGGGCAATGGTGTTCAACCGCTGACCGTCATCGGCACCTCAAAGGGCGCGGAGCTCACTGCAAACTTGGCGGCTCGTTACCCAGAGATCAGCAACATTGTGCTCTACGCCCCTGGGGATCACACGTACGGCAACCTCAACTACCAGCGTGATACCGGCACACGGAGCAGCTTTACATGGAAGGGCGAACCCGTCCCCTTTGCTGCTGAGCAGGGAGCCGAGTTTGGCAAACTCATGACACGCTTGGCCCTTGGTCTGCCGGTGTCCTATCGCGCTAGCTATGAAGCCATCGCCGCCGCTGCCGACCCAGAAACCGTCATTGACCTCAGCCAGTTCGATGGTCATGGACTCCTCTTCGCCGGGACGGAGGACGCAATGTGGCAAGCCGATGTTGCCGCCAAGGCTCTGAACGAGCAGAACGACGACCTTGAACCTCACATCTACGAGGGTGCCGGCCACCTTTTTCACGAGAACATTGATGAGCTCGTCGGCCCCTCCTGGGAGGTCATGATGGGCGGTACCGTGGAGGCCAACCGTGAGGCAAAGCTGGAGTCTGACAAGATTCTGCTCGAACGCCTCGAAGAATGGCACGAGAGCTAAAAGTTGCGTCCGTTAGTCTCTTCCCCACGCCTCTCACATCGGCCCTAAAACTGCGCAGTGCCCCGCCGTGGTCTCTGACCTCCACGGCGGGGCACACTGAGGCCGGCTCTTAGTGCACCGACCCCCAAGGGGACTCTCGCCTACTGCTTAAGGAAAGGAAAAGCTTCATCGCGAGCCCCCAAGCCTGGATAGAGATGCTGGTGCGGTCTTGTGCGCAGCCAACTCTCCATATGAACAAAATAACTATTAACTTATCCTTTGCTCAGGTTAATGAGATGGTCGTTCAGGCGCAACTTAACACCGTTAACCAGGGAGATTGGGGCAGCTCAGACCAAAGGGAAGGGAATTCACCTTAAGACTAAATAAGAATTGGCCGAACGTACAACTCGACCAGGCTCACTGGTGGTAAAAGCCCCGATTCCCCACCTGCTGCACTGTGGCAGGTGGGGAATCGGGTCCTTAGCGGCGAGTGGTTTCGCCTCTCACTTCAGAATCGAAGCCTTAGTAGGTGTAGTCCTCCTCCAACGGCACGGAAGCGCCGGTGAACTCACCGAAGCCATCGTCGCCGTAGATGGAATCACCGTAGGTCGGAATGGAGTACGCAGCATTGCGTGCAGCCTCGGTCGGCTTAACGCTGATGTTGCGGTAGCGGGAAATACCGGTACCGGCCGGAATCAGCTTACCGATGATGACGTTCTCCTTCAGACCAATGAGCTGATCCGAGCGCTTGTTGATGGCGGCGTCGGTAAGCACACGCGTGGTCTCCTGGAAGGAAGCCGCAGACAGCCAAGACTCCGTAGCCAGAGAGGCCTTGGTGATACCCATGATTTCACTGCGCAGCTGAGCCGGCTGACCACCCTCAGCAACCTGAGCGGCGTTGACCTGCTTGGCCTCCGAAAGGTCAATGAGGTTACCCGGCAGCAGGTCGGTGGTACCAGCGTCGATGACGGTACCGCGACGCAGCATCTGACGGATGATGATCTCAATGTGCTTGTCGTGGATGGCCACACCCTGTGCACGGTAGACAGCCTGGACCTCATCAATGAGGTGCTTCTCCACACCACGGCGGCCGAGAACCTCAAGCACATCGTGCGGATCAGCGGCACCGCGCATGAGGCGGTCACCGGTGGTTACGTGGTCACCATCGCGCAAAGAACGCTCGATCATGGCATCCGGGTTCGACTCCATCGGACGACGGACCTGAGCCAGGCCCTGACGCTTCGAGAGCTTCTCATAAACCACGTTGTCGGAACCGTCATCCGGAGTGATGGTCAGAGTCCAGAAGTTGCCCTCATCGGACAGGGACACGGTGCCGTCGACGGATGCAATCGGGGCGCGGTTCTTCGGGTTACGAGCCTCGAAGAGCTCCTGTACACGCGGCAAACCACCGGTAATATCGCCACCGACACCACCTTGGTGGAAGGTACGCATGGTCAGCTGGGTACCCGGCTCACCAATGGACTGGGCGGCCACAATACCGACAGCCTCGCCGATATCAACGAGCTGACCAGAAGCCATGGACTTGCCGTAGCACTTCGCACAAACGCCGGCTGGGGTCTGGCAGGTCAGCACGGAGCGAACCTTAATCTCGGTAACACCAGCGCGCAGGATCTCTGCGGTGAGCTCCTCAGTCAGGTCGGTGCCAGCCTCAGCAACAACGGTGCCGTCCTCAGCCTTGACGTCAGAAGCGACAACACGACCAGAAGCGGAGGTCTCCCACAGCTCATCGAATACCGGGGTGCCGTTAACCAGCTCGCCCAGCGGAACGCGGACGCCCTGGCGGGTGCCACAATCCTCTTCGCGGACGATGACGTCCTGTGCCACGTCGACGAGACGACGGGTGAGGTAACCAGAGTCGGCGGTACGCAGAGCGGTATCGGCCAGACCCTTACGGGAGCCGTGGGAGTTGTTGAAGTACTCCAGAACCGACAGACCTTCACGGAAGGAGGTCTTAATCGGACGGGTGATGTAGTCACCCTTGGAGTTCACAACCATGCCCTTCATACCGGCCAGGGTCCAGATCTGACGCATGTTACCTGCAGCACCGGACTTCACGATCATCGGAATCGGGTTGTCATCCGGGTACATGTTCTCGACGGCCTCACCGACGGTGTCGGTAGCGTCCTTCCAGAGCTCAACCAGGCGGTCGTAGCGCTCGCGCTCGGTCAGAGCACCCTGCTCCCAGTACTTGCGCTCGATGCGCTCTGCTTCCTTCTCATAGGACTCGAGAACCTCGGTCTTGTTCGGGAGAACCAGAACGTCATGCATGGTGATGGTCACGCCAGAACGGGTAGCCCAGTAGAAGCCAGCGTCCTTCATCTTGTCCAGAACCTGGGCAACGGTGATCATCGGGTACTTCGCAGCAAGGTCATTAATGACGTCACCGAGGAGCATCTTGTTGGCGGAACCGCCCTTACGAACCATGACGCCCTCAAGGTACGGGTAGTTCCATGGCAGCAAGTCATTGAACATGATGCGGCCAAGGGTGGTCTCCGCCATCCAGGCCTGGCCCTTCTGCCAGCCATCAGGGAACTGCTCTGCCTCGATGTCTGCCGGCGGACGCAGGTGAGAAATGCGGACCTTGATCGGGGCCTGCAGGCCCAGTACGCCACGGTCACGAGCCATGATGGCCTCTGCGTAGGAGGAGTACACGCCCTGTGCCGGTCCGTTCTCGTTTGCGGGAGCGTAAGCTCCCGCGCCACCGATCTCGTCCTCGCCCTTGTCCATGGTGAGGTAGTACAGGCCGGTCACCATATCCAGACGCGGCATAGCAAGCGGCTTACCGGATGCTGGAGACAGAATGTTGTTGGACGCCAGCATGAGAACGCGGGCCTCAGCCTGTGCCTCAGCGGACAGTGGCAGGTGGACTGCCATCTGGTCACCGTCGAAGTCGGCGTTGAAGGCCTCGCAGGCCAGCGGGTGCAGCTGAATTGCCTTACCCTCAACGAGCTTCGGCTCGAAGGCCTGAATACCCAGGCGGTGCAGGGTCGGAGCACGGTTCAGCATGACAGGGTGCTCAGAAATAGCTTCTTCAAGGACGTCCCACACCTCAGGGCGCTGACGCTCCACCATGCGCTTGGCGGACTTGATGTTCTGAGCGTAGTCGTTCTCCACCAGGCGCTTCATGACGAAGGGCTTGAACAGCTCCAGCGCCATGAGCTTCGGCAGACCACACTCGTGCAGCTTGAGCTGTGGACCGACGATAATAACGGAACGGCCAGAGTAGTCAACACGCTTACCCAGCAGGTTCTGACGGAATCGGCCCTGCTTACCCTTGAGCAGGTCAGACAGGGACTTCAGCGGGCGGTTACCCGGACCGGTGACCGGACGGCCGCGGCGGCCGTTGTCAAAGAGCGCGTCAACGGATTCCTGCAGCATGCGCTTCTCGTTGTTCACGATGATCTCGGGAGCACCGAGGTCGATCATGCGCTTGAGGCGGTTGTTGCGGTTGATCACGCGACGGTACAGGTCGTTGAGGTCGGAGGTGGCGAAGCGGCCACCATCCAGCTGCACCATCGGGCGCAGCTCCGGCGGGATCACCGGGATAGCATCGAGGACCATGCCGGCCGGATCGTTACCCGAGCGCAGGAAGGCGGCGACAACCTTGAGGCGCTTGAGGGCGCGCATCTTCTTCTGGCCCTTGCCGTTGTTGATGATTTCCTTGAGCTCCTTGGCCTCAGACTCGAGGTCGAAGTTGCGGATGAGGGTCTGGATGGCCTCAGCACCCATACCGCCGGTGAAGTAATCCTCGTAGCGGTCAACGAGCTCCTCGTAGATGGTCTCATCGATGATCATCTGCTTCGGAGCAAGCTTGATGAAGGTGTTCCAGATTTCGTCGAGGCGAGCGACCTCGCGCTCACCGCGCTCGCGGATGTGCTGCATCTCCTTGTCGGCAGCGTTCTGGACCTTGCGGCGGGCGTCGGCCTTAGCGCCGGCGGCTTCGAGCTCAGCCAGATCCTGCTCGAGCTTGGCAGCGCGCTCAGCGATCTCGGACTCGACGTCATCCTCTACGTCCTTCTTCTCCAGAAGCATTTCTGCCTCAAGAGTGGACTGATCATTGTGGCGAGCTTCCTCGTCCACGGAGGTGATGATGTTGGCAGCGAAGTAAATGATGCGCTCAAGATCCTTCGGAGCCAGGTCCAGTAGGTAACCCAGACGGGAAGGAACACCCTTGAAGTACCAGATGTGGGTAACCGGCGCGGCCAGCTCGATGTGGCCCATGCGCTCACGGCGAACCTTGGACTTGGTCACCTCGACGCCGCAGCGCTCACAGATGATGCCCTTGTAGCGGACACGCTTGTACTTACCGCAGGAGCACTCCCAGTCGCGGGTCGGACCGAAGATGCGCTCGCAGAAGAGGCCGTCCTTCTCTGGCTTGAGGGTTCGGTAGTTAATGGTCTCAGGCTTCTTAACCTCGCCCTTAGACCAGCGGCGGATGTCCTCGGCGGTGGCCAGACCGATACGGAGCTCGTCGAAGAGATTTACGTCAAACACGTAATGTCTCCCTTTCATCCCCCTGGCGGGGGAAGTTGATGGCTTTTATGAGTTAGTGATTCGTTATGCCCGCCTAGCGGCGGACCGAGAAGCTAGGCGATATCGGCGTCGGAGCGCTCGTCGCGGGACAGGTTAATGCCCAGGGACGGAGCGCCGTCCATGTCGTCATCGTCGGAGCCGGACAGTTCCATCGGAGTACCGTCCGTGGAGAGAACCTCCACGTTGAGGCACAGGGACTGCAGCTCCTTGAGGAGGACCTTGAAGGACTCCGGAATACCCGGATCCGGGATGTTATCGCCCTTGACGATTGCCTCGTAGACCTTGACGCGGCCGACGACGTCATCGGACTTGATGGTCAGGAGCTCCTGCAGGGTGTAGGCAGCGCCATAAGCCTGCATTGCCCACACCTCCATCTCACCGAAGCGCTGGCCACCGAACTGTGCCTTACCACCCAGCGGCTGCTGGGTAATCATGGAGTACGGGCCGGTGGAACGAGCGTGAATCTTCTCGTCGACGAGGTGGTGCAGCTTGAGCATGTACATGTAGCCCACGGAAACCGGGTACATGTACGGCTCGCCGGAGCGGCCATCGAAGAGGCGGGCCTTACCGTGCTCATCCACCATGACGTCACCATCGCGGTTCGGCTTGGAGGAAGCCAGCAGGCGAGAGATTTCCTCGTTGGTAGCACCGTCGAAGACCGGGGTTGCGGTGAGGGACTCCGGCGGGACGTCGTACAGCTCTTCCGGCAGCTTCTTCAGCAGATCGGCGTTGGCCGGATCCTCGGTGTCGATCTTCCAACCAGCGTGAGCCAGCCAGCCGAGGTGAACCTCAAGAACCTGACCAATGTTCATACGACGCGGCACACCGTGGGTGTTGAGGATGATGTCCACCGGGGTGCCATCCTCCATGAACGGCATATCCTCCGGCGGGAGAATCTTGCCCACAACACCCTTGTTGCCGTGGCGGCCGGCCAGCTTATCGCCGTCCTGGATCTTGCGCTTCTGAGCCACGTAAACGCGGATCATCTCGTTGACGCCCGGGGCCAGATCGTCGTCATCCTCGCGGGAGAAGCGGGACACGCCGATAACCTTACCGGTCTCACCGTGCGGAACCTTCATAGAGGTATCGCGGACCTCGCGGGCCTTCTCACCGAAGATAGCTCGCAGCAGGCGCTCCTCCGGGGTCAGCTCGGTCTCACCCTTCGGGGTCACCTTACCCACCAGGATGTCGCCGGCGCGGACATCAGCACCGATGCGGACAATGCCGCGCTCGTCGAGGTCACGCAGAACGTCATCGGAGACGTTCGGGATCTCGCGGGTGATCTCCTCCGGGCCCAGCTTGGTATCGCGAGCATCAATCTCGTGCTCCTCGATGTGGATCGAGGTGAGAATATCTTCTTCCACGATGCGCTGGTTGAGGATAATGGCGTCCTCGTAGTTGTGGCCTTCCCACGGCATGAAGGCAACCAGGAGGTTGCGGCCGAGGGACATCTCACCGTTGTGGGTACCGGGGCCGTCGGCAAGCACCTGGCCCGCCTCCACACGGTCACCCAGGGACACCAGCGGCGTCTGGTTGTAGTTGGTGTTCTGGTTGGTGCGCTCGAACTTGCGCAGCATGTAAGTATCGCGCTGGCCTTCATCATCCATGATGGTGATGAGGTCGGCGGTGACGTTCTCCACCACACCGGCCTTCGGAGTGATGATGAGGTCACCGGCGTCGTAGGCAGCGCGCTGCTCCATACCGGTACCCACGTAGGGGGCCTCGGAACGCACCAGCGGCACAGCCTGACGCTGCATGTTCGCGCCCATGAGGGCACGGTTAGCATCGTCGTGCTCGAGGAACGGAATCATGGCGGTTGCCACGGACACCATCTGGCGCGGGGAAACGTCAACGTAGTCCACACCCGCGGCGTCGGTCACACCGATGTCACCGTCCTTGAGGCGGACCTCGATACGGTCGCCGGTCAGGGTGCCGTCGGCATCCTTCTCGACCTCAGCCTGGGCAATGGCGAAGCGATCCTCTTCATCAGCGGTGAGGTACTCAACCTGGTCGGTGACCTTACCGTCCACGACCTTGCGGTACGGGGTCTCGATGAAGCCAAAGGCGTTGACGCGTGCGTAGGACGCCAGCGAGCCGATCAGACCAATGTTCGGACCCTCAGGAGTCTCAATCGGGCACATGCGGCCGTAGTGCGAGGCGTGAACGTCTCGCACCTCAATGCCGGCGCGCTCACGGGACAGACCGCCCGGGCCCAACGCAGACAGGCGGCGCTTGTGGGTCAGGCCAGACAGGGAGTTGTTCTGGTCCATGAACTGCGAGAGCTGGGAGGTACCGAAGAACTCGCGGATGGCAGCGGAGACCGGACGGACGTTGATCAGGGAGGTCGGGGTGATCGACTCCGCGTCCTGGGTGGTCATGCGCTCGCGGACAACACGCTCCATGCGGGACAGGCCCACGCGGACCTGGTTTTGGATGAGCTCGCCCACGGTGCGCAGGCGGCGGTTGCCAAAGTGGTCGATGTCGTCGGTGTGGATGGAGATGGTCTCACCGTTCGGGGCCTTCATCTCACGCTCGCCTGCATGCAGGCGCACGAGATACTCGAGGGTGACAGCGATGTCTTCCTCAGTCAGGGTCATAAGACCCTCGTGGTCGCCGCCCAAGCCCAGCTTTCGGTTGACCTTGTAACGGCCGACCTTAGCCAAGTCATAGCGCTTGGCGCGGAAGAAGGAGTTGTCCAGCAGGGCCTGCGCGAGGTCACGGGTGGGCTGCTCGCCCGGGCGCTGCTTACGGTAGATCTCCAGGAGAGCCTCATCGGTGTTAGCCACGCCATCAGACTCGAGGGTGGACATCATGAGCTCGGAGAAGCCGAAGCGCTCCTTGATCTGCTCCTCGCTCCAGCCGAGCGCCTTGAGCAGCACGGTGACCGGCTGGCGGCGCTTGCGGTCAATACGAACGCCGACGGTGTCGCGCTTGTCGACGTCGAACTCGAGCCACGCACCGCGGGAAGGAATGACCTTCACAGAGTGCAGCGGGCGCTCAGTGGACTTGTCGATGGTCTGATCAAAGTAGACACCCGGGGAACGCACGAGCTGCGAGACAATAACGCGCTCGGTTCCGTTCACGATGAAGGTGCCCTTATCAGTCATCATCGGGAAGTCACCGATGAAGACGGTCTGGGACTTAATCTCCTGGGTGTCGTTGTTAATGAATTCTGCGGTGACGTACAGTGGCGCCGAGTAGTTGATGTCCTTCTCTTTACACTCGTCCACGGTGTTCTTCACCGGCTCGAAGCGAGGCTCCGACAGGGACAGGGACATGTTGCCCGAGTAGTCCTGGATCGGAGAAAGCTCCTCGAGGATATCCTCAAGGCCGCTCGTCACGCGTGCATCATCGCCGCGCTCTGCCTGCTCGCGTTCGCGCCATTCGGGGGTACCGATGAGCCACGCGTAAGAATCGAGTTGTAGATCGAGGAGGCCCGGGACGGCGATGGGTTCGCTGATTTTAGCGAAGGAGTATCGCTTCGGGGCTCCAGGGATGTTGGCCACTGACTTGGTCTGGCGGGAGACTGCCAAGATGGGTCCTTCCAGTACCTCTGGCGGATTGCGTCCCCACCCTGGCCGGTGAGGTGCAAAACCGCTGGTAGATTTAGCATTCGGTCTGCTGTGGAATGGCTGGGTTTAGAATGCACAAAATCACCTTGTCAAGTCGGTTTTTCCATCACCACTCGAAAGGCTAAATGTGCACTAAAGATCCAGATTCCAGCGCAACGAAATAGCCTATAGCATAATGGCAGCCTTGTAAAGGCGAAACGCACTTCTGGCGTGTCGCTACACCGATTCGCGCGTCCGGAAGGTTAGCGGGAGTGGCGCTGTGCGGGACGTCGGAAAGCGCCCAGCGCCCCGAACAACACCAGAAGCGCGCCACTGCCGACGCCACCCCAGCGCACCCACTGCCCCACCGCACTGCGCGGGAAGCGCTCTGCCTGGTGGAGGAGCTCAGTTCGGGATTGCTCGTCGGTAGCACCGTTAAAGGCAAACTGCACCTCGCGCTCGTTTCCTTCGCGATCGGCCCAGTAGTCACGTACGTCGACGTCCATGCCCACGACGAGCCCCGTGGCCTGGTCCACGAAGAGGTCCCGTGTTGCGGCGTGGAAGAGGTAACCCTGCTCGGTGGAGCCATCCTCGTTGGTTAGCGTGGTGGTCGTGTTGCCCGCATAAAGAGTAGCCACGTTGGTGGGCTCGATCTCTTGGCGGTAGCGGTAGACAGTGCGGCCGTCAATGTCGAGGGACTCCTCAAACACTGCGTCCGCTGCTGTGCGCAGTACCGGGTCAAACACTGGATAGGTGGTCTGCTCGGCATCGGCTGGCAGCTTGAGCCAATAGCCTTCGACTGGGACCTCCGCCGTGGGCGAGCCCATGGTGTGGGAAAGTGCCGCCGGACCCGTCGCCTTACCGCTGAGACGATCGACGGGATAGGCCCACACGCGGGCAAAGCTCAAATCCTCCACGTTTCCCGTGCCCCCGCGGATGGCGGACTCCCCCACCCGAAGTGTTGCGGTGTCCTTGTCCGCCGGCTCCTGAATGTCCATGTTGAGCTGATAGGTCATGGGCCCCTCATACTGCGAGACGCCCTCCGCGGACAGCGCCTGCGCAGTGGCGTTCTCATCGTGCATCGTCCACGTAGTGCCCTCGATATCCAGCGGCAGCCGCGGACTAAAACTCAAGAAGCTCGACGCCGCCAGGCCAGCAGCAATCAGCGCAACGCCGAGGCCGAGCAGGAGGACGGAGAAGATGCGGGACTTGGGCAGCATGGTGGCTTATCCTACCGATTCATTTGCTCAACACACACTTCCAGAAACAAGAACTTAAAACTTTTGTAGGATACCTGGATCCAAAGTGATCATGTAAATTCGAATTACCGCAAGTAATGCGGATCACACTACCAGGAGGTTTTACCTTGCATCACACAGAAATAGCACCGCGTCTCAGCACCCAGATAGCACGGGAGATTCTAAATCAGACAGAACCCCCCACACCACGCCCCAATCACAAGCTGGACACCTTTGTTAATGATTACAAAATCAAGGCAGCAAATCACGACGTAAAAAAGGACTTTTAGCTACCCCTGTGGATGCAAGCTCCTCAAGCATGCATCCACAGGAAACCCCCATACCATATACCTATGACGTTCCTTATAGACAAAAATATCGCCATAAGACTTCAAGGCCCAAGCAACGATTTTCAGCGAGCCTTCCGCCACAATCACCCCGAATCGCTTCCACCAAAAAGTGTAGTCTTCATAACCCGTCAAGATGACCGAGAATGTGACTTCCTGTCGCTGATTCTCGCAAGTCAGGACATAGGGGTCGTACGAATTGACAGCGACGGCGAGCTTAATAAAGAGCTATTACCAATTGATAACTTCGGAAGACTGGTTACGGAACATGGTAAAACGACGGTGGCAGTTGCCTGGATCCGCCATTTTTCGCGTGAATCTATAAAAAATATATCCTACGTTAAAGAAGAAACGATCTATATCAAAGATCAAGCAATATCCTACATACAAACGCTTGAAGAAATTGCCTTATTTAGCGTAAACCGCTTTTGCAACGCACGGTCACGGCTTGCACAAATTCAGCTCGCCGATACTATAGGATTTACCACTCCTCAAACGTTCATTGGATATGAAGAGGGGTTTCCCTTTTCAATTGCCAAACCGATTGGCCCCCACTGGGTAGAACCGACTCCGGGAACACTTCTTGGAGCTATGCCTAAACGCTTAAAGCTAGATCAATCAACTCACGATGAGCCGGTACCTCTCCTATTCCAGAGGTATATGAACTCAGAGTACGAGCTCCGCTGCTATGTGATTGACCAAGAAGTTATCGTTTTCCGAGTATCAGGATATGACACTGCAGGCGACCTGTGGTTAGAGAACAACGGCGTAAGCGTATCTCTATATAACCCCACTCAAAGGGTAAAAGATATTCTAATTGAATACTCCCAACTATCCGGTTGTAATTTATGTGCCATCGACCTCCTAATACAGGGAGGTGCCCCAATATTTCTTGAATGTAACGTTATCTTCGATTGGCTATTCTACGAAGAACGAGCTGGCACGAATATCGTCTCCGACGCCATTGCTAGATATTTACAAAGGACTTTAAACGATGCTTAGAATAGCAACAGTGGGCCATTTTCGGTTCAAGGGACCGTATCTCGTTTGGGACAACCCTCTAGAGCAAACTCAGACAATCTTAAACCAGAAGGCAAGGGAAGAACTCTCCCTATTACTCGATAGTCAAGTTATTAGTGGAGTAGCGGTTGCTTCTAGCGAAGATTCATTTCCAGAACTCCAGAACTTAGGGGTACTACAGCATTTTTCTAATGAGCCCCCCAATATCGAATGCACGGTTCTAGATATGTGGCCCGATACTCCTCCGCTCGCGCGCGACTACGCATTTGCCAGCGGGGTCCGTTCCGACGAGACTATCGCTCAACTAGATGAGCATCACCAGCATTTAAGGGAAAAACTCGCGCTCGCCGGCCCACCGCATCATGTATGGGAGAATCCGGCTTTGGCTAAGCGAGAATTGAGCCTTCCGCGCGGCGAGAGAATAAGCTGCACTAGAAGCTTCAAATCTGTTTTGAATTCTCGAAAATCTGCACGATTCACGAATACAGAGTTAAAATCAATTAGCCTTAGGTCACTAGCGTCAATCCTTTACGATTCCGCAAGCTTTTCAAAGCGCCCAACGACAAGCGAACAGAAGTCCGGAAACATCCATTTCCGTTCAGCCCCATCTGCCGGAGGATTGTGCTCAACCGAGATCATTGTCCGCGTTAGTAGATGCGATTCAATCGATAATGGTTACTATCTATACCACCCGAAAAACCATTCCTTACTGTTTCTCAATCATCTGGAGCCCTATAAGGAATGGAAGACCGCGGTTGGGAAACAATCGCATGTCGTGGATGCCCCAGTACATTTTATTACTGCTGGCGATCCCCGAGTCATATCCTGGAAATACGAAAGCCTGAACTCGATTCGAACGCTCTGGCTAGAAATTGGGCACCTTAGCCAAGTTATTCAAATGGTTGCTACAGCCACTGACCACCTTTCTCGGGGCATTTCTCTCTTTCGGGAAGACATCATCGCTGATAACGCGGGACTAGATTGGCGATCTTTCCTCTGGGGCATGCTAATTGCAATTGGGCCTAGAGACGACTGAGATCGCTTTTTGGAGGAACATTGAATACCAATAAAGTCGATCGCACCAACCTAAGTGATTTTAGACTATTCCTGTGGTCAGACCTTGTGGCTCAGATAGCTGGGGTAGGAGCCGGGCTTGCTATTCCGGTGGTCACTCTACGTTTGAGCGATAGTCTTACCCTTGCCGGCCTGTATGGAACCATCACTGGAATTGCGGCACTAGCGGGCGGCATCATTGGCGGCTCTCTTGCGGATATGTGGCGCCGCAAGCCACTCATCATTGTGACCAACGCGCTGGCTGGGGTACTCAACCTCGCGTTAGCGGGCCTCATCCTCTCCGGAGGCTTCTCCCCCATCCTCTTCGGCATGCTTCTCGGGAGCATGATGCTCTTTTACCGAATTGGTCAAGCTTGCTCCGACCCTTGCCTGCCCCAGCTGGTTGAGGAAGAACAACTCGCCGCCAAACAAGGGCTCATCCAAGCGCGCCTGCAATTTGCGGGACTCATCGGCCCCGCTGTGGGCGGCGCACTTCTAGAAGTCAATCTAGCACTGCCCTTTATGTTTGTAGGCCTGGCAAATTTCCTCACCATTGTCTTCTTCCTCTTTATCAGGGCTAGCCTAGACCCCGCAAAGAAGGCAGGGAACAAGCTCCTACGCACGACGAAGGAAGGCCTAGCCATTGTCGCTCGCTCGCCCCTACTTCGCGGGCTCATTGCCATGCAAACACTGTCGAACTGCGCAATTAACGGCTCACTGTTCATGGCTGTCCTCATACTTGAGGAGGGGAATAACCCTGGATGGGTAACGGGACTGGCCCGCACCTCAATCGGCCTCATCGGGATTGTGGGTGCTTTGTCGACGGGCTGGCTGCAGAAGAAGTTCTCCTTCGCAGCCCTTCAGGTAGGCACGTGTGTCTGGGTTGCTGCGTCAATCGCCTGTGGCGCCCTGCTCAGCTCCAGCCTGTTGATGATCATCCCGCTTGGACTATCCGTTCTTACAGCCCCAGCCGCCGGCGCGGTAACCTATGCCGCACTCCACCGGCTTATGGCTGAAGAAACATTTGGCCGAGTCACCAATATCCAAATGAGCACCGTTGTCTCACTCTCCAGTGTATGGTCGACCCCTCTGGCTGCGCTGTCTCATCGCTGGACCTTGACCACTGGATTATGGGCCAATGCGCTTGCCGGGATCCTCGCTATCGGGCCCGCCCTCATCTTTGCGCGCAGAGCCGATCGCGCCCTTGCACAAGCAGACGCGAAGGAGAAAAAGGACTCCCCTAGCCACTCATGAGCGCAAGTCAACTGTTTCTATGAGTGAGAGTCGCCTTCTTCTTTGTGATCCCACGGGACGATGGCGCTGATATCCGTGGTCTGGCGAGCTTTCCAGAGATCGTATTCCTCTTGAAGTCCGAGCCAGAACTCCGCGGAGTTCCCAAAGTAGGCCGACAAACGCAAAGCCATATCGGCACTGATACCGAGCGCGCCGCGGGTAATTTTGGAGACTTGGGAACGGGTAGTGCCAATGTCATTGGCCAGGCGATACTGGGTAATACCGCAGGGGTTGAGGAATTCTAGGAGAAGGATTTCCCCAGGATGCGGAACGGGAACCACATCAATATGAGTATGCGCTTCAGTGGTAGTCGATAAAGTCAACGTCAACAGCTCCTTCGTGCGTCCATTTGAATATGATGCGCCACTGCGAATTGACGCGAATTGAGTAGTAGCCCTCTAGGTCACCTTTTAGCTTCTCCAACCGATTTGCCGGAGGTATCCGAAGGTCCGTGACGCTTACAGATCTCCCGATCATGAGCAACTTGCGTCGTACTACTGAGCGTAACTCCGATGGGATATATCGCGGCGGAACGCCATCCTGATGAAACCGCTCGAGACTTCTCCGACGAAATTGCACATCCCCATAGTGTCATCTATTGACTCTAGTGTCAATAGATGAAACTAGCAGCATAGAAACCGGAGTTCCTACCAAAACGGGAACAACCCCGCTCCGCGCAGTGCGGAACGGGGTTGTGGGTACGCAGCACGTGTGCCGCGCGGAAAAGCTGAAGTAATTCAGGTGAATTACTTGAGCTCGACGGAAGCGCCAGCCTCTTCGAGCTTAGCCTTAGCAGCCTCAGCGTCGTCCTTGGAAGCGCCCTCGAGGATAGCCTTCGGAGCACCCTCAACCATTTCCTTGGCTTCCTTCAGGCCCAGGCCAGAGACGATCTCGCGGACAGCCTTAATAACGCCGATCTTCTTAGCGCCAGCGTCGGTCAGAACGACGTCGAACTCGGTCTTCTCTTCCTCAGCAGCACCGCCGGCAGCCGGGGCGCCAGCAGCAACAGCAGCAACCGGAGCAGCGGCCTCAACGTCGAAGACCTCCTCGAATTCCTTAACGAACTCGGAGAGCTCGATGAGGGTCATTTCCTTGAAAGCTTCAATGAGCTCGTCCTTGGTGAGCTTAGCCATGATTGGCATCCTTTCTCAGTGTTCCTGGCCGCCCTAGGCAGCCAGATGAATTTGTGTGTGTAATTGTGCGCCGTTAATCGGCGTCTTAAGCTTCCGCAGCCTTCTTGTCCTGCAGGGCCGCAGCAGTGCGGACCATCTTGGTAGCAGGAGCGTTGAATACGGCAGCAGCCTTTGCCATAGAACCCTTCATGGCGCCAGCCAGCTTGGCGAGAGTGGTCTCGCGGTTGTCCAGCTTGGAGATGGCCTCAACCTGGTCGGCAGACAGTGCGTTGCCGTCCATGTAGCCACCCTTGATAACGAGTGCCTTGTTGTCATCAGCGAACTTGGTGATGACCTTCGCAGCATCCACTGCCTCGCCCTTGATGAACGCAATAGCGGTCGGGCCAGTCAGGTGCTCGTCAAGACCCTCGATGCCAGCTTCGTTGGCAGCGATCTTGAAAAGGGTGTTCTTGGCGACGGAGTACTCAACGTCAAAGCCGAGGTTGTTACGCAGCTCCTGGAGCTGCCCCACGGTCAGGCCGCGGTACTCAGTGAGCACGATGGAGTGAGCACCATCGAGCTTCTCCTTAAGCTTTGCCAGGTCTGCAGTGTTCTTCGGGTTTGCCATTTTCTACTTCGCCTCCTTTCGAAACATTTATTGTGTTTTCCGCCGGGACTCTTCCTGCCCCAGCCGCCGGAGATGGCGACCGAAACAACAAAAGCCCCGTGCAAGAGCACAGGGCGCGCGCGGAAATCCGCGGTAATTCGCAAAGTGTCTCCTGCGTGGGCCGCCCTCTAGAATGAGGGACCTTCGATCCTTGTAAAGGATGACCGACGGTCTTCGGTGAACTTTGACGCGGCTCTAAGGCCGCTCAAACTTCGCTACGTACCTTACAACCCGACCTGCCGAAACTCCAAATCGCTCTTCTGAGAAATTTCTATTCGGTGTCTCTTTACGCAGGTTTTATTCGCTGAGCACCCCACGCGGAACGATAACCGGAGAGTCACCTCGCGGGTCATCCCAGATTTCCACGTCGATGCCATACGCGGCCGCCAGCACTTCTTTCGTCAACGCCTGGCGGGAAGTTCCCTGCGCGATGACCTCACCGTTGTTCATGACCACCATGGTGTCAGAGTACTGACCGGCCAACATAAGATCGTGCAACACGACGACGACCGTTTTCCCTGCATTGGCTTGTTTGCGCACAAGCTCTAAAACGCTAATGGCGTGGGCTGGGTCGAGGAAGGTGGTGGGTTCGTCAAGAAGCAGCACTGGCGTGTCCTGCGCCAAAGCAAGCGCTAGCCACACGCGCTGGCGTTGGCCGCCCGACAGTGCCGCGATGTCACGGTCGATGAAGTCCGTAATACCCGTCTCCACGCAAGCCTGCGCGATGATGTCGCGGTCTTTCGCGGACAGTCCCCGCCCGCGGCCCAGGTGCGGGTAGCGGCCGCGCGCGACGAGCTCGCCCACCCGCAGCCCGTCCGGTGCCGTCGGCTGCTGCGGAAGAAGCGCCACGTGGGCAGCTGCTTCTTTCGGGCTCATGGCGTGCACGTCTAGCTCGCCGATGCGCACGCGCCCCTGCCGCGGGCGAAGAATCTTAGACAAGGTCTTCAGCAGCGTGGACTTGCCGCAGCCATTGGGGCCAATGAGCGTGGTGATTTCACCCGGGCGGGCCACTAGGTCAACGCCGGACAGGATGTCTTCCCCGTCCTTATAGCCGGCATGAATACCGGTAGCTGTAATTTCTCTGTCTTTCACAAGCTTTTTATCCTCTCCGTCGTGCGGCGTTCCACACCAAGATGACCAGGGCGCCCCCTCCAATGATGGAGGAGACAGCGCCTACGGGAGCGTCCATCGGCAGCAATCCAGCAATGACAGCGCATACACTCAACAAAGCGGCGCCGGCAGCGCAGGAGACCAGGGGCACCGGCGTGGGTGTTCGGGCAACAATGCGCCCCACGTGCGGGGCCAGAAGCGCGATGAAACCAATGGGGCCGGCCACGGATACAGTCACCGCGCAGATGCCTGTAGCTGCTACCAACAGCAGCGCGCGTGTTCGTGTGATGTTAACCCCGAGGGAAAGGGCCGAGAGATCATCATGCGCAAGGAGCGGTAGCTCCTTGGCACACCACAGGCCGAGGAGCGCGAAAGGAGTCAGCCCCACGAGTAGTGGGACAATGACATCCATCCGCACAAAGCCCGTGGTTCCCGCCAGCCACAGCTGCGATTGCGCCGCGCGAAGGAGCTCGGCGGCGCGCAATAAATATGCCACCAGCGCTTGGAACAGCAGCGAGAGCGCGATTCCGACGATGACGATGCGGTTGCTTGTACCACTTCCTCCAAGTGCCACCAGCAGGAGAGCCGCTAGCACCGCGCCCAGCAGCGCGAGGCCTGCCCGCCACCAGAACGTGGAAAGCCCTTCGGCAAGCACAGGCCGGGAGAGTACCGTTCCGATGACCACCATGACAGACGCGCCACCAGTCACACCCAGGATGTCCGGCGAAGCCAGCGGATTGCGCGACATAGACTGCGTCCACGAGCCCGCCAGCCCGAGCGCGGCGCCCACGATGAGGGTCGCTAGCGCTACGGGCATGCGCAGGTCCCAGACAACCCGAATCTCGCTTCGGCTTCCCCCGCCATTGAGGATCTCCACAACCTGCCCCGGGCTCAAGGCCACAGGCCCCTGTCCCAGCAGGAGGACATAGGAGCTTGCCGCGACTAGGACAAAGAAACAGGTAGCTCCCCATATCCATGTCCGGCGCTGCCGCTCGTGGGAACGCAGATGCTTGACGACGTCCCCTTTCTGCAACCCACTCATAGCGTGCGCTCCCCGCGGTGTACGGCCCAGATGAGGAATGGTGCGCCCACAAAGGCTAAGACGATGGACATTTCCAATTCTGAGGGGCCCGCGATCAGCCGGCCGAGGATATCCGCAGCGAGTACGGAGCAACCACCAAGTAATGCGGCCGGAGCGATCATCGCGGTAACTTCTGGCCCCGTGAACCGGCGCAGCAGATGCGGGATGGCAAATCCGACGAAGGCAATGGGCCCCGTCGCCGCAGTTGCACATCCTGCTAGAACAACGATGCTCAAGGCAGCGCCGCGTCGCGCCAATGCGGGAGAACCACCTAGAGCAACCGAGGATTCCTCCCCCATTGCCAAGAGATCGAGCGGGCGCGCCACACGTGCGGCGATGATAAACCCGATGAGCAACCCAACACCTGCGATGGCGACATCCTCCGGGCCGCGCCCAAACGTGGAGCCGATGGTCCACCGGCGCATGCTATCGAGAACATCCGTGGAGTACAGGCCGAACAACATGGCGCTAGAGCTCAAGGCAGCAGCAACACCTGCGCCGACTAAGACCAGCGTCAAAGGATCCTGAAACCTGCGGGACACACCCAGCACTAATGCCGTGGCCAAGCCAGCGCCGAGGAGGGCGAGCGCTGTCCGCATCCCGGTTGAGGTCGCGATCCCTAGTGTTGTCCCGAGAGCTACAAGGAACGAGGCTCCCGCAGTGATACCGATGAAGCCCGGATCGGCCAAGGGGTTTCTAGTCCAGGACTGAGCGATAACACCCGATACCGCGATGGCGGCACCCGCGAAGTAGGCCACGAACGTGCGGGGGATACGCAAATCCCACACGATATTCTCGATGTCTGCTTCGCCCCCGTGAAGAAGTACAGAGAACAGATCAGGCAACGGGATAGTCCTGGACCCCACTACTAGCGAGCACAGGAAAAGGAGAAGGGTCGCAATAACGAGTGCCGTGGTCAGCCGCGCGCGGCTCCTCCCCCGCGAGTCCAGTGTGGCTGCCTTGTCGCCGTGGTGTGTGCCCGCAGCACCGTGGATAGCGTCAGCCTTCCTCGGTAGTGCGAGCACTTAGAGCTTCTCTTCGAACTTGTTGACGGCCCACGGGATCGTCAGCGGATTTGGCATGCTCATCGCATTGCCGGTGTCCGTGTCCAGGTAGCGAACACGGCCATCCTTGACCACGTCGAGGCCCTGGAACGTGGAGTCCTTCTTGAGTTCATCGGCCGCGCCGTTGTAATCCAAGACGAACAGGTAGTCCACGTTGTTGAGCTGGGAGTAGTTTTCCGGGGCATAGTCCACGAAAAAGCTGGAGCCATCACCCTGCAGTTCCTGCGGAATGTCAAAGCCGAGAGATTCGATGAACTGGCCGCGGCCGTCCTCTGCTGTGTAGAGGCCCAGCTTCCCTTCATAGGGCATGACGATGGCTGCTCGTTTGCCCTGCAGCTCCGGGTGAGAGTTCTTGAACTGCTCTAAGGCGTCCTCCGCTTGGTCAATAAGCTTCTCCCCCTCCTCTTCCTTATCGACGGCAGCGGCGATGGTCTTAACTTGCTCCTCCCAGGGAATCTGCCAGTCTTCGAAACCTTCGGGCTTCACGGTCAGCGGGGCGATATCCTCGAGGGATTTCTTCGCCTCCTGATCCACAGCTTGGTTCACGGCGATGATCTGTGTGGGATCCGAGGCCGTGACCTGTTCAAGAACCTCTGCCGTGAAACCGGAAGCGGTGTTATAAATCACCTCGGGCTGGGCATCACCCACAAGTTCCTTCGCCCAGGGGCCAACGCCGGAGCCATCACCGTCGCCTTGCGAACCCCACGGCGCCACGGCAATCGGAGTGATTCCGAGTGCCAGCACGGTATCGGCATCACCGAGCCCCAGGCTGGCAACGCGCACCTCCTCGGCACTGTCCGCACCCGCGCTGTCCTCGCCACTTCCGCGCGAGCACCCCGCTAAAGCAATCGCTGCCGCTGAGACAATAGCGAGCACGGTTTTCGCGCGCCGGTTGATAGCAACCATGGATTAAGCCTTTCCTTCACAGGGAAGGAGCACGCACATTAACGGGCCCCTAACTTATTTGAGGCTAGCCTAACTTCTTCTCTATAATGGTGACAAATTTCCCTCCCACCTAGGAACGCTTCCCTTGACGCATCACCGCCTATTGCCCGTCACCCTCACCGGGAACACCCGCCTCAAGCCGCGGCTGCACCGTTTAACTTTTCACTCGCCGGCTTTTGGTGACTACCTCTTAGCCGGGCCTGACGAGTATTTTGGGCTCCTCATGCCCCAAGACAAGCAGGAATTTTCACCCTTCCCGGTCGACGATGCCAATGTTCGCGCCGCCGTCACCCGATTGCCCGACGACATTCGCCCAGCATTGCGCTGGTACACAATTCGCAAGCTCAACCAGAAAGCGTGCACCATCGATGTCGACGTGGTGACTCACGGCGATAATGGCCCGGGCTCACGCTGGATCCTCAACGCCCAACCCGGGGATAGCGCTGGAATATATACCGGGCAAGCACGATGGCAGGCGCCTAAGAAGTCACAGCTGTTGCTTGCGGACGCCTCCGCCCTACCGGCCCTGCGGCATATCTTGGAGCACTACGAAGCCTGTTCACCGGAAACCTTGGACAGCGTCGACGTCGTTGCCATGATCGCCGACGATGCCGAAGTTGAAGACGGCTTTGAAGAAGCGTGGCGCGACAAAGTTCGCTCGCTCACCATGGTCCTGGCTCCACACGGCGAACACTGCACACGCGCCAGACAACTTCTCGGCTCCCGCTTCACCGCGGATACTGCACCGGATTCGGTATGGGTGTCCGGTGAAGGGGATCTCGCCAAAGCTGTGCGCTCACTAGCCGTGCACTACTGGGGCGTTCCGCGCGAAGACGTCATCTGGTCCGTCTACTGGATTCAAGGAAAGCCGCGGCCTTAACCCCCTCTGCACGCGCCATAACACGAGGACGGCCCTCCTCCAGCCCGCCACATATCCGTATGCCGAGCCTGCATGAGGGCTGAGACGGCATGAGGGCCGAGTCCACCGCAGAACAAAAGACCGCGTGCACTAATTGGCAGTGGACTAAAAGCAGCACAATGCGTTTCCAGATGGTTCCCATCAGAAGGTTTCATTCGAAAGGCTCACCTGACCCCAAACGAACCGTCATCGCTACTCCAGATGGTTTGTTTGCCCCCAAGAAAACCATCTGACTAAAACCTTTTAACTAGAACCATCGTGCACCACGGTTCTGTCCCCAGAACCGCTACCCCGCTACCCTTACCCCCTCAGCACCGCTGCCCCACCATCCGGTCCAACGAACTTGGCTCAGTTCAGGCTTCAGCCCCACCCAGGGCCGAGACTGAGACAGCACAACGCGGGCCCCGGAAAACCGGGACCCGCGTTGCAAGGGGTCTTGGTTATCAGGCGGTTTCTCACGCCGCCCGCCCTGCAAGACTCAGGGTGTTCTCTCTATCTCTCATGCGCCTCTCTCAAACGCACAGGATTATTATGCGGCACGTTCCTTGTAATGCCATACCACCAACCTGCCAATTGCCTGTTAGTGAAAAAAGTGCCTTTACCCTGTGCAAATCCAGCACTAGAAACGGGAAAGACCCCCGCTCGCAAGCGAGCGGAGGCCTTGACGCCGTTAACACTGATAGCACAACCGCGTGCGCATGGTGGTGGGCTCGTTCCTCCCGGAGAACCTGGGCATTCACTGGCGCCTATGCGAGGAATGGTTTTGGGACACCTTGGTGGATGCCGATGCCGCCTCCAACCCCTTTAATTGGCAGTGGGTTGCCGGCTGCGGCAAGGAATCGCGCAAAGCTGCCCTCGATGCCTATGCATAGGTCAAAGAACAAGCCGGCAACAAAAGCCGCAGGCAGAGGTCTACCATGGTATTAATGATGAGCCCACGGATTCATTCTCAAGCCCAACCACCTATTGGCCATACCCCGCTGATGCGCGTGGATGCCATTAATCCCCGTACCGATGTGCACCTCTACCTCAAGCTAGAGCAATTCAACCTGGGCGGATCCGCCAAGGACCGCACCGCACGCGCACTCATCCAAGCCGCGCTTGGCGCCGGCGACATAGGCCCCGGATCCACCCTGGTGGAGTCTTCCTCGGGCAACCTTGGCATGGCGCTGGCCCGCCAGGCCCCACTTGCGGGTATGAAATTCCACTGCGTGGTCGATCCTCGCGTCAATTCCTCCACCGTGGCCACGATGCGGGCCTACGGCGCCCACGTAGAATTACTGGATCACCCGGACCCGGAAACCGGCGATTGGCTCACCGCTCGCCGCACCCGCGTGGCCGAGCTTCTAGAAGAGATCCCCGATTCTTTCAATCTCAACCAGTACTCCAACGAGGCCGCCTTTTACGCCCACGCCGAAGGCACGATGACGGAAATCATGTACCAGCTCGGACAGGCGCCCACCCACTTGCTCGTCGCTATGAGCACCACCGGCACTCTCGGCGGCTGCGTCCGCAAGCTCACTGAGCTTGGTGCTGATACGGAGACCATCGGTGTCGATGCCGAAGGCTCCGTGCTGTTTGGGGGCCAGCGCGGCACCCGCATGCTGCCGGGCTATGGCGCTGGCATTGTCACCGATCTATCCACCAAATTCTCGCCGTCCTCAGTCGAGCGTGTGCCCGATCTGGATGCCATTGTGGCAGCCCGTCGCCTCGCCCAGGCCGAAGGCCTTCTGCCTGGGGCCTCCGGCGGCGCGGTCATCGCAGCATTCCAGCGTCTCGCGCCTACCCTTCCGGCCGGTGCGGAGGTCGTGGCTGTACTCCACGACGGTGGCCAGCCTTACCTCGATACCATCTACAACGATTCCTGGGTCTGCGAACATTTCGATATCTCTCCTCCCGAGCTCGCCGCGCGCGTCGAAGAGGATTCAGAGTGAGCTCGCAGGAACCTTCCCGCCGCATCGCCATCATCGGCGGCGGCCCACGCGGGCTGTGGGCCGTAGAAGAGCTCATCGGGCGCGCCGGCATCCCCGTGGATATCACCGTCTTTGATCCCTACCCCGCCGGCGCCGGCGCGGTGTATCGCCCGCAGCAGCCGCCGCAGTGGCGCCTTAACGTCAATTGCGCCATCGTCACCACCGCACACGATAGCTTCAACGCTTGGCGTACCCGCCGCGGGGAATCCACCACCGATGCCTTCCCGCCGCGCGCGCAGGTGGGGCAATTCTTGGCCGATACGTGGGCTGCTGCCCTGCACCGCGCCCCGCAGCACGTGCGCATTCGACACCTACCCCAGTGTGTGAGGTCGGTGTCTGCCGCTGACGGCGGGTTCATCGTCGATGGCTCGCCCTTCGACGAAGTCCTCGTCTGCACCGGCCACGATCACCTCCACCCCGGTGCCTTAGTCCACGAGCCTTCCCGCGTTCCGGTCACCGGACTCTACTTCGGCGCCGATTTGCCCAGTGCCCCGCGACGGATTGGGGTGCGCGGTGCTGCCTTGAGCTTCATCGATGTTTGCCTGCTGTACGGCGATACCTCCGAGGTCATCTTCCCAGTAAGCCGCAGCGGGCGTTTTATGGAGGTCAAACCCGCGCCGGGCACGCCGCAGCCCGAGATCCCGGCCCATGTAAGGCGCGCCTGTGCCGGCGTGCACAATGCCGATGAATTGCGCGACATCCTCCTGGCAGCCGCCGGATCGATGGGTGAGTTTTCCACCGGGGACCTCGCTGCAGTGCTCGACGGCCACGATTTTTCCGGTGATGCCGTCGCAGAACTGGACGCCTCCCTCCGAGTCGCTGAGGGCACAGGGCCCCTTACCCCGGCGGCGGCTGTGGGTGCGGCGTTTCGGGGGCTCTTTCAAGAATGCGTGGACTGGCACAAGGCTCATGGCCCCATGCCCGGCTTCCGTGAGCTCTCGCGCACTCTCGAGCGCGTGGCGTTTGGCCCACCCCCAGTCACCGCGCGGCGCCTGCTCGAGCTCATCCGCACAGGCGTGGTAGATACCCGCTACCTCGCCGCCCCGGACCAAATTGACCTTTGGCGCACACAAGGTGACATTGACCTGCTTATCGATGCCACCGTAGCTCCCCAAGCCACCCCCTCCCCTTTCCACGATGTCCCCGGCGTCGTGGAAATCGGCCGCATGAATGAGCTTGAGCTTCCCGGCCATGACTCGTTGAACCGTTCCGTGCACGATGGCATCCCCCGCTGGGCAGAGAAAGTAGGAAATCCATGACCCACTACACCACCCCGCTACCCGTTCATGGCACCGTTGCGCTGCGCGCCCGGTGGGAAGAATGGATGTCAAAATTGGTGGGTGACCCACAGCAAGTTTCCCGCCTCACCTCCGAATATGGTTCGCCCGTTAATGTGCTCAACCCTGCACCGTTACACCGCAACGCCCAAGAGCTCCTCGATGCCGGCGCCTCTCATGGCGTGGACACCCAGGTATTTTTCGCTCGTAAAGCCAATAAAGCCTTGTGCTTCGTCGACGCCGCCCGCGAGGCTGGCCTGGGCGTGGACGTCGCCAGTGAAAATGAGCTGCGCCAAGTGCTTAACCGTGGTGTTGCACCCGATCGGATTATCCTCAGCGCAGCTATTAAGACCGACGCGCTGCTTCGCCTAGCTATCGACCGCGGAGTCACCATTTCCTGCGATTCGCGCGCGGAGGCTATGCGCATCGCTGCCCTTGCCAGGGCCCTCCACCACACCGCACACGTAGCACCGCGCCTTGCTCCCAACCCGGATAACCTCCCGCCGACGCGCTTCGGTGAACTCCTCCACGCATGGCAAAGCCATGCCTGGCCCGAAACCATCCACGCTGACGGCGTCCACGTACACCTGCATGGCTATAGCGAATCGGACCGCCGCACCGCGCTCGCGGAGGCCATCGCCCTCATCGAGCACCTCCGCGCGGCCGGCCAGCCTGCTTCCTTCATCGATATCGGCGGCGGTGTTCCCATGAGCTACCTCGAATCCCGCGAGCAGTGGGAGTATTACCAGGAGCGCATCGCAGCCCAGCGCGCCGGCACCGGTGAGCCGTTCACCTGGAAGTCCGACCCGCTCTCAAATACCTACCCCTTCTGGCAGACACCCACCCGCGGCCAGTGGTTAGACCAACTCCTTTCTGGTGAGGTGGCCGGGTTTGGCCCTGCCGGCCGCGCCTTGGGCGAGCGAAAAATTTCTCTTCACTTGGAGCCGGGACGCAGCCTGCTCGATGGCTGCGGCATCATTCTCGCTGAGGTCAGCTTCCTCAAAGAGCGCTCCGACGGCCTGCCCCTCATCGGCGCCGCCATGAACCGCACCCAGTGCCGTACCGCGGCGGATGATATCTTGCTCGACCCGCTCCTCGTACCCACTGCCGGAGACCTCGGTGCGGTGGGCCGGGAACCGCGCACCGGGTTCGTGGTGGGGGCCTATTGCATCGAAGATGAAGTCATCTTGCGCCGCGAGCTCGATTTCCCCAAGGGCATTGCGGTGGGCGATACCCTCGCTATCCCTAACACCGCCGGTTACTTCATGCATATTTTGGAATCTGCCTCTCACCAGATTCCGTTAGCACGCAATGTCTACCTGGACGCAGACGGCCGGGGCTGGGCGCCGGACGATATCGACGCCTAGAGATCGCAGCCGCTATCTCCACGGGACTGGCTGGGCAAAGGAAAAGGGCTCCGAGGGTAAACCTCGAAGCCCTTTGTCAATTAGCGCGATGCGCCAGACCGATTTACTCGGTGTAGTTCTTCTCCACGGAAGCGTCGACCGGGATGCCCGGACCGGAAGTGGTGGAGATGGTGATCTTCTTGGCGTAGATGCCCTTGGCGGAGGCCGGCTTCAGACGAATGATCTCGTCGTACAGCGCGCCGTAGTTCTCAGCCAGCTTCTCAGCGTCGAAGGAAGCCTTACCGATGATGGCCTGCAGGTTGGAAGCCTTGTCCACGCGGAAGGAGATCTTACCGCCCTTGACGTCAGCAACAGCCTTGGTCACGTCAGCGGTGACGGTGCCGGTCTTCGGGTTCGGCATGAGACCACGCGGGCCCAGGACGCGGGCAACGCGACCAACCTTGGCCATCTGATCCGGGGTAGCGATAGCAACGTCGAAATCGATGTTGCCCTCGTTGATGGCGGTGATCAGCTCGTCGGTGCCCACGATGTCGGCGCCGGCGGCCTTAGCTTCCTCAGCCTTGTCGCCCTCAGCGAAGACGGCCACGCGGACGTCCTTACCGGTGCCGTTCGGCAGGGAAACGGTACCGCGAACCAGCTGATCAGCCTTACGCGGGTCAACGCCGAGGCGGAAGACAACGTCCACGGTGGCGTCGAAGTTCTTGGAGGAGGTCTCCTTGGCCAGCTTGGCGGCCTCGATTGGGCGGTAGAGGCGGGAGCGGTCTACCAGCTCAGCAGCAGCCTTGTATGCCTTGGACTTGGTGCTCATATGATGCAATTCCTTTTCTTGGATTGGTGTGGTCGAAGCGGGCCGTAGCTGGCCCTACCACGCGCGATACGGGGAGTATCGCGCATTAAAGATTCGATTATTACTTAGCCGGGATACCGTCAACGGTGATGCCCATGGAGCGAGCGGTACCAGCGATGATGCGGGCGCCGTTCTCGATGTCACGAGCGTTGAGGTCCTCAAACTTGGTCTGTGCAATCTCCTTGCACTGATCCCAGGTTACGGAGCCAACCTTGTCGGTGTGCGGAACGCCGGAGCCCTTCTTGATGCCAGCGGCCTTGAGCAGGAGCTTCGCTGCCGGCGGGGTCTTCAGCTTGAAGTCGAAGGACCGGTCCTCGTACACGGTGATTTCCACCGGGACAACGTTGCCGCGCTGGTTCTCAGTTGCAGCGTTGTAAGCCTTGCAGAACTCCATGATGTTGACGCCGTGGGCACCGAGTGCCGGACCAACCGGCGGAGCCGGGTTAGCAGCGCCTGCCTCGATCTGGAGCTTGATCAGGCCGGTAACCTTCTTCTTGGGAGCCATCGAATTACCTCTTTCCTGTGGTACCGAGGTGCCGCCACGATGAATAACAGCACCCCGTCCGGATGCTCACGCGCTGTGGGCCACCGGAGGATGAACGTTTATACATGCGCAAAAGCGCACGGCGTTCAAGTTTAGAACACCGTGCGCCCAGCACAAAATCGCTTTTAGGAGATGCGCTCGATCTCCGTCGGGGACAACTCCACCGGGGTCTCGCGGCCAAAGATGGACACCAAGCCCTGCATCTTGCCGGTTTCCGGGTCGATTTCTGAAATAGTGGCGGACACCGACGCCAGCGGGCCAGACAGGATGGTGACTGCCTCGCCCACCTCGAAGTCGTGGGCGTACGCCTTGGCGGCCTCCTTCTCCGGCATAGCGACGACCTGCTCGCCTTCGGAATCAGCAGCCGAGCTCTCGGGATCCACGGTGGCATCGTTCGGCATGAGGAACTTGGCCACATCGCGGATCTTCACCGGAGTAGCGTTGCCTTCGTTGCCCACGAAGGAGGTAACACCCGGGGTATCGCGGACGACGGACCACGCGGCGTCGTTAAGCTCCATGCGCACAAGCACGTAACCCGGCAGCAGCTTACGCTTCACGACCTTCTTCTTGCCGTCCTTCTTTTCAATCACCTGCTCGACTGGCACGACGACGTCGAAGATGGAGTCCTCAACTTCAAGGGTCTGGGCACGCATGTCCAGGTTGGTCTTCACCTTGTTCTCGTAACCGGAGTAGCACTGAATGATGTACCACTGACCCGGCTGCTTCTTCAGCTCGCGGGTAAAGGCACGCAGGCGGGTCTTGTACTCAGCATCTGCTGCGGCGGTATCCGCAGATGCGCTTTCCGACGTCTCCTCGCCCTCACCGCTGCCTCCCAGCGCGGCCTCCGCTGCCTTCGTCGCAGCCTCCTTCTCGGCGGCTTCCTTCTCCTCAGGGGACAGCTCATCCTGCTGTTCCTGCGGCTCCTCAGCAGCAGCGTCAGTACCCTCAGAGGCGCCAGCGGCCTCGGAGGTAGCTACAGCATCAGCGGTTTCCTCAGCATTAACCTCGGCTGCTTCCACAGCCTCGGAGGCTTGGTCTTGGACGTTGTCGATCATGGCCTGCTCAAGGGAAGTGCCGGTGGTTTCGTCGCTCATTGTCTGCTCCATCTTCGTGTTAATCCGTCTAGTCACCACCAGGGTACTCGGCGTGGCTAGGGCAAAAAGTATCCCGCCGTTCCCCAGGTGGGATTCGGCGGGATGAAAGTATGTAGGTGATTCTACTAAGGCGCGAGGACTGCTTCAACTCCGAGGCCGGTAAGCGTGTCCACGCCCCACACCAACGCGGTGAGAATAATGAGGAAGGCGAAGGTCACGAGAACGTACTGGACCATTTCCTTACCGGTAGGCCAGACAACCTTCTTGATTTCAGAAGCGACCTCGCCCGGGAAGGACGCCACAGAGCCGCCAGCAGATTCTTCCTTCTTATCCTCGACACGCACGACGCGCTTGTCGTTGTAGGACTCAGTAGAGGTGGTTGCTGCGCCAGAGAGCTGACGCTTGCCGGTTGGGCGCGCGGACCCGGTGCTCGGCTGCTTTTCATCGCTCACGGCGAGAACCTCCTTGGAAATGATGTGGCAGGGGCGACAGGACTCGAACCTGCAACCTACGGTTTTGGAGACCGTTGCGCTACCAATTGCGCCACGCCCCTTTGCGTGTCCCCTTTGGGACAACGCACAACCCTACCAGAACGGTGATCCTTCATGGAAACCACCTGCCGTGTAAGGCTGGGAGTCGGTAGTAAAAAAGCGCCCACGGGGCGGGCGCTTTTCTTTCCCGGTAGCGATGGCGAGAATTGAACTCGCGACACAGCGATTATGAGTCGCTTGCTCTACCACTGAGCTACACCGCCATATTCACTTTCCAGACATGTCTGGAAACATGAATGGAGCCCCCTGACAGAATCGAACTGTCGACCTTTTCCTTACCATGGAAACGCTCTGCCGACTGAGCTAAGGGGGCACAGCCTCTTTGAGTCACGGATTATCTCCGCTGTGCTCTCGTTGAAGCCTTGAAAAGATTAACCCGAAACGCTCAAACAACACAAATCGCCAGCGCACCCGATGTTTTTAAGCCCTTACAGCCTGTAAGCGTTGCGTCATCACGACCACTAGACCCCGCCCCGCACACACTAAGCCCATCTCCCCAAGGTCGAGGCCAGATTGAGGCTGAGAATTCGCCCCAAGTCCGCAACGCAAAAATCCCGCAGACGCTTTCTAACGTCTGCGGGACTCATTCTGTGCCAGGTAGAAGATTCGAACTTCTGAAGGCAATGCCGGCGGATTTACAGTCCGCTCCCTTTGGCCGCTCGGGCAACCTGGCATGCACTCTTGAGTGCGGTTATGTACTTTACTACGAAGCCCCGCCCTCGATGCAAATCAGCTGGCAGGAAGCCTATTTAACCCACGCGCTGCACGGTGTAATCCGCGAGCTGACGCAGCGCTTCACTCGCCGTGCATTCCGGTAACAGCGACAGCTGGTCCTCCACCACGCGCAGGTAGGCGTTGACATCAGCCATGGCCTTATCCCGACCGGTCGACTTCCAGAGAAGTTCGATCGCACGCTCAACGGCGGCATCCTCAGTCAGTGGGCCTGTCAGCAGGCCACGCAGCTCGTCCCCCACGTCACCTTCTTCCTCCAAGGCATAGAGAACCGGAAGGGTGAACACGCCCTCACGCAGGTCGGTTCCCGGGGTCTTTCCGGATTCTTCGGGGTCGGAGAAGATGTCAATGATGTCATCGACAATCTGGAAAATCATGCCCACGGCAGCGCCGATCTGACGCAGCGCCTCGCACTGCTCTGGGCCAGCACCCGCGTGGTAGGCACCCAGGTAACCGGCGGACGCGATGAGCACCGCGGTCTTTTCCCGAATGACCGCCGTGTAGTGTTCCACTGCGTTCGCCTCACCAGCGCCAATGGTTTCGCGCATTTGGCCAGTAACGAGCTCCTCGAAGGTCTCCGCAAAATGCTCAACGGTATGCGTATCGAGCTGGCTCATCAGACGCGAGGAGTGCGCCAACAGCGCATCGCCGGCCAAGATAGCCACCGAGTTGGTCCACCGAAAATTAGCAGATTCCACACCGCGACGGCGGTCTGCTTCATCCATGACATCGTCGTGGTAGAGCGTGGCTACATGAACCATCTCCACAGCTGTGGCTGCCTTAACCACGTCGGGTGATTCCGGGCGCTCACCAAACTCAGAGGCCAGCAATGCCATCATCGGGCGGAAACGCTTACCACCGGCTAAGGAGAGGTGACGCACCTTCTCCCTCAGGAAATCCTGCCCGCGATCGAGCTCTACGCTCAGCAGATCCTCAACAGCAGCCATCCCGGCGTTGATACGCTCGGTGAGCTGCGCATCCCCCAAGTCCACGTGCTTGGCGTGAGTTTGGCCGTGTGACATTAAACGCGTTCCTTTTAACTCAAAAATCCTAGTGTTTACTTACCGTAGCCCATAGCACGGCCCTCAACACACTCAAGGCCAGTATCCCGTGCAATGATAGTCCCCATGTCGGAGCAGATCGATTCCACCCTTGTAGACGTTGCCGTTGTTGGCGCGGGCCCCGCTGGCGCTGCCGCCGCAATCCATGCCGCGCGTGCAGGTTTTGACACCCTGCTAATCGATTCTTCTCCTTTCCCCCGTGACAAGACCTGCGGCGATGGCCTCACCCCGCGTGCTGTGCACCAGCTGGATCTTCTGGGTGTTGAAGTCAACGCCACCTACCGCAATCGGGGGCTCAAGCTACACGGATTTGGCGGGACAGTAACCGCACCTTGGCCGGCAACCTATCCTTCACGGGAAGGCACAGCGCTGCCTCGCTATGAGTTTGATGCACTGCTTGTCGCCGTTGCCCGGGACGCCGGCGCACGCCTCCTCACAGGCACAGCGACAACCCCGGTACTGGAAGGAAACCGTCTCGTTTCCTTTGACGTCGACAAGCAGCGCGTCACCGCACAGTGGGTCATCGTGGCCGACGGCGTGCGCTCCACGTTTGGCAAGCAGCTGGGACGCACGTGGCACCGCGACGAGGTGTATGGCATTGCTGCCCGCGCCTATGCAGCCTCCCCACACGATGGCGAGGAGTGGATGCATTCCCATGTCGAGCTCAAGGATCCTGACGGCGTTGTGCAGCCAGGATACGGGTGGATCTTCCCCTTGGGCCAGCACGTCAATATCGGTCTCGGGGCGCTGTCAACGGCCACGCGTCCCGCCCATCTCAACACGAAGAAGGCCCTTCACTTCTATGCCGAGCAGCAGCGAAGCGAGTGGGGATTGGGCGAGCTTCGCAACGTCACGTCCGCGATGCTGCCCATGGGAGGAGCCGTGTCCGGCGTCGCCGGCGCCAATTGGATGCTTATCGGTGATGCCGCTGCCTGCGTCAACCCACTCAACGGTGAAGGCATTGACTATGGGCTCGAAACAGCCGCCATGGCCGTGGAGATGCTGGGGACGAAGGACGTCACATTAGCCTGGCCGGATCGACTCCGTGCGGAATACGGCGAGGCTTTCCTCCTAGCGCGCACAGCCGCACGCCTGCTCACCTACCCGCAATTCCTTCCACTCGCCGGACCTGTAGCGATGCGCGGTCCTGTCGGCCGCATGCTCATGCCCGCTGCCGCACGACTCATGGGCAATCTCATCACCGACGAAGACCGGGACCTCGTCGCCCGCGCCTGGCGCCTGGCCGGGGGTGCAGTGTCGGCGCTGCGCCGCGACACTCCCCTCTGGGATGCTTAAGCAGGTTTGACGGCGGAGTGCAAAGCCACGATGCCGAAGGTCAAGTTGCGCCAACCTGCCTGCGTCCAGCCGTTGCGATTAATCGCCGCTGCAAGCTCGTGCTGCTCTGGCCACGCACGAATGGACTCCGCCAGGTAAATGTAGGCCTCCGGGTTGGAGGAGACGACCTGTGCAATCGGCGGCAGCAGGCGAGTCAAGTATTCCTTGTACACGGTGCCGAATACCGGGATGACTGGCTTGGAAAACTCCGCCACGGCGAGGCGCCCACCGGGCTTGGTCACGCGTGCCATCTCACGCAGACCTAGCTCGAAGTCGTGGATATTGCGCAGGCCATAGGAGATGGTCACCGCATCAAAGGTGTTATCCGCAAAAGGCAGACGCATGCCGTCGCCAGCAACCTTGGGCACATCACGGCCTTCACCTGCTGCAAGCATGCCGCGAGAGAAATCACAGGCCACGCACCACGCACCGGACTTGGCCAGTTCGACGGTAGACACCGCTGTTCCGGCGGCAAGGTCCAGGACCTTCTCCCCCGGCTTCAGGTCAAGCCTCTCGCGGGTCAGGCGGCGCCACCGCGCGTCTTGGCCAAAAGACAGCACCGTGTTGGTGATGTCATACTTCTTGCCCACCGCGTCAAACATGCGCGCAACATCGAAGGGCTTTTTCTCCAGATCTGCCTTAGACACAAAAGCCAAGTCTAGGCTACGCGCGCGCCCAAAGCGCGAGCGGCCCAGCGCGGTAGCTCAGGCCGCTGGCCAAAGATGGTCAGCGGCACCTCGCGAACATCCTCCAAGACTTCCTCGTAGTAGCCCACCAGCTGCTCACACAGCGCCGGCCAGGTCTTGGAAGAAATGGACTCGCGGGCATTCTCCCGCAGTTCCTGGTGGATCTCTGGGTTGAGTAGAGCATCGACGGCAGTGGGGAGGTCGTCGACGAACGTTGGAACGTCGAGAAGCAGCCCGTTGTAGCCTTCCTCAATAAGATCCACCGGTCCGCCCGCGCGGGGCCCAATGGTGGGTACGCCCGAGGCCTGCGCCTCCTGGATAGCCTGGCAGAACGTCTCAAATTCTCCCGCATGCACAAACACATCGAGGGAGGCATACGCCGCAGCCAACTCCTCACCGCTCAAGGCTCCAGTGAATACCGCAGTGGGAAGCTGGGCCTCGAGCAGCGGACGCTCCGGACCGTCACCCACAATGACGAGCTGGATATCATCACGCCCGTTCAGCGCGGATAGACGGTGCACGCCTTTCTCGGCGGCGAGGCGGCCAACGAAGCCCACGATTTTCCTGCGGCCAGTCGGATCCCACTCGCGGCGCAGCGCAGCCGAGCGCTTCGAAGGGTGGAAGCGCTCCGAATCGACACCACGGCCCCAGTGGCGCACGTTCTTGATGTGGTGCTTTTCCAAGTCAGCGATGGTGAGCGAGGAGGGGGCAAGCGTCATCTGGCAGGCGTTGTGAATGGTGCGCAGCCACTCCCACACGCCATAGGCCAACGCGGAGGCGTGATACTTGGTGGCAAATCCCGCTACATCAGTCTGGTAGAGCGCCACGGCCGGAATCCGTTGCTGGCGGGCAGAGAACGCTCCCGCCGCGCCGAGGACGAATGGGCTGGCCAAGTGGATAATGTCCGGCTTGAATTCACGAAGGGCCTCATCCACAGCAGTGGTGGGCACCCCAACAGGTAGAGAATCCACCAGTGGCACTCGGACGGTAGGGACACGAACAATGCTAAACCCCAGGTAATCAGGGATCTCCTCCTGGCCATCACGGGCGCCAGGAGCAATAACGATGGCCTCATGACCGTGCTCGTGGAGGTGCTCGAGCACGCGCAGCACGGAGTTCGTTACTCCATTGACGTTAGGCAGGAAGGATTCTGCGACGATGGCTACACGCATGCGCCCCATCATTCCTTGTCTTTGTTTTCCTCTGGTAACGCCCGTGCAAAGTTTCGGTTAATTTTTCCGCTTCCCCACCAGCATGCACCCGCGATGAGAGTCGCCACAACCGCTGAGGACAGGGCCGGAATAACCGATAGCGTCCACTCACGCCCTTCGACTTTCACGAGGTCAGGGTTATTTTTAGCGTAGAGCACCCACACCTGTTGACCCTCGCCCAGCCCGGTGGGATAAAGCAGACCGGTCGTCGGGGTGTGGTAGATGCCCTCACTATCTTGGAAGTCGACGAAGGTGCGCAAGCGGCCCACATCCGTCACCGTGGCCAGCGCTCGCCCGGGATTCGCGGTAATGGTGCGGTCATTGAGAAAAGGCCCAAGAACCATGCCGGCCATCCCCACCAGGGCGGCAGCATAGAGCATCAGGATGAGCTGGCGCACCCGCCGTCGCGTCACGTTACTGACCCACCTTGGCCGCCAGTGCCTCCTGCAGCGCACGCCGCGAGGAGCGCGTGGTGTGGGCCTCAACCACGGTGATACCGGTGGAGTATTCCTTGAGCTCCGCGAGGACGTCGAGAAGCTCCTGCGCCGTGCTCACCTCGCGGTGCTCAGCGCCGCAGGCTTCCGCCAGCTTAGCGACGCCCACCCCATGCGGCGTCCCAAACGCCTTCTCGAAGGAGGGGCGCAGCGCCTCACTGCCTTGCTCAAGCAGCTCGAAAATACCGCCGCCGTTGTCATTGGCCACGACGATGGTGAGGTTCTCCGGGCGAGGATTGTCTTCGGGGAGGATGAGGGAGGTGGCGTCGTGGAGGAAGGTGACATCACCCATGAGCGCCACGGTGCGCGGTGCGCGGGGCGCATCTGCCTCACGAGATTGCGTGGCCACGGCGATGCCGATGGCCTGCGCAACGGTGCCATCAATACCGGCAGCACCACGCGGCGAATAGGTCTCCACACCATCAAAAGGAAGGCCGATAAGCGAGGCATCCCGAACGGGGTTCGACGCCCCCAACACCAGAATGTCTCCGACGGACAAGGTATCCCCCACCGCAGCCGCAACGTGCAGGCCGGTGAAGCCAATCTCAGTCTCTGAAGCGTCCTCACCAGTGGTTTCCGCAAGCACCTCACGGACCGCGTCTGCTGCCATCTGGGCCGCGCCTTCACAAATCCTCATCCACTCACGCGTAGGCTCGCCGCTGGTCTTCACTGTGGTGCCTAGCTGTGCGGACTCACCGCGCGGGTTGGTGAAATCCTCCGTGCGGGACAGGCAAATGAGGTCAATATCGGGATCACTGAGCAATGCCACAACCCCGCGATGCAAGGTGGGATGCCCCACGACGATGACCTGCTCCACCTTGGTGTTGACCACGTAGTCATTGGCGGAAACCTGCGCACGGCGGAAAAGGTGCGCCGCGGCGGGATGCACTGGGTGGTAAGGCGCGGGGGCGGTGGGTTCAGCAATCGTCGGCACGTCTTCGAGGCCCTCAACCTCCCAGGCCTCGTCGCCCGCGACGACGAGCGTATTGCGGCTCAGATCCACAGCCACCTCGCCATGGTTGGACCAGCGCGGGGTACGCGCGCGGTGCTGCGTGACATCGTTCGGCTTACCCGGAAGCTCCTCGCCTACCAGAGGCACGTCAAGCGCGACGTTGATGTGCACCTGCCGGTCAGCGAGGAAACGCTCTGCGATGAGTGGAACATCAGCAGCACTTTCCACCTGGGTGGTCTGTGCGTACACACCGAAGATGCCCTGCTGTTCAATGGTCTGGGACGCTCCCGTGCCCACCATACGAGCAGGACGGTCCGCGCTGATGACGGCAAGCGGCGTGTGCGAGTAATGTGCTTCCACCATCGCCGGTAGAGCGTTGGCCACCGCGGTGCCCGAGGTCATGACTATGCCGACGTGGCGGCGCTGCACGCGCGCCAACCCCAGAGCAGCGAAGGCAGCGGAACGCTCATCCAGACGGGTGTGCACACGCACATCAGACCGTGCGAGGAGCGCCAGCGACAACGGCGCGTTGCGCGAGCCTGGGCACAGGACCACGTCCGTGAGGTGCCGCGACAGCTGCGCAGCCAGTGCCTGGGCAAGTTCCATCGATTCAGGGTTAGACACTATCCGCCCCGCTGTTTGTCTCAAGCCCACCAAAGAGCTCATTGAGCAGATCTTCCAAGTCATCGCCGCCCTGATCCAGCTGGTCCTGCAGCTCCGGCGGAAGGTCGGTGGGCAAATCCGTCGGGAGCTCCGGCGGCATCTCGTCGCGCGGTGCATCCTCCGTGGTGGTCACCGTTGTGGGAACCTCCGTAGTCACGGTCTGCGTGTGGGTTACCGGCTCTGGGGCAGGCTTATTGGCCTCCTCGGCTGCACCGCGCCACAGGAAGAAAAGCACACCGGCAGTGACGACGGCAATGGCTGCGATGGCTGCGAAGACATAGGCCAATGCTCCGCTGCCGCCCTTCTTCGGTTCCTCGACGGTGTAGCTGGAAGGAACCGGATCGTACTGCGCCTGCTGGTAGGGCTGCTCGTATTCCGATGAGTTCTGTGAACCAGGCTCTGGGAAGTACTGCTGGGGACGCTGCGGTGGTTGCTGGCGGGGCTGCTGATGGTTGCTGCCCGCCTGAGGTGCACCAAATTGGCGCGTTTCGTTGTCACCGGTGACGCGGCCAAACTGGCGCGTCTCGTTCTCACCATTGTTGTTGGTCATGGAATTCACCTTATCGTGCGTTCCTGCCGCGTGCCTACGCCGCTCAGTACCGCGCCCGTCGGTGTGTCACCCGCGGAGACCTCGGCCGGCGCGCCGTCCGCCACAATCTCACCGCCCTCAACACCGGAGCCTGGGCCCATCTCGATGACGCGATCCGCCCCGGCGATGAGGCCGAGGTCGTGGTCCACGGCAACAACAGTGTGGGAAGCATCCACCAGAGAGTGCAGCTCCGTGATCAGCAGCTCGATATCGGCCGGGTGGAGGCCGGTCGTTGGCTCATCCAGCAGGTAAACGGTGTGCCCACGGCGGGAATTGCGAGAGCGTTGCAGCTCCGTGGCGAGCTTGATGCGCTGCGCTTCACCACCGGAGAGCTCCGGGGCACCTTGGCCTAGGCGCAGGTAACCCAATCCGACTGCGTCAAGGGTCTGCACAGCGTGGAGGATCGGCGCCTCATCAGCAAAGACGTCGAGGGCTTCTTCCACGGTGAGGTCAAGGATGTCCGCGATGGTGTAGCCATTCCAGCGGATGGACAGGGTGTCCTCGTTATAGCGCTTGCCGTGGCAGTCCGGGCACTGGGTGTAGGAGCCGGGGAGGAAGACGAGCTCAACCTCGATTTGTCCGGCGCCTCCACACGTGGGGCACTGGCCCTGCTTGACGTTGTAGGAAAAGCGGGAGACGGTCCATTTCTTTTCCTTGGCCTCAGGCGTGGACGCAAAAAGCTTGCGCACATTGTCAAAAAGGTTGGTGTACGTCGCCACCGTGGAGCGTGGCGTGCGGCCGATGGGCTTTTGCGTAATGGATACCACGCGCTTGACGGCCTTCGGACTGTCATCTCCTGCAAGGGTGTCATCGAGCACGTGCAGCAGAGTCGACTTACCGGAGCCGGAAAGGCCGGTCAGTACTGTGAATTGGCCCAGGCCAAAGTTCACATCGAGGCCATCGATGTTGTTCGAGCGTACGTTGCGCAGTTCGACTGCCCCATGCGCTTCACGCGGCTCACCGTTGGGCTCTGGATGCGGGCGTGCCAAGGCGCGGGCTGTGGGGGTGTCTGCGTCGTAATCCGCAACGGGACCTGAATAGACCACTTCGCCGCCGCGCTCCCCGGCGCGCGGTCCAACGTCAATGAGCCAATCCGCATGCTTCACCAGGTTCATATCGTGCTCTACCAGCAGGACGGAGTTACCTTCATCGATGAAACGGCGGCAGATATCCAGCACTGCATCACGCTCTGCCGGGTGGAGGCCCGCGGACGGCTCATCGAGCACATACGTGACACCAAAGAGACCGGAGCGCAGCTGCGCCGCTAGGCGTAGACGCTGCACTTCGCCCGCAGACAACGTGTCCGTGGGGCGATCCAGGCTGAGGTGTCCTAGGCCCAGCTCAAGGGCGGACTCCAGGGCCGGGCAAATGGTCTTGAGCAACAGATCCTCAGCATCATTCGGTTGTGGGGAGCGCGTGGTGAGGAGTTCGAGGGCATCCGCTAGCGGAAGGTTATTGAAGGCGTCGATAGGCAAGCCCGCATACGTCACCTTGAGGGCCCGCGGGTTAAGACGGCGGCCATCACATGTGGTGCATTTATGGGATTCCATGTAGCTGAGCGTGCGGGCGCGAAGAGTGTCGGAGTTCGTCTCCGCGAAGGTTTTGCGCAGGTAGGACGCTACCGACCGCCATGTTCCTTTGTAGTTACGCTGGATCTGATCCTCACCGCGGTGGGGCTTGACCGTGACAACTGGACGCTCCTCCGTAAAAAGGATCCAGTCGCGATCTTTCTGTGGCAGGTCTTCCCACGGCGAGTCGAGGTCGTAGCCTAGTTCTTCCAGGATGTCGTGGAAGTTCTTACCGGCCCAGGCGCCGGGCCAGGCGGCAATGGCGCCATCTTCAATACTCAAGCTGGGGTCCGGCACCATGGATGCTTCCGTGGGCTCGTGTACTACACCGGTACCTTGGCACTCGGGGCACATACCCTCCGGAGTATTCGGGGAGAAGGAATCAGAATAAAGGCCCTCAGGGTTCTCGCCGCAGCGCGAATACAGCAAGCGCACCGAGTTGGAGATTGCGGAGATAGTACCCACGGTGGAGCGAGCACCACCCGTCGAGGCTGACTGCTGCAACGCCACTGTTGGCGGCAGACCATCGATGCGGCCGACCTGCGGATCGACTGCCGAAGCAATAAGACGGCGGGCAAAAGGCGCCACGGACTCTAGGTAGCGCCGCTGGCCCTCGCCGTGGATGGTGCCGAAAGCAAGGGAGGACTTACCTGAACCGGACACGCCGGTGACAGCTACGAGCTTGCCGCGTGGGAGGTCCACATCAACGTTACGGAGGTTGTGCAGGTGTGCATCTCTCACAGAAATGGTCATGTCAACCAGCCTACGCCCCGGCCCAGACATCGACCGTGAGGTGCGAGTTTATAAGTATGACCAGCACTGACGCACGCGTTCAAACCACCAGTCACGCCGATCATCCGGTGCGGCCAAAGCGGCAAGACGATCTGGATCGGGGGTGAGAGCTTCGGCGCGGAGGTGGCCGTCGATAAGCTCGCGCGGCGCGGTGACATCTTCTAGGAACAATGACCCCGTGGCCAGCCCCGCGGCAGCCGGGGTGACGTCAATGTCCTCATCATCATAAATCTGCGGCAGGGCAGCAACGGCGGCAAGCCCCATTGATATACCCACTGAGGTATCCAGTGCCGAAGCCACCGTGATGTCCATATGGCGCTCACGCAAATGCTTTGCCACCTCGAGGACCTTGCGCACGCCGCCGAGAGGCGCGGGCTTGACCACCGCAACGTCTGCTGCCTGAAGTTCTGCCACGCGGTACGGGTCACTAGCCTTGCGGATGGATTCATCGGCCGCAACCCGTACGAAAATCCCGGCGCGCATGAGCTGGCGACGCACCTCCGCCAGCTCCTCGACGCTCGCGCACGGCTGCTCCATGTAATCGAGCGGCATCAATTCCTTCGCCGCAGTAACAGCTTCCTCGACGCTCCAGCCACAGTTGGCGTCCACGCGCAGGACGGGGACACGGCCCTGAGCCTCAATGTGGGCACGCACCGCAGCGACGCGCGCGATGTCATCCTCCAGTGTCTGACCTTTCTCAGCGACCTTGATCTTGAACGTGCGGCAGCCGGGGTAGCGCGCCATCACGTCGGGCACCTGCTCCGCGGGGATAGCGGGGATAGTGCCGTTGACCTCGATCAGCTCACGCACGGGTTCGGGGAAGCCCTCGAAAGCCGCTTCGATGCCGGCCGCGAGCCATCGCGCGGACTCCTCCGGTCCGTACTCAAGGAAGGGAGCGAATTCACCCCAGCCCGCAGGGCCTTCAATAAGCAAAGCTTCCCGCGTGGTGATGCCGCGGAATTTCACGGCGAGCGGCAAGGACACCACGTGGGCGCGGTCGAGGAGATCATCAATCTGCATGGCGCCCATCGTACGTGCGGGGTTAAATGCGACAGATGGCACGGGTGGTGTTAGGTTAGAAAAGTAATTGGTTATAACCAGAAGAAAGATCTTCAGATGCTTTATCTTCTCATCGCACTGTTGGCCATCGCCGCAGTTGTTTATCTTATTTACAAGAAGGTCCACGCAGCGGCCTCCATCTTTGCCGTCGGCGTTGTTCTGCTCATGCTCGCTGCACTTACCGGACGCGCGGAATTCCGCACCACCGAGATTGAAGCGACTGGCAACGCCTTCTATGACCAGCTGCTTGTTGTTGACGCACTGTTTAAGTCGCGTTTCTCTGGCATCGGCATGGCCATTATGGTGCTCTTCGGCTTCGTCTCCTACATGCGCCACATCGGTGCCGACGCGAAAACCGTCGTTGTACTTTCCGCCCCACTGAAGCGCTTCAAAGGCTCCTACTGGCTCGTACCTGTGGGCTTTATCCTGGGCACCCTCCTCTCACTGGTGATCCCTTCGGCCGCCGCGCTCTCCCTACTCCTCGTGGCTACTCTCCTCCCGGCACTCATCGCCGCCGGGCTAACCCCGCTGACCGTGGGTGCCATCGTGGTCACCTCCTCCACCATCGTGCCTACCCCGCTGGAGGCCGGCCTTATTCAAGGCGCAGATTTGACGAACATGACCCCCACGGAGTTCGTATACGGCGCCGTCGCACACGCCACGGTGCCCACGCTCCTCATCACGGCTTTTGTCCACATGTGGTGGCAGCGCCACTGCGACAAGGTGGACGCTCGCAAGGCCATCGATTCCGGCGCAGTCAGCGCTGACTCCCTGAGTGATAAGGCCACTGAGGAAGCCATCGCGCGTGCCGCCGCCCTGCCAGGTTTCTACGCAATCCTGCCGCTCATGCCGCTGCTGCTCATCATCATCTCTGCCATCCTCAAGCAGATGGGCATCATCCCGTTTGAGGGCGGCATCCTCCCTGTCACCGTGGTCTCCCTCTTCATTGCGATGATCATCGAGTCCATCCGCAACCGCACCGTCACCGGCGCCGTGGACTCCATGGCCACCTTCTTCAAGGGCATGGGTGAGGGCGCAGCAGGCGTTGTGGCCCTGCTGGTCGCCGCCGCAGTCCTCGTGGAGGGCATCACGCAGATGGGTGTGATCGACATGCTTATCGACGCCACCGAGGGCTCCTCCGGTGCAGCCGTCCTCATCGTCCTTATCTTCGTGGCCTCCACGGCCGCAATGGCCGCCCTGACCGGTTCCGGTACCGCACCCTACTTCGCCTTTTCTGAGGTGGTGCCGAACCTGGCCTCGCAAACCTCCATCCATGCCCCGCAGATGCTCACCGCTATTTGGGGTACCTCCAACCTCATGCGCCAGGTCTCCCCGGTGAACGCCGCCGTGCTCATCGTCTCCGGCGCCATCAAGGTCAATCCCATTCAGCTGGTCAAGCGCACCTCCGTGCCGATGATCGTGGCAACCGTCCTCAACACGCTGTTTGCGTTCATGTTTATTGGGTAGTGACTTCCACTCTTTGTCCGGGCCCAGCGACAACCCCTGGGCCTCGGTACGTTTTGGTAAATAGGGCTCCCCAAACCCGAACATTTCCGAGCTTATTTACGAAAACGTGCCAACCAATCTGGCACAACGTACACAACGATCAAATAAGGCCCTGGGTTTTCGCAATTTTGGGGCACTATTTGTTAAAACCGTCACGGCTCCAAGGTGCAGCCTCCTGTCTGCCGTACAATTGCTGAGACAAACAATTCCATTAAGGGAAAAGGAGGGACCATGCTACTTGCTGAAGCCTTGGCTGAGCGCGCCCAAGCGCAGGAGCGCCTCAACTCTTTGAAGGACCGCCTCGCGGCGACGGTCCGCGTGCAGGAGGGTGACGAGCCTGATGAGAACCCCACGGATCTTCTCCGCGAGCTCGAGGGCGTAACCACCCGCATTGATGAGCTCGTCATCGCCATTAACGCCACCAACACGGCCACGGCTTTCGATGAGGAGCGCACGCTCATGGAAGCACTCGCGCTTCGTGATGGCCTTCTGCGCAAACGCCGCATTTACCAAGGCCTGGCCGAGCAGGCCGGGGCACGCCACGACCGCTACTCCCGCTCGGAGATCAAGTTCGTGGCCACTGTTCCGGTACCACGGCTGCGCGAGCGCGCCGACGACCTGGCCCGCCAGTACCGCGAGCTGGATACCCGCATCCAGCAGCTGAACTGGAATACGGAACTCATAACTAAATAAGGTCTGCCGCTTATGTGCGCCGCACTCTAGCGGCGCATAGTCATGTCGCGTACTTCGCACGCGACGGTAGCCCACACTTTCCGCAGCGAGCGCAACCCTTCTGGGCAGGGAAAGCCCAGTGCTTCTCAGGCGCCTTTATAGCGTACGAAGGCAGGGAGGTTCGACTCCGTCCCACTGTATGGTGTACCGCGCTTGTACGGATTACACGTGTACATTGCCGGGAATAGCCCGCAGTATTGAGTATTGATTATCACCGCCGCGCTGGGCGGAGAGTGTGGGTGAGGGTTGGGAATGGGGACTATACTTCCGGCGCGCTGCTTTCCAATTAAGCTGGTGTGCCATGAGCGAGCAGAAGAACTACAGCACCGATAATCCTTTCAAGCCGGAACTCTGGCGGACTGTAGAGGGCTTTGAGGACCTCACGGATATCACCTACCACCGACTCATCAGTGATGGGCCGCAGCCTAAGCGCAAGGACGGCATCGTCCGCATCGCTTTCGACCGTCCGGAAGTCCGCAATGCCTTCCGCCCGCACACGGTGGATGAGCTCTACCGCGCGCTCGACCATGCGCGCCGCACCCCGGACGTCGGCACGGTGCTGCTCACCGGCAACGGCCCATCGGAGAAGGACGGCGGCTGGGCCTTTTGTTCCGGTGGTGACCAACGCATTCGCGGTCGCTCCGGGTACCGCTACGCCACCGAGCATGCACACGATGACGCTACTGCAGACGAATCCACGGTGGACACCGCCCGCGAGAAGGTCGAAGGCGGACGCCTGCACATCCTGGAGGTCCAGCGCCTCATCCGCACCATGCCCAAGGTGGTCATCGCCGTAGTGAACGGATGGGCCGCTGGTGGCGGACACTCGCTGCACGTGGTGTGCGATATGACCATTGCCTCCCGCCAGGAAGCTCGCTTTAAGCAGACTGACGCCGACGTCGGATCCTTCGATGCCGGCTATGGCTCCGCCTACCTAGCCAAGATGGTGGGCCAAAAATACGCCCGCGAGATCTTCTTCTTGGGCCGCACCTATGATGCCCAGCGCATGTACGAGATGGGCGCAGTCAACGAGGTGGCTGACCACGCCGACCTGGAAGACGCCGCCATCCAGATGGGCCGTGAAATCAACATGAAGTCCCCCACCGCCCAGCGCATGCTCAAGTTCGCCTTTAACCTCACCGATGATGGTCTCATGGGCCAGCAGGTCTTCGCTGGCGAAGCCACGCGCCTGGCTTACATGACCGATGAAGCCGTCGAAGGCAAGGAATCCTTCCTGGAGAAGCGCGAGCCTAACTGGGATGACTTCCCGTACTACTACTAGGTCTCCATCGAGGGCTCGTGTCTTCTCGTCCACCCGAAAGATAAAACGAGGGTAAAATCCGGGCCAGTTAACGCCAGTAACTATAGCTCCCACGGAGGCAACCTTGACCACGGAGAAAATCAATCAGATAACCCGCCCAATCGGACTTGTCCTCTGCCTAATCCTTTTGGTTTCCCTGCGGCACTTTACCGAATGGTCATGGCTGCTACGGGCGGGCGTCGCCGTTGGCGCAACCATCGCCGCCATGCTGGTGCTGATTTTTGTCCTAGGTTGCTTCTCCACGGAAGAAGACACCCCCGAGACACACGAGGCCACTTCTTAAGGCTTAAGCCAGTAGGGAGGGCAGGTAGGGACCTGCCAGCTATCCTAATTACCACCAATCACCTTCACCCAGGGAGAGCCTGAAGTGCTGTATTTCGCCATTGCCCTCGCGGCCATCGCGCTCATTGCCGTCATTGCATCGCGAGTGTGGATGTTGCGGCGCATCCAGCAGGCTCAGAGGGACGGTGAGCGCCCCTTCGATCAGGAGGACGAACTCATCAACCCCTATGAGCACCGCGGGCGGTAACCTAACTAACCGTGACTTTCCTCTCTCCTCTGCCCGTCGATCCGCGTGACCCTGCCGCCATCCTCCCTGATCTGGAAGCGGCCATCGCAGGACAAGCCACCTTCCTGCCCGTCCCGGCGGAAGACCGCACCCGCGCGCAGCTGCTACGCAACCACATGCGCGCAGGAGAACCCATTGATTCTCCCATCGCGCTGGTCGTGGCCACCTCCGGGTCCACGGGCACGCCGAAGGGCGCGCAACTCACGGCTGCCAACTTGGTGTCTAGCGCCGATGCCACGCACCGCGCTCTCGGTGGCGCCGGCCAGTGGCTGCTAGCCATGCCCGCCTCCCATATCGCGGGCATCCAGGTATTAATCCGCTCGCTCGTCGCGGGCGTGGAGCCGCTCTGCCTTGACCTGTCAGAAGGTTTTTCCATCCCCAATTTCGCCCGCGCCGCGCACGAGCTGGCCGCCACTGGGGATCGCTCATACACGGGCCTGACCCCGATGCAGCTAGCCAAGGCCATGGATTCGCTAGAAGGAATCGAGGCCTTGCGCACCTTTGATGCCATCCTCGTCGGGGGTGCTGCCACCCACCCACAGTTGTTGGACTCTGCGAAAAAGCTGCGCATCAATATCGTCACCACCTACGGCTCCTCGGAGACCGCCGGCGGCTGCGTCTACAACGGTCGTCCTCTCGATAGCGCTCGTGTTCGCATCGGCGACGAGGGGCGCATTTACCTCGGCGGCCCCATGATTGCGCGAGGCTACCGGAACGTGGACTCAGATGCCTTCGTGGTCGATGAGTCCGGCACCTCGTGGTTTGCTACCTCCGACGCCGGCGCGCTTCACGACGGCCACCTCACCGTCACCGGGCGCCTCGACAACATCCTGAACACCGGCGGGCTCAAGCTCCACCCGGAGCAGCTCGAGCAGCACATCCTTCGCGTGCCGGGCGTGGAAGGAGTATGCGTGGTCGGCATCCCCCACCCACGCTTAGGGCAGATGATCGTCGCCGCCTATACCGGATGGGCGGATGTCGGCGATATCCTCGTGGCTCTCGATGACGTTGGCCTTCCCCGGTGGCACATCCCCAAGGATTTCAAGCGCCTGCCTGAACTCCCCACCACCGGCCCCGGCAAGGTAGACCGCCTCGCCGTCGCCCGCACGTGGGGCAGCTAATCCTCCGCTTCGCTGATGCTGCGTACGGCAATGCCGCGCGCAGCGGATTCCCCGAGGGGGAAGTGTGAACCGCCGTCGACGGCAACCTCGAGCACACCCGCGACCGAGGGGGCAACGACGGTCAATTCCACTCCCGGCCGCACTCCATATTTATCCAGGTAGCGCAAAAATTCGCCGTCAGCGTCAGTGACCTGCTCCACGGTGACGGGGGTCTGCGCGGGGACGTCGATAAGCGTAATGCGCGAGACCGGCTCGGCAGTGCCATCCGGGGCAGGTATGGGATCACCATGCGGATCGCGGGCGGGGTTGCCCAGGAAAGAATCGAGGCGTTCAACGAGCCTGTCGGACGTCGCGTGCTCTAGCATTTCCGCCTCATCGTGCACCTCATCCCAGGTATAGCCCAGAGTGCGCACGAGGAAGGTTTCCAGGAGTCGATGCCGGCGCACCATTGCCACAGCCAGCCGCCGGCCTTCCTCTACCAGCCGGACTCCAAAGTAGCGTTCATGTTCCACCAGTCCCTTCGCGGCCAGGCGCTTGACCGCCTCCGACGTGGTGGGCAGTTTCTGTCCAGCCGCTTTGGCTAGATCCCCGAGCGGCATCGCGGTATTAGCGCCCTCTTTCTCCTCATGGGTCCAGAGAAGCTTGAGGTAATCCTGGGTGCGTTCGGGTAGCTCGCTGATGTGCATACCCCCATCGTAGTTCAGCCTATTGCTTCCAAAGGTTTCAGCACTTATGCTCTTTCAAGTTCAATCTGTTGAACATCGACATTCACTTTTAATAAGAGAGGTTTCCTGTGAAGAAAATTATTGCCCTTCCCCTCGCTTCCCTCGTGGTCGCAAGCACGCTGAGCGCCTGCACCAGCAGCGACTCCACCGAAGCCCAGGACGACAATCTGACGATCTTCGCCACGACCGGTTACTTGGCTGATGCGGCCGCCAATATCGCCCCGGACGCCGACATCACCACCATGGTCGGCCCCGGCGGCGATCCACACACATACCAGCCCACCACGCGCGATATTGAAAAGATGCAGGACGCCGACCTCGTCCTCTGGAATGGCCTTCACCTCGAGGCGCAAATGGTGGACCAGCTCTCCTCCCTCGGTGAGAAGCAGCTAGCAGTTGGCGAACAACTCGATACTGCCGACCTCCTGCCGTGGCCCGAGCAAGGTGACAAGGGCGAAAAACTCTACGACCCGCACATCTGGAATAGCCCCGAGCTGTGGAGCCAGGTCGTCGATCACATCGGCACCAAACTCGGCGAAATCGACTCTGACAATGCCGAAGACTATGCCGCGGCCGCCGATGCTTATGAAGACAAGATTGCAGCCGCGCACGACAAGGCCGCTAAGGAACTCGAAAGCGCCTCCCCGCGTGTTCTCATCACCGGCCATGACGCCTTCAACTACTTCGGCAAGACCTTCGACTTTGAAGTCCAAGCCACCGACTTCGTGACCACCGAAGCCACCAAGTCCGCCACTGAGATCTCCGAGCTCGCGGATACCATCGCGGAGAAGAAGGTCCCCGTTATCTTCCAAGATAACCAGGCGAACCCACAGGCCATCACTTCTCTCAAGGAAGCCGTAGAAACCCGCAACTGGACAGTCACCATCTCGGATGAAGAGCTCTTTGCCGATACCCTCGGCCCGGAAGCCCCAACCGATACCTACCTCGGAGCCTTCGAACATAACGCTAGCGCCGTGGCGAAAGCACTAAGCTAATGCTCAGCGTAGGAAACCTCACCGCCGGCTATCCCCGCACGCCGGTGCTTCACGACGCCTCCTTCACCCTCACCCCCGCGACTATCACCGGGCTGGTGGGTGCGAACGGGTCGGGAAAGTCTACTCTGGTCCGCACGCTGGTAGGGCTCCTTCCGCCTCTAGCCTGCGGGTCGATGACCTTCGATGGCGTCGATCTGGCACATTTTCGGCAGCGTCTCGGATATATGCCACAACATGCGGATATCGACTGGAATTACCCTGCCACCGCCTTCGACATCGCCCTGATGGGCCGCACCGCCGGGCTGCGCTGGTGGCAGTGGCCCAGCCGCGCTGACAAAGACGCCGCTCACGCCGCGCTTTCCCGCACCGGAATGCAGGCACACGCGCAGCTGCCGATTTCCGCCCTGTCTGGTGGTCAGCGCCAGCGCGTGTTGTTGGCGCGCACGCTCGTTAGCGAGCCGGAATTCATCATCCTCGACGAGCCCTTCGCTGGTGTCGATGCCGCGAGTCAGCGCGCCATCATGGATGTACTCAAGGAACTGCGCGAGAACGGCGTGACCATCCTGCTGGTGCATCACAACCTGGCGGAGGTCGCCGACTTTTGCGATGAGGTCCTCATGGTCGGCCACGGCCGGCTCATTGCTGCTGGCCCCACCGAGCAGGTACTTACCGAGTCCGCCATTGCCGACATGTTTTCCCTGCCATCATGAACCCACTCGAGCTTCTTCAGAACTACACCTATACCCAGGCACTCCTGGGCACCGTGCTCATCGGTGGCTGCGCTGGCGCGCTAGGCCCACTGGTATATGTTCGCCGCACCAGCCTGCTGGCCGATGCCATCTCGCATTCTTCCCTGCCTGGACTGCTCACCGCCTTCCTCGTGGCCACCGCCATTGGCTGGGACGGGCGAAATGTCTGGCTTCTTTCTTGCGGCGCCCTGCTCACCGGAACCCTCGCGGTGGGGTGCATTCACCTCATCCCGCGGTTAACTCCCCTGGGGCAAACCACTGCGATGGCGGCCACGCTAACCACATTTTTCTCGGTGGGAATGCTGCTCATGCAGTATATTTCCCGCCGACCATTGCCTGGCAAGGCCGGAATCCAGGATTATTTGCTGGGAAATGCCTCCACGCTCACTCGCGCGGATGTACGGTCCACACTCATCATCGGTGGCTGCGTGCTGCTTTTTCTTTTCCTCATTCACACCCGGCAGGCCGCAGTCACTTTTGATTCAAGTTTTGCCCAGGTAGCCGGCATCCGCACCTCGTTCCTCAACGCGGCTAGTTTCTTCGCCCTCACCGCCATCACGGTGCTCGGCGTCAAAGTCGTCGGCGTAGTGCTCATGGTCGCCGTGGTCATCAGCCCTGCCGCCGCTGCCCGCCCCTGGACCACGCGCTTGCTACCTTTCATCGCGCTCTCCGGGTTCTTCGGCGCGGCCACCGCTGCTCTCGGCTGCTATGTCTCCATTGCGCACGGCCCGCTGCCCACCGGTCCGGTCATCGTCCTGGCTCAGGCGGCGCTCGTCACTATCAGCCTCACCAGTAGAAAGCTAGCCTCATGACCCTCGCCGCGACCGCTTGTCTCCTTGCCGTTCTGACGGCCTTGGCCTGTGCTATCCCCGGCACCTTTGTTGTCCTCAAAGGCCAGGCCATGCTTATCGACGGCATCGGCCATGCCGTCCTTCCCGGAATTGCCGTCGGCTACCTCTTTACCGCAGATCTAGATTCACCCATCTTGCTCGTTACCGCGGCCGCTGGCGCCTTGGTGGTGGCGTTGGGAACTGACGCACTACAGCGCAGCCCGCTGGTGACTGCTGATTCCGCCCTCGGATTGGTCTTTCCCGCCCTGTTTGCCGCCGGAGTCATCCTGATTTCTACGCACATGAGCCACGTGCACCTTGATGTCCACGCCGTTCTCGTCGGTGATCTCAACCTCGCGGCCTTCTCCAATCCCAACTATTGCTACATCATGGCCGCAGTGCTGGGTATCAATGCTCTCTTCCTCGCCCTTACACTGCCGCGTTTATCCGCCACGACTTTTGACGCCGATTTTTGTGCCGCACGCGGGGTGCCCACGCGCGTTCTTCACATCATATTTATGACCGTGGTTGCCTGCACCGCCACCGCCGCCTTTCACGCTGCCGGTGCCATGCTGGTCATCGCTCTCATGGTATTCCCGACGATGACCGCGCGGCTGCTTACTCAGCGCGTGCCCACGCTGGTGTTGACCGCCTGTGGCGTTGCCGCTATCAGCGCGGTCGTGGGATTTTGGGTTGCCTATGTCCTTGACGCGGCTACCTCTGCCGCAATGACAGTCACCAATGCCGTTATTTTCGTTGCAGTGCTCATCATCTACCGCTTTCGCCAACGCACCAGCTCATTGCCGCAGCACACCACACCAGTGGCACAATAGTGAGCATGTCTGCCTATTCCGCCACTCCTGCCGATTGGCTCCAGGGTGCTCGCCCGCACACCTGGGCCAATGCCTTTGCTCCCGTTATCGCTGGTACCGGTGCCGCTGCCGCGGCCCACGGCCTGCACTGGGGCCGGGCGTTGCTGGCGCTCATCGTGGCCTGGGCGCTTATCATCGGCGTGAATTACGCCAACGATTACTCCGATGGCATCCGCGGCACCGATGATGACCGCACCGGCCCCCAGCGGCTTACCGGGGGCGGGCTGGCCAAACCACAGCACGTCAAGTTCGCCGCTTTCGCTTGCTTCGGCGTGGCCGCCATCGCGGGCATCTCACTGTCGCTGGCCGCCAACGCAGCCTGGTTCATCCTCGTCGGCGCCGTGTGCATCGCCGGCGCGTGGTTCTACACCGGCGGCAAGAACCCTTATGGCTACCGCGGGTTTGGGGAAATCGCCATCTTCATCTTCTTCGGACTCGTCGCGGTTCTCGGCACCGAATTCACGCAAGCCGGCCGTATCACGTGGACCGGCCTGGCATTGGCCGTGGGCATTGGCGGCATGAGCTCCGCGGTGAACTTGGCCAACAATATCCGTGACATCCCTTCCGATACAGCCGCCGGAAAGATCACTCTGGCCGTGCGCTTGGGTGATAAGAAATCCCGCACGCTGTTTATGACGCTGCTCCTGCTCCCGGTACTTCTTACCGTGGGCCTGGCTTTTGATTCCTGGGCAGCGCTGGCCTCCCTGCTGTACTTCCCCCTCGCACTAGGCGCTATCCGCACCGTCAACCGCGGTGCGCGCGGGCCCAAACTCATCCCGGTGCTCGGCATGACTGGCCGCGCAATGCTGGTGTGGGCAATCATTAACGCCCTCGCGTTGGCATTGGTTTAGCGGCCAGCCAGTTCTGCCTGCACCCACTCCTTGTGGGCCTTGCGCTGTGCGGAATACTCCGCCAAAGTCTGAGTAGCTTCCACGCGCCACGAGGAGAAAATCAGCATCGACAGCGGCAGCGCCACGAACAACGCCAACAGGGCCGACACCAGCACGGGGATGGCCACGCCAATAGCCATAGCCAGCAGCTGAATCACCACGGTCAGCAGGATAAAGAGCACCAGGCGGGCGGCACCATACTTCCACAAGGCTATGCGTGAGCGGCGCTTGAGTTCCGGGTCTGGTTGAGGAGGCTCAGGAATGTGGGACTCGTTGGGCATGTTGTCTGTCTGGCTCATCATTCTCACTTCTGGTTCGCGGGCATTCCGTAGAATACAACGCATGGGTCGTTTGATACTACTAGTCCTGTTTATTCTCGCGGCACTTCTCGTGTGGAAGGCATTTGGGCCATCCAGCTGGAAGAATAAGGCGCAGCAGCAACAGCAGCCGCAGCGCCCCGCAATCAAGGGCCCCGATGATGACGAAGAGTTCCTCTGGAACTTGGAAAAGCAGCGCTTCAAGGAGCGCCGCGCGAAAGAGCGCGAGGCACAGCGCAAAGAAGAAGAGCGCCGCCGGCGCGCACCCAAGCCCCAGAAGCCGGAAGACCCTGACGTAACCGGGGAAGAAAACTAGTTCTTTGGCGTCTTAGGCGTAAACGTCATCTCCAGGTCGAGGGCCTCCGCCACCGCCGCAATCTTTTCCCAGCGCACACCGGAGCCGCCGTGCTCGATGGTGTGCAAGGTAGAGCGCGACAGACCGGCTTTCTCAGCCAATTCCTGCTGGAGGATGCCTAACTCGCGGCGTCGCTCAGCAAAGACATCACCTAAAGCAATGAGCTGCGGGTTATCGCCGGCGGGTTTGCCCTGTTTGTGCCGGGGTTTATGTGTATCCGCCATTTAGTTCAGCCCCGCGTAGGAGTGCAGGCCGGAGACAACCATGTTGATGAAGAACAGGTTGAAGACCATCAGCAGCATCGCCGCGATGTTGAGGTACGGGGCAGCTCTGCGAAACGCCGGGGTGGCGCGGGCATGCAGGTAGGCAGCGTAGAGGATCCAGGTGGCGAAGGAGACAGTTTCCTTCGGGTCCCAACCCCAATAGCGACCCCAAGCGGACTCTGCCCAAATCGCGCCCAGCACAATACCCAAGCCCAGAGTCGGCAAAGTCACCACACCTAGGCGGTAGGCCAGCTGATCCAGCTTCTTCGCTGACGGCAGCGGGCGGGCAATCACGCCGAAGAAGCCATGCTCGCTTCCCTTGCCCTGGTGCACGCGCAGCACGCTGAGCAGCGAGGCGATACCGGAGACGATACCGATGGAGGCACCGAGCGAGACCACGGTGACGTGGATAGGCAGCCAGTGAGACTGCAGCGCCGGCACCACGGGGGCGGACTCCGCGTACAGCTTCGTGGAACCGTAGAACATGAGCGCCAGGATCGGGGTCAGCAGCCATGGCCACAGGGTGCGCCACTCCTTGCGCTGCATCGCGATGGTCGCCACCACCATGACGCCAGCAGTCACCATGAGCACGTACTCGTAGAGGTTGCCAAACGGGAATCGGCTGGTGGCCAAGCCGCGCAACACAATCGCGGCTAGGTGCAGTGCGATACCCAGCCACAGCAACATCTGCGTCATTCCGCCGAGCTTGTCCGCCTTCTCCTGCTTCTTAGCAAGGTCGGCGTCCTCGCTAAGGCCGGCCGAGGGGGCGTCGTCAAGCACCGCGTCCCCTGCCGGGCCGCCGACGGTAGCCAGCTCGCGCTGCTGGGCCACGGCGGCAGAACGCGCACGCAGTCCTTCAATGATGCCCTGCATGCGGCCGTAGTAGACCAAGGACAACACCAGCGCGAGGGCGTAGATAACGAACGCGGTCTGGACGGCGATGTCGGAGAAGTTGGACAGATTCTGATCAATCTGCATGGATGAGAAACCTTGCCTTCACAGTGCTCAAGAAAGTGCTCACTCAACGGAGAGATGAATAGTGCTCATAAGGCTACCCCTCTTACCTGACAGTATCCAACTTTTGACTGATAGGTTGCGCACCTTTAGTCGGCGGAGTACAGCACGTCTTCCTCAACCTCATCCGGATCCGGCAGCTCGAGAAGCTCGCGGTGCAACGCGTAGAACTCTTCAGACCAGCCGGCGCGGTCGGTGCGCGCAAGGCCACCCATCTCAATATCGGTGCCACCATCAGCGGACGGGCGGATGCGTACCCACACGCGGCGGCGCTTAATCACCAACGAGCCCACGAGGGATAGCAGCATCACCAAGGCAGACACCAGAACCCACCCTTGGAAGGGGTCATAGGAAATCTGGTAGTTCGCAAACTCAGAAGCACCATCGAAGCTGATCTTCGTGCCATCATCCAGTGTGACGGACTCACCCTGCGTGAGGTTGACGCGGTCGATCTTTTGCAGCTGACCCGTCTGGATGAGGTTGGGGTCGAGGGAGAAGAAGGACTGCGGGCGGCCCGTGTCCAAACCGGCATCGCCACGGTAGATGTCAATAGCCACGGCCGGGTCATTCATCGCTGGGAAAGAGGATTGAAGCAGCTTGCCGTTTTCTCCAGACCACTCGGCCGTTGGGGCGAAAAGCCCTTGGATGGCGATCTGATTCTGGCGGCGCTCAAACAGGTCTGGATACATTCCCGCCGGCGGATCAAAGCGCATCGCACCCGAGGACAGGAAGTAGGTCATGTCATTCGGCTGGAACTGAATGGTCTGCGTGCGCTTTTCGCCGTTAGGCCACTCCACGGTCATCGTCGGCGCAAAGCCGTGACCTTGCAGGTAAACGCGGTTATTCTCAATACGCAGCGGGTGGTTTACCTGAAGCTGGTAATCCTCCCATGTCGATGGGTCACTAAAGATGTCATCGCCCACGGCATAGGACACGTTGGAGGTAAACATCTCCGCCTGGCCATTGGGCAGGTAGTCCGCCGTGAAGTCGTGGGCGAGGAAGCAGAAGGGGTGGAGCCCGGTGCCGTCGAAAAGCGGCCCGGCGCGGAAGGAATCATACACAGAGGTAGACGTGTTACAGAACTCCGTGGACTGCGTCTGCTCCTGGGTTTGACCTTGGGAGTTCTTTTCCGTCACCACAATGACTTGGCCCTCGTAGGTCACCAAACGGCCGGCAGCCATGGTGAGCAAAATGGCCACGAGAGCAACGTGGAAGATGAGATTGCACAGTTCTCGGGCATAGCCACGCTCAGCGGAGAAGGACTGCGCACCGGCGCGGTCTTTGTCCGGAGACACCTCCGAAACACGCCACTTCTTCAGCATGGTCTTCGTCGCTGCGGCGATGTCCTCCGGAGATTTCTCCGAGTGTCCCGTGGCGTTGAGCGGCATCTTCTCCAGGTATTTCGGCGCTCGGGTAGGCGGGGTCTTCCAGGCTTTGTAGTGATCCCAGGAGCGCGGAATGATGCAGCCCACCAGTGAAATCATGAGCAGCACGTAGATGGCCTGGAACCACACCGAAGAGAAGACGTCAAAAAATTGCAGCTTATCGTAGAGCTCCGCAACCTTGCCGTTGGTCTCGATGAAGTCGTTGACGTTGGACTCATTCAAAGAGCGCTGCGGCAGGAGAGAGCCCGGAATAGCGGCAATGGCGAGCAAAAAGAGCAATGCCAGAGCCGTGCGCATGCTGGTCAACCAGTGCCAGGCTTTGCGGATATACCTCACGAAAAATCTCTCCTTAAATCAGCGTCGTGCCGGTGGACTCAGACCAGGAGACGGTCCACTGACGAATGGCGTTGATGAAGCTTTCCCACAGGCCGGTCAGCAAGGCTAGGCCCACGAGGATCATGGCGATACCACCGATAATCTGGATGGCTCGGGAGTGTTTCCGCATCCAGGAAATAGTCCGCATAGCCTTGGCAGAACCAAATGCCACAAGCAGAAAGGGAAGCCCCAGCCCCAGGCAATAACCAATGATGAGGACAGTGCCACGCAGTGCCGTCGTCCCCTCCGTGCCTGCAGACACGGAGAGGATGGCTGCCAGCGTCGGTCCCAGACAAGGAGTCCACCCCAGCGCGAACACTCCACCGAGCAGCGGAGCACCCAGCCAGGTGGTCCAGCGTTTCGGCGCCATGCGCGTATCCTTCTGCAGCACCGGCACCACGCCCATGAACACGATGCCCATGAGGATGGTGATGATGCCGCCGGCACGCATGAGGGTGTCTGCGTTGAGCGTCAGCGCCGAAATAGCTCCAAACACGGACACCGTGGCCAGCACAAACACAACGGTGAATCCCAGCACGAACAGTGCTGCGGCAGCGACGACGGCCCATTGCCTACGCTTGCCGACGCCCACCCCCAACTCCGCGTCGTAGCTGACCTCACCGCCGACCACGGAGGCAAGGTATGACATGTAGCCGGGCACGAGGGGAATCACACAGGGCGAGGCAAAAGACACTAAACCTGCTGCGGCAGCGGCCAGAATTCCCAGGAGAAGAGGGCCGGCCGCGGCGGCGTCGGCAAAGCTCTGTCCAAGCCCGTCAGCGGCAAGGATCACTGTTCTTTCTCCAGCTCGTCGACGACCTCGAGGACTTCCTTTTCCGTGATTTCGGTCAAGAAGACCGCGGCTGGGCGGTGCTGCTTATCCAGCACGATGGTGGTGGGCACCACCGAGGTTGGTACGCCGCCGAGTGCCGCGGCAGTCTTGAACGGCGGGTCATAGATGGAGGGGTACTCCAAGCCATTATCGGCCATGAAGTCCCTGGAAATGTCCGGGTTAAAATCCTTGACGTTGATGCCCAGCACGGTGCCGATGTCGCGCTTCTGCAACTCTGTGTGAATCGCCTGCAGATCATCCGATTCCGAACGGCACGGCGCACACCACTGGCCCCACGAGTTGAGCACGACAATCTGGTCCTTGAAATCCGAAAGCTTGATCGTTGTGGACTCATCTCTTAAGTCTTCACCGGAGAAATCCTTCAGTGGTTTACGGTCAGCTTCGTCATAGCGAATCGTGGTCTGTCCACCAGGTGAAATGAACTGGAATGTGCCACCGGAGGCCACCGCGTTCTGTGAATTATCTTCGCTCTGCGAGCAGCCAACAAGCGCCAGCGCGGCCACGACTACTGCGGCACCAATCTTTAAGCCCCGCATTAGATGTCCTGCGCAGGGGAAGAATAGAAGATGTCCACAATCTCATGATCGCGGTAAACCACTGAGGTCACCGACGCCAAGTCACACTCACGATCCCACGGCGCGTGTGCCAAGCGCTTGCCCAGTACGGTGCGTTGAACCATGACGATGGGCAGCTGGTGGGAGACCACGATGGCCTCATGGCCCTCAGCCTTCGAACGGGCGCGCTCGGCGGCGTCCATCATGCGTGCGGCGATCTGCTCAAACGGCTCGCCCCAGGACGGCTTGAGCGGGTTGACCATGAGCGGCCAGCGCTGCGGGTTCCACAGCTGCGAATTCCAGCCCTTGGTGCGCAGCCCCTCGAAGCGGTTGCCGGATTCGATGACGCCCTTATCGACGTCCACCTCCAAGCCCGTCACCTTCGCAATCGGCTGTGCGGTTTCCTGTGCGCGCTGGAGCGGCGAGGCCGCCAAGTACGTCACGTCATGGCCTTCAAAGGCTTTCGCGGTGCGCGCAGCCATGGAGTGTCCACGGGAAGACAGGTGGTAGCCCGGGATGCGTCCGTACAGGATCTTGTCCGGGTTATAGACCTCGCCATGGCGGACGAAGTGGACGATGGTGGTCGACATAAGCCTCGTGGTATCCCCTCGTGTACTCGTGATTTACTGCTGGGCACTCGCCGCAGCGCGGGCAGCCGGCTTGAGTGCCGCCTCGATTACCTCAAAATCATTGTCCGTGAGCGCATCGGACACAAACCACGTCTCGAATGCTGACGGCGGAACATAGACGCCGCCCTCCAACAAAGCGTGGAAGAACGGCGCGAAGCGCCACGTCTCGGCCGCCTGCATGTCCGCAAAATTGCGGCCCTGGCCCTCAGCGAAGCGAATGGAGAACATCGACTCTGCTCGCTGGATGTGGTGCGCCACGCCAGCGGCATCAAGTGCTGCCGTGATCAGGCCAGTCAGGCGGTCAGCATTAGCCTTCAGACGCGGGTAAAGCTCCTCGGTGGCAAGCTCCAGCGACGCCAGGCCAGAAGCCATCGCGACCGGGTTACCGGAGAGCGTTCCCGCCTGATAAACGGGGCCCGACGGCGCCAGGTGCGCCATCACGTCAGCGCGGCCACCGAAGGCAGCCGCCGGCAAGCCACCGGAGACCACCTTGCCAAAGGTCACCAGGTCACCAGCCACGCCGTCCACGCCGAACCAGCCCTTGTGAGAGGTACGGAAACCCGTCATGACCTCATCGAGGATGAGTAGGGCGCCATCGGCGTGCGCGATCTCTTTGAGCGCCGCGTTGAAGCCCTCCTCAGGAGCCACAGTGCCCATGTTTCCGGCGGCTGCCTCAGCGATGATGCAGGCAATCTCGCCTGGGTGTGCGGCGAAGGCCTGGCGCACAGCGTCGAGGTCGTTGTATGGGACGACGATGGTGTCCGCTGCCGACGCCCCCGTCACACCCGGGGAGTCGGGCAGCGCAAAGGTTGCAACGCCGGAGCCAGCCGACGCCAACAGTGCATCCACGTGGCCGTGGTAGCAGCCCTCAAACTTGAGGACCTTCGCGCGGCCAGTAAAACCGCGGGCGAGGCGCACCGCAGACATCGTGGCCTCTGTGCCGGAGTTGACGAGGCGAACCTGCTCCACGGCGGTGCGCTCGACAATGTGCTCTGCCAGAAGGGTCTCACCCTCCGTGGGAGCGCCGAAGGAGAGGCCGTCGGCGGCCGCCTTCTGCACGGCCTCCACGATGGCTGGGTGAGCGTTGCCGTGGATCATCGGACCGTAGGAGCTGACCAGATCCACGTACTCATTGCCATCAATATCCCACAGTCGGGAGCCTTTGCCGCGAGCGATAACACGGGCCTGGCCGCCGACGGATCCGAAAGCGCGGACCGGAGAATTCACGCCACCCGGGGTGACCTTCGTAGCGCGGTCAAACCACTGGGCGGACTTGTTCGTATTCTGCTGGCTAGAGATAGGCATACCCCACATTGTATCGGTTTTAGCCCTATACAAAAGTTTGAGTCCCTCCCTATGCCTCTCCCCCTGCCCCTCGGGCTTTGCCCTGCAGCTTTGCCGCAAGACCGCTATGCTGGCAACACAACCGCATTTTTATGGTCTGTCCTCATGCGCGGGGGTGCGCTGGGACGGGCCACGTTACCAAGGGGGAACTCCTATGGCACCACGCCACACTCTTGTCATTCTTGCTTGCCTTCCGCTCGCATCCTGTGCTGCTACTCAGGCAGAAACCACAACACCTCTCCACCCCACTTCGACGAAACTCCACGCACCAGATGCCAGCACCGCACCATCGTCCTGGCAGCCCACCGCCGCACCACAGCCGGTCTCCCGTTTGGGCAAAACTACTTCCCTGGCCCCTAGCGCACCAGAAAAAGACGCACCTCAGCAAGTACCAGACCAGCCGCTAGCACCAACGCCAACACCAGCTCCGCCTATCCAGGTGGAAACTGTCACAGTCCACGCACCGGCACCACGCCCAGTCCAGCCGCCACACCAGCCCAAGCCCAAACCTAAGCCAGAGTTCCCCAAGCCCCCACGCGTGCCCACGTATATACCCATCCCGCAAGAAGTCGAGGACGGCTTGGACCAGCTGCCCGAACTTCCGCCCCTGCCCAAGGCGGAAGACATCTATATTGATGTGCCCTTCTAAAAGTCAGATGCCACATACGTTTCGATCAAATAGTGGCAGAAAACTGCCCATCTTCGGGCCCCTATTTGATCGAAACGTCACCAGTCCTCATGGCCTCACGCCCTCTAGGGGTAGACCCTGATCTACTTCCGATATTCACCCTGAGTTGACTGACAACCTACATGCACGAGAGTTAATCTATACCCGGTTTACATTCACAGCTTTTCTGACAAGGCAAGGGATTCATGAACAAGAAAGCTCTCGGCATCACAGCAGGCGCCCTCGCGGCTGTTCTCCTCGCAGGCGGCGGTGGGTACTACGCACTCACCAGTGGTTCCTCAGATATCCAGCTAACCTCGGCCGACATCACCACGGCGGCCAAAGAGGATCTCATCAGCTCGGTATCCGCAACCGGCACGGTAGCTGCTGAACGCGAGCTTTCCCTGACGACTTCACTCACTGGACCTATCCAGTCCCTTGAGGCAAAAGTCGGTGACCGCGTCGATGCACAGCAACTTCTAGGCCGAATGGACACCACCGACACCGAGCGCGAGCTCGAGGCCCAGCGCACTGCGCAGGAGGCAGGAAAGCTAGAGTCCGTCCATCAGATTGAGGACGCCCAGCTGCAACTGCGCCAACTTCAAGAATCCCTCGACCAAGGTCTTAATCCAGAGGTCAACAGCGCACAGTCTGCAGTCAACTCCGCTCAGAGTGAGTACACCGAAGCGCAGAAGAAACTCGATGAAGCCCTCGCTACCAAGGGAGATCGCCCCGAGGTTGCGGAAGCCCGCGCCGCCGTCGACCAAGCCCGCAACGGAGTGCGCGACGCCGAGTCCAAGTCCTTCCAAGCAGCGCTTGCTTCCATCGGCACCGCCACCGAAGACGTCTCTGGTGTGCAGACCGCCAGTGCCATCCTGAGCTACCTCGATTCCGATGAGGCGGTGTCGGATGCCGAACGCCAGCTCAAAGACACCGAGGATTCCTACAACCGCGTCCTCCGCGGCATCGACCGCGAGCTCGGCGAACAGCAGCGCGCTACTGCCGCCTCTTACCAGGCTGTTTCTGATGCCGAACGTGCGCTCCAGGCCAGCAACTTGGCCATCGAGCAACAAATCTCCGCCCAGTCCCAAGCGGTGAACCATGCGGTGGAAAGTGCGGCGTCGGCAAGCGCAAACAGCGCCAAGGAGAACGGCCCACTCGAGTACACCCTGTCCCAGGCAGACCTGCGCTCCCCGCTAGCGGGCGTCATCACTGCCGTCAATGGCCAGGCTGGCATGCCTGCCGAAGGCCCCATCCTCACCGTGGCTGATGATTCCACACTCCTGGTGAAATCCACGGTCAAGGAAGGCGATATCGCCAACATCAAGGTCGGCGACGAGGTCACGTTCACCACACCGTCGAGCCCGGGCAAGGAATACAAAGGCAAGGTCACCTTCATCTCCCCCACGGCTGAGCAGCCTATGTCCGCCGAATCCGGCTCGGGTTCCGGTGGCGGTTCTGGCTCCTCCAAGCCCGAATTCCCCGTGGACATCCGCGTCGAGGGCAACCGCGAAGGCCTCCGCCTAGGCTCCACCACCAAGGCCAAGATCATCACGGAACAGAACAAGAACGCCATCACCGTACCGCTGTCCGCCATTTTCGAGGACAACGGAAAGAAGTCCGTGCTCGTCGTTGAAGACGGAGAAATCCACGCCCGTACGGTCACCGTGTCCACCGAGTCCGCTTTCGCCGCCGCGATTGCCTCCGGTGTCAAGGAGGGCGATACCGTCATCACCCAAGCCGAAATGTACAAGGACATGGTTGGTCAAGCAGCCTCCGTCTCCGGCGCGGATGAGAACGCATGAGCCGCCTCATTGAGATGCGGGGCATTGTCAAACGCTTCAACGAGGGCCTCGATAGCGAGCTGACCGTCATCCCTGGCCTGGACTTTTCCGTGGACGAGGGCGAGTTCGTGGCTGTGGTAGGCCAGTCTGGTTCCGGCAAGTCCACGCTCATGAACATCATCGGCTTGCTCGATCGCCCCACTGCCGGCGAGTACCACCTGGCTGGCGTTGATGCGCTGGCGCTTGGCGACGACAAACTAGCCACCTTCCGCGGCCAAAAAATCGGGTTCATCTTCCAGAACTTCAATCTCATCGGCCGCATGTCCGCGCTGAAGAACGTGGAGATGCCCATGGTTTATGCAGGTGTTTCGGCCCATGAGCGCACCCAGCGCGCGGAAGAGCTTTTGGAGATGGTCGGCATGGCAGACCGCATGAACCACCTGCCCAACGAGCTCTCCGGCGGTCAAAAGCAGCGCGTGGCTGTGGCTCGCGCCTTGGCTAACCAGCCGGAGATTCTCTTGGCGGACGAGCCCACCGGCGCACTGGATTCGCAGACCGGCCGCATGGTCATGGATCTCTTCCACGAACTGCACCGCACGCACGGAAAGACAATCTTGTTCATTACCCACAACCCGGAGTTGGCTGATGAATGCAGCCGCACCGTCACGATGAAGGACGGGGTGTTGTCATGAATTTCGCTGAGTCCACCAAGATGGCGCTGACGAGCCTTCGCACCAACAAGATGCGCTCGGCGCTGACGCTGTTGGGCGTCATCATCGGCATTGCCGCCGTCATCGCCATCGTCACGCTGGGCCATTCACTGCAGACCTCTGTGCAGAATGACCTTGACAAGGTCGGCGCCAACAACTTTTCCGTCCAGGTGACAGAACGCCCTGAGGAGGGCGAGGAAGAAGAAGCTCAAGATACCTTCATGGGCGGTGGTCCCATCGACGATGAGAGTTCCCTCATCACCCCGGACATGCTCGACAGCATCAAGGACTCCATGGGGGATCAAATCACCGGCATCATCATCGGCGAGTACAACTCCTTCTCTGGGACAATGCTGGCCGATAGCGACGACCAGAATGAAAAATCTTCCAATCTGCTTCTTCGCCCCACCAACCCTGACTACGTCACCGCCTCACAATTCTCCATCGTGGCGGGCCGCTCGCTGAGCAACGATGACATCGACTCTTCTCGCCCCGCCACCATGATCACGGCAGAGACTGCCTCTGAGCTCTTCGGTAGCCCAGAGGCCGCCGTGGGCCAGTACGTCACCTTCGAGGACGGGGAGAACACCACGCTGGACTTGGCAGTCATCGGCGTCTACGAGGAACCACAAACTGGCCCCCTCATCGGAACAGGACCAAGCCAGACCGCCCTCGTGCCTTACACACTGGAATCTGAGTTATCTGACTACCCCGGCGCCGGCGAGGGGTTCTCCCAGGTCTCCATCAGCGGTAACCCCGATCTGGACAAAGCCACGGTGGCCAGCAACCTGCAGCGCGTCTTCGATAGCTACTATGCCGACAATCCTGACTACAAGGTTGAGGTAACAGACTTCAGTGAAGATCTCGCCTCCCTCAACCAGATCTTCACCACAATGAGCTTGGTTCTTGCGGCTATCGGCGGCATTTCGCTGCTCGTCGGCGGCATCGGCGTGATGAACATTATGCTCATCACGGTCACGGAACGTACCCGCGAAATCGGTATCCGCAAGGCCCTCGGCGCGCGCCGCCGCGATATTCGCATGCAGTTCATCACGGAGGCCGTCGTGGTCTGCCTCATCGGTGGTCTCATCGGCATTGCCATCGGCACCGCCGCTGGCATGGCGGGCGCCGCAGCCATTGGCGCACTCGTCCTCCCACCACTGTGGGCGGTCATCATGTCGATGCTATTCTCGCTCTCCATCGGACTCTTCTTTGGCTACTATCCCGCTGGAAAGGCCGCGAAGCTCGATCCGATCGAGGCGCTGCGCTACGAATGATCCCTCTTCTCCTCCCGACTTATCAGGTATTCTGAAGCCCAAAAGTTCGGGGGGACTCCATATTGGATAAGCGGTGCGTTTTTGAGTTCTTCGCACCTCAATCCCCTCTTGCCGATATTTCCACTATCAAGAGGCGTTTATGAAACTCATACAGCAAGAACTAGGCCTGAAGCGCTAAAGCAATTCCCAGCGAAATAAAAGATGGCCCCAGCATCGCTGGGGCCAGAGCCTATTTGCCTTACGGCTTGATATCCAGAAGTCTACTATGCAAGCCCATAAACGTCCACTCACCGATCTATCGATTCTCCTTCGTCGTGTGAAACGACGACGCCTCCTAATGCACCACCTTCAGGCCCACGATCCCGCCAATGATCATGGCGAGGAACAGCACCTTCCATACTGTTGCCGCCTCATGCCCTGCCGCAAAGGAATAGATGACGGTAACCACCGCACCCACGCCGGCCCACACCGCATAAGCGGTGCCCACGGGGATGGACTTCATGGCCCAGCCCAGCCCGTCCATGGAAATGGCGCAGGCAACGACAAAAATCACCGAGGGCCACAACCGGCTAAAGCCCTCCGACTTATCCGGGGCCCGCATGAATCGCGGCGAGCCTGCCCACAATGATGGCACACTGGGCGTCATGAAGATTGCATTCCTGGGAACTGGCCGCATGGGTACCGAGCTCGCCCGACACCTCCTCGACCATCATGAGCTCACCGTGTGGAACCGCACCGCGGAGCGCGCACAGCCGCTCGTCGACGCCGGCGCTTCACTCGCTGATTCCCCCACCGCCGCCGTGGAGGGCGCAGAGGTCATCATCACCTCGCTCTTTGGCCCGGATGACATCCGTGAACGTGTCATCGACACGGACCTCATCCCCGAGGGCGTGACATGGATTGACACCACGACTGTCTCCCCCAATTCCGCCCGCGAGTTCGCCGCTGCGGTGGACACTTATGTCCACGCACCCGTCGTCGGCTCGCTCGGCCCGGCGCGTGAGGGAAAACTCGGTGCCTACGTAGGCACGCCTGACGACGACCGCCGCGAGCTCGCCATGACCATTGCCGAGCCCTGGGCTGACGAGAACAAGCTCATCGGCGTGGAGTCTGCCGCCACCGCGGCAATCGGCAAGCTCCTAGCCAACCTAGCCCTCGCCGTCACCGCCGAGGGTCTGCTCGAGGCGCTCCACCTTGGTGAGGCGGAAGGCCTCGATTCCGAGGTCATCCTCGAAATGCTCGACATCACCGGCCTGGCCTTCATGAAGAACATGAAGGGTCCATTCATCACCGGCGAGCGTAACACCACTCCGGGCGACTTCACCGTCGATGCCCTGTGCAAAGACGCCAAGCTCATGGAGATGACCGCCAACAAGCCGCTGCCTGCCGTCACCGCCGCCATTCAGCGCTTTGAGGAGCAGCAAGCCATGGGCCACGGTGACCAGGACTTCTCCTCCATCTTCGTCTTCCGCAATAAGGGATAACCTGCCGTATCGGAGTTGACCTCGCAGGCACCTACAGTTACGGACAAGGTGATCCGATCATCTATCTCACGACATTCTGTTAACACTGCTGTGGAGATTTTCGAGTTATCGCGCAACGTCTACCTTAAAGTTCTTAGTCCGTTCAAGGGGAGATAGGGAGTGAAGGTTGCGTTAATCGAAGACCTGGTGGGGAAAGATATCGTTGCGACCCATAAGGTCTTTTAGTCGCTACAGCAGTAAGAAAAACCTGCTAGCGGAGATACCGCCAGCAGGTTTGAGGATTAGTCTGCCTCAAAAGCCACCAAGAAGGGGTTATCGGCGCACAGACTTTTTATTCTTACGGGCCCACATGAATGATCCAATGCCGACGAAAGGGGTACTTGCAAGAAGAAGATAGAAAAGGATTGTCATAGCACTCCTTAGTTACATACCTTACTATCAGCCCATGCTTCCAGAGCCGCAAAACTTCCGGAGGCACCGGCCGCGTAGCCTAGTTGCTCGGCGGTCATTTCCACACCAGCAATGACGGCTACTTCTCCTGGTCCGAGAGCTGCTGCCAAAGCAAAGAGGGCAACTGACCCCATGCCGAACAAGACTGTAGCTACCGATGTTGCACAAATAGAGCGTTCTTCGTCGGCCGGAGATGCGACTATCAATCGGCCAGATTGCTTTGTGACAGAAATACCTTCGCGCAGGCGAAGACTTTCCCCGTCTTTCAATGACGAGAAATCACTGGTTCGTGGCTGAGTGACAATGGGGGAACCCTGTGGTGATGTGGTTGCTGCGGTGGCGGTAGGTGCGACAGTAACACAAGCGGCCATGATAACGGCCATGATCTTATTGCGAGAAAACATGATGCTCCTGAAAAGGATAGCGGCGAAACAATGGGTGAACATGGCATAGCGTAGGCGATTACCGTGGCGAACCCCAGACCTAAAGGCATGTTTTTGTCTTGTGGTAATAAAGAGTTCACTTTCTTGTCAGATGCGAGTTTTTGGTACCGGTGTTCTGGGGACTCGGTTCTGGGGACTCGGTACTGTCGTGTTCCGGGTAGTTGGTACCGGGCCGAGGGGTGCGTCGGCCCGGTCCGTTTGTCTTAGTCGTCTGGGGTGGTGGGTGCGGTGGCTTTGCGCATGTCGAAGTCTCC